>NZ_JBIAPU010000072.1:0-1034 GCF_042888465.1 Streptomyces sp. NPDC002888 | reverse complement strand
ACGCCGGAGATGCTTCCGCTGGTCGAGTTGACGGCAGAGGAGATCGAGCGGGTCGTCGCCACGGTGGAGGGCGGCGCCGCGAACATCGCGGACGTCTATCCGCTCGCCCCGCTCCAGGAGGGCCTGCTCTTCCACCACCTCCTCGCCGACGACGAGGACGACGCCTATGTGATGCCCACCGTGATGGAGTTCAGCTCGCGTGAGTGGCTGGACAGCTTCCTGAACGCCCTGCGGCAGGTGGTCGCCCGCCATGACATCCTGCGCACGGGCATCGTGTGGGACGGGCTGCGCACGCCCGTCCAGGTGGTGTGGCGCAACGCCGAACTGCCGGTCACGGAAGTGGCCCTGGACCCGGACGACTCCGATGTGGTCGAGCAGTTGCTGACCGGCGTCGGCCTGTCGATGGACCTCGCCCAGGCGCCCCTGATCACCGCCCATGTCGCGCCCCTCCCCGGGACCGAGGGCTGGGTGGCCCTGGTGCGGCTCCACCACATCGTCCAGGACCACACCGCACTCGAGGTGCTGCTCTCCGAACTGGACGCGTTCGTCAACGGCCGGGCCGACGAGCTTCCGGAGCCGCTGCCGTTCCGTGACTTCGTCGCGCAGGCGCGGACCGGGGCGGACACCGCCGGGCACGAGCGCTACTTCACCCGTCTGCTGGCGGACGTCACCGAGGGCACCGCACCGTACGGCGCAGTGAACGTGCGCGGCGACGGGGCCGGTGTGGTGCGCGCCAAGGTGGCGTTCGAGCCCGAGCTGGACCTGCGGCTGCGCGAGGTTTCCCGCCGGCTCGGCGCGAGCGCGGCGACGGTGATGCACGTCGCCTGGTCGCGGGCGCTCGCGGTGATGGCGGGGCGGGACGATGTCGTCTTCGGCACCGTGCTGTTCGGCCGGATGAACGCGAGCGGCGCCTCGGACCGGGTGCCGGGGCCGTTCATGAACACGCTGCCGGTGCGGGTGCGGACGGATGAGCTCGGTGTTCTGGACGCGGTGTCGGCGATACGTGACCAGTTGGCGGAGTTGCTGGAGCATGA
>NZ_JBIAPU010000071.1:0-1041 GCF_042888465.1 Streptomyces sp. NPDC002888 | reverse complement strand
CTGGACATCGACGCCGGGGAGCTGGATCTGGACGCGGTGCGCGACGCACGCGTCTTCTGGGTCACCGGGACGGGGCTGAGCGAGGAGCCGAGCCGCTCGGCCACGCTGGCCGCGCTGGCGCACCGGGCGAAGACGGGGCCGACGGTGTTCGACCTGGACTGGCGGCCGATGTTCTGGGCAGACCCGTCCGAGGCCCGTACGTACTACGCCGAGGCGCTGCGCCATACGACGGTCGCGGTCGGCAACGTCGACGAGTGCGAGGTCGCCACCGGTGAGCGTGAGCCGTATACGGCGGCGAAGGCGCTGCTCGCGGCGGGGGTCGAGCTGGCGGTGGTGAAGCAGGGACCGAAGGGGGTGCTGGCGGTGGGCCGGGACGGCTCGGCCGCCGAGATCCCACCGGTCCCGGTGGACGTCGTCAACGGCCTCGGCGCCGGTGACGCCTTCGGCGGGGCGCTCTGCCACGGTCTGCTGTCCGGGTGGGACACCCGCCGCACCGTGTCGTTCGCCAACGCGGCGGGCGCCCTGGTCGCCGGCGAGCTGGCCTGCTCCGACGCCATGCCGACCGAGACCGAGGTGGAGGCGAAGCTCGCCACCGCGAGCCACGCCCAGCACGGCGAAACCCCCCACGACGAAGCAACCCGAGAGGTGTGAGGCAGTGCAGTCCGACAAGGTGAGCCGGATCGTGGACGCCAGGGTCAAGGACCCCGGTGCCATAGCGGCGGCGGCCGCCCGGCGCGTCAGGGCGACCTCGCTGCTCGGCGAGCACGGCAAGGCGATGATCATCGCCGCCGACCACCCGGCGCGCGGCGCCAACGCGGTGGGCGACGATCCGTCCGCGATGGCCGACCGCTTCGAGCTGCTCGAAAGGATGTGCGTCGCGCTGGAGCGACCGGGCGTGACGGGTGTCCTCGGCACCGCCGACATCCTGGAGGACCTGCTCCTGCTCGGGGTTCTCGACGGCAAGAGTGTCTTCGGTTCGATGAACCGGGCGGGGCTGGCGGGTTCGGTCTTCGAGATCGACGACCGGTTCACCGGCTACGA
>NZ_JBIAPU010000070.1:0-1146 GCF_042888465.1 Streptomyces sp. NPDC002888 | reverse complement strand
CCGTTACCCCTTGCGGGAGTTGGTGACCTCCTCGGACCCCCTGCCGTTGCAGGTCGAGCGGGAGCGGGCCCTGTACGGCGCCTGGTACGAGTTCTTCCCGCGCTCCGAGGGCACCCCCGAGCGCCCCCACGGCACCTTCCGCACCGCCGCACGGCGACTTCCGGCCATCGCGGGCATGGGCTTCGACGTGGTCTACCTGCCCCCGGTCCACCCCATCGGCCACACCTTCCGCAAGGGCCCCGACAACACCCTCTCCGCCGGACCCGAGGACGTCGGCGTGCCCTGGGCGATCGGCTCCCCCGAAGGCGGACACGACGCCGTCCACCCCGACCTCGGCACGATCGAGGACTTCGCCTGGTTCGTACAGGAGGCCGCGGGGCTCGGCCTGGAGATCGCCCTCGACTTCGCCCTGCAGTGCTCACCCGACCATCCCTGGGTGCACAAGCACCCGGAGTGGTTCCACCACCGCCCCGACGGCACCATCGCCCACGCGGAGAACCCGCCGAAGAAGTACCAGGACATCTACCCCATCGCCTTCGACGCCGACCTGGACGGCCTCATCGCCGAAACGGTACGCGTCCTGCGGCACTGGATGTCCTACGGCGTGCGGATCTTCCGCGTCGACAACCCGCACACCAAACCGGTCGTGTTCTGGGAGCGGGTGATCGCCGACATCAACCGCACCGACCCCGACGTCATCTTCCTGGCCGAGGCCTTCACCCGGCCGGCGATGATGCACACCCTGGCCCAGATCGGCTTCCAGCAGTCGTACACCTACTTCACCTGGCGCACCAGCAAGCAGGAACTCACGGAGTACCTCACCGAACTGTCGGGTGAGGCGGCCTCCTACATGCGGCCCAACTTCTTCGCCAACACCCCCGACATCCTGCACGCCTACCTCCAGCACGGCGGCCGGGCCGCCTTCGAGGTCCGCGCGGTACTGGCCGCCACCCTCTCCCCCACCTGGGGCATCTACAGCGGCTACGAACTGGGCGAGAACACCCCCCAGCGCGAGGGCAGCGAGGAGTACCTCCACTCCGAGAAATACCAGCTGCGCCCCCGCGACTGGGACACCGCCGCCCGCGAGAACCGCACCATCGCCCCCCTCATCACCAGGCTCAACACCATCCGACGCGACCACCCGGC
>NZ_JBIAPU010000069.1:0-1194 GCF_042888465.1 Streptomyces sp. NPDC002888 | reverse complement strand
CCGCCCAGGTACTTGCCGAACGAGGTGACCTCCGCGAGCCCCACGCCGGTCTGGAGCGGATACACATCCACCCCGACCCGGCCCATGGTCAGCACTTCGAACGGCATCACGCTGGTTTCCCTTCTAGATTTAAAGCGCTTTAAAAAACGGTCGCGATGAACCGTGCCCCGCGATCGACGACCGCGGGTCCGTCAGGGCCGGGCGGCCAGGTACTCGGCGATCTTCTCCCGCATGAACACCGAGGACTCCTTGGCGCGCTCCTCCCAGGCGAAGACGCAGGCGGTCAGCGTGCCGTCGAAGCCGTTGGCGCGCAGTGCGCGGAAGAGCTCGTCGAAGTCGACCTCGCCCTCGCCGATGTCGAGGTGCTGGTGGATGCGGGCCGGCGTGCCCGGCGGGTTGAGGATGTAGCGGTTGCCGGAGGACGCGGTGTGGTCGAACGCGTCGGCGAGGTGGACGTGGGTGAGGAGGTCGCCCGCGTAGTTGATGATGCCGGGGGCGTCGTTGCCGATGTGGAAGGTGTGCGGGGCGCAGTAGAGGAAGCTGACGTGGGGATGGTTGATCCCGCGGATCAGGTTGACCGCGTCGTAGCCGTTCTCGATGAAGTCGTCCGGGTGGGGTTCGAGGGTGAGCTTGATGCCCTCGCGTTCGAACACCGGCAGCAGCTCGTCCAGCGACTTCCAGAACTGCGCCTCGCTGCGGTCGGAGTCCTCCGGCCGTCCGTTGAACTCCGAGATCATGCTGTCCACGCCGAGGTCGGCGGCGATTTGGATGGAGCGCTTCCAGTACCGTACGGCGGCCTGCCTGGCGTCCTCGTCCGGGCCGGACCAGCGGAACAGCGGCAGCAGCGACGAGATCCCGACGCCCGCCGAATCCAGCGCCTTGCGGAACTTTCGTACGGTCCCGTCGTCCACGCGCGGGTGCCGGAAGAACGGGATGAAGTCCTCCCGGGGCGAGAGCTCGATCCACTCATATCCCAACTCGGACACCACGGCGGGCAGTTCGAGCAGGGGGACGTTGCGGATCATGTAGGGGTCGAGGGCGATCTTCACGACGGTGCCTTCCGGGTGTCGGTGGGTCAGGAGGCCTTTTCGGGCTGTGCCGCCACGGGCGCGGTGAGGTCCTGCTCCTCGGGGAGCTCCTCCACGTCGACTCCGCGGACCTGCGCCAGCTCGTGCTTGAGCGCGGCGAGTTCCG
>NZ_JBIAPU010000068.1:0-1241 GCF_042888465.1 Streptomyces sp. NPDC002888 | reverse complement strand
GAGCGTCGTCGGGTGCTGGCCGAGTGGAGTGGTGCCGCGGCGGAAGCTGAGGAGAGCACGCTTCCGGCGTTGTTCGAGGCGCAGGTGGCGCGGACGCCTGATGCGCCGGCGGTGGTGTCCGGGGGCGTTGAGCTGTCGTATGCGGAGTTGGATGCGCGGGCGAACCGGCTGGCGCGGCTGCTGGTGGGCCGTGGTGTGGGCCCGGAGTCGGTGGTGGGGGTCTGCCTGGAGCGTGGTGTCGAGTCGGTGGTGGCGCTGCTGGCGGTGGTGAAGGCGGGTGGTGCGTATCTGCCGGTTGATCCGGAGTATCCGGTGGAGCGGGTCGCGTTCATGCTGGCGGATGCGGCGCCGGTTGTGGTGGTGACGTCGCGTGCTGTGGCCGGGGTGGTCCCGGGCTCGGTGCCTGCGGTGGTGGTGGACGAGCCGGCTGTGGTGCAGGAGCTGGCTGGTCTGTCGGGTGGGCCGCTGGGTGCGGCCGTGTTGCCGTCGCATCCGGCGTATGTGATCTATACGTCGGGTTCGACGGGTCGGCCCAAGGGTGTGGTGGTTGAGCATCGTTCGGTTGCGGGTCTGCTGGCGTGGGCGGGTGTGGAGTTCGGTGGTGCGGACTTTGCGCGGGTGCTGGTGTCGACGTCGTTCAACTTCGATGTGTCGGTGTTCGAGTTGTTCGGTCCGTTGGTGTCGGGCGGCAGTGTGGAGGTGGTCAAGGATCTGCTGGCGTTGGCGGATCGGGATGCTGGTGTGGGTGAGGTGAGTCTGGTCAGTGGTGTGCCGTCGGCGTTCGCGCAGGTGGTGGCCGGTGGCGGTCTTGCTGTTGAGCCTGGTGTGGTGGTGCTGGCCGGTGAGGCGCTGACGGCTGACACGGTGGCCGGTATTCGTGCCGTGCTGCCGGGCGTTCGGGTGGCGAACATCTACGGTCCGACCGAGGCGACGGTGTATGCGACCGCGTGGTTCGCCGAGGGGGATGTGGAGGGTGTGGTGCCGATCGGCCGTCCGGTCGCCGGTACCAGTGCGTATGTGCTGGATGCGCGGCTGCGGCCGGTGCCGGTGGGTGTGGCGGGTGAGCTGTATCTGGCGGGTTCGGGTCTGGCGCGTGGGTATCTGGGCCGTCCCGGTCTGTCGGCGGAGCGGTTCGTCGCCTCGCCGTACGGCAGCGGGGAGCGGCTGTACCGCACGGGTGACGTGGTGCGCTGGAACGCCCAGGGCGAGGTGGAATACCTCGGCCGTGCCGACGAGCAGGT
>NZ_JBIAPU010000067.1:0-1260 GCF_042888465.1 Streptomyces sp. NPDC002888 | reverse complement strand
CCGCCCCCCCCCCCCCCCCCCCCCCCCGCCCCGCCCCCCGCCCCCCCCCCCCCCCCCCCCCCCCCCCCCCCCCCCCCCCCCCCCCCCCCCCCCCCCCCCCCCCCCCCCCCCCCCCCCCCTCGGCCAGGGCCTGCGCTCGGGCGCCGTCATGCCACCGCGCCGTTGGATGAGTTCTCCCGTATCGAGGAGATCAAGGGCCAACATGCGGCGGCGGTGCTGTCCGCCGCGAGGCCCCGTCGCAATACGGTTGGCGTGGCCTTCGGCGAGGGCCACGTAACTCGATGACCTGGCGGCGGCCGGCCGCATCGGCGTCGGTCAGGGCCAGGCGGTCGACGCCGAGCAGGCCGGTGCGCTCGTCGTCGTACGCGCCGATCTCGGCGAGGTCCGTCAAGGACTGCCACAGGCGGTCGCCGTTGACGGTGATCTTGTCGGGGGTGGAGCTCGTCATGACCTGTCTCCTGAAGCGGTGTCGGAAACGGTGGGTGGTGAGGTGTTGGTCAGCCGGAAGCGCTGGCGACCGCGAGGCCGAAGCCGATCAGCGCGACGCCCGTGGTCCGCCCCAGCGCACGGCGGATCCGCGGCTTGTTCAGGACCGGCCCGGCCTTGGACAGCAGGAGCACGTAGCCGCCCAGCCAGGCGAGGGTGAGGGTGGTGTGGAGGAGCACGAGGAGCGTCATGGCCCGGGCGGCCGGCAGCCCAGGCGGTGCCAGCGTGGGCAACAGCCCGGTGTAGAAGACGACGATCTTCGGGTTGAGGACGTTGCTGACCAGGCCGGTCCACCAGGGGCTCCCGACGACGGCAGGACTGGCATCCTCCCCCACTCTCGGCTTCGCTCGAGCGGGGGGACCCCCATGGCCGGCCGGCGCCGAGCGGCGATGCTGCCACAACGCCTGCCCGCCCAGGAACACCAGGTAGCCAGCGCCGAGAAGCTTGACCGTCAAGTAGGCCGCAGGCGAGGAGGCGAGCACGGCCGCGAGCCCTGCCACGGTCAGCGCACCCCAGATCACCAGCCCGGTCGCGATCCCGCCCACGGTACGCAGCGCGTCCCCGGGGCCCGCCACGAGCGCGCGTCGGGTCACCACCGCCATGTCCGGGCCGGGCACGACGGTCAGCAGCCCAAGGACACCGGTCGCGGCCACGAAGTGGGTCAGCACGCTGCCGACCCGGAGTGCGGGTTTGCGGCCGTGCCCTCGGTGCTCAGCAGCACGACCACCGAGGTCGGACCCAGCCCCAGAGCCGTACGGCGTTCCTCGGCTCCCA
>NZ_JBIAPU010000066.1:0-1358 GCF_042888465.1 Streptomyces sp. NPDC002888 | reverse complement strand
ACCAGGACGATGATGACCTTCAGGCCCTCGGAGACCATGGTCACGATTTCCTGAGCCATCATCAGGTACGAGCCGTCACCGACCAGGACGACGACCTCGCGGGAGGGGTCGGCCATCTTCGCGCCGGCACCGGCGGCGACCTCGTAGCCCATGCAGGAGTAGGCGTACTCGACGTGGTAGGCCTTGGGGTCCCGCGCCCGCCACAGCTGCTGCAGATCACCCGGCATCGACCCGGCGGCGTTGATGACCACGGCACGGTCGTCCAGGACCTCGTTCAGTGCGCCGAGGATCTCGGTCTGCGCCGGAAGCGGACCATGGCCGACCTTGAAGCAGCCCTCCTCGATCTCCCGGGTCCGGGCGATCAGTTCGCGGGTCCTCGCGCGGTACTCCGCCGAGACCTCCCACTCGGTGAGTGCCCCGGCGAGGGCCTGGATGCCCAGCCGCGCATCCGCGACCAGCGGCTCCGCCGAATGCTTCACGGCGTCGAGGCGGGCGACGTTGAGGTTGACGAACGTGACATCCGGGTTGCCGAAGACGGTGTGGCTGGCGGTGGTGAAGTCGGAGTAGCGGGTGCCGATGCCCACGACGACGTCCGCATCCTTGGCGAGCTCGTTGGCCGCATACGACCCGGTGGAGCCGATGCCGCCGACCGAGCAGGGGTGGTCCCACGGCACCGCGCCCTTGCCGGCGTGCGTGTCCGCGACCGGGATCCCGGTGCCCTCGGCGAACGCGCGCAGCGCGGTCTCGGCACCGGAGTACACAGCCCCGCCGCCGGCCACGATCAGCGGCCTGCGCGCCCCGCGCAGTAGCCGCGCGGCCCGCTCCACGGCGGCCGGCTCGGGCACCGGGCGGCCCACGTGCCACACCCGCCGCCGGAAGAACGCCAGCGGCCAGTCGTAGGCTTCGGCCTGCACGTCCTGCGGCAGTGCGAGGGTGACCGCACCCGTCTCGACGGGGTCGGTGAGCACCCGCATCGCCGCCAGGGCGGCCGGGATGAGCTGCTCGGGGCGCGAGATGCGGTCGAAGTACTTCGACACCGCGCGGAAGGCGTCGTTGACGGTGACGTCCCCGCCCCGGGTGTCCTCCAGCTGCTGCAGCACCGGATCCGCGGCGCGGGTGGCGAACATGTCGGACGGCAGGAGCAGTACCGGCAGCCGGTTGGTGGTGGCCAGCGCCGCACCCGTGATCATGTTGGTGGAGCCGGGTCCGGTGGAGGCCGTGCAGGCGAAGGCGGCCAGCCGGTCACGCATCTTGGCGTAGGCCACCGACGCGTGGACCATGCCCTGCTCGTTACGCGCCAGGTAGTAGGGCAGGTCGGCCTCGCCGGTGGTGGCGGCCTGCAGCAGCGCCTGTCCGAT
>NZ_JBIAPU010000065.1:0-1373 GCF_042888465.1 Streptomyces sp. NPDC002888 | reverse complement strand
CAGGGAGGCGGCGATGTCCGCCTCCGCGCGCTCCAGGCGTTCGAGAACCGCTTCGGTGTGGGAGACGAGGATCTCGGCCTGCGCGGTCAGCCTCACCCGCCGTCCGACCGGCTCGAGGAGCGGGACGCCGACTTCGGCCTCTAGTTGGGAGAGCTGTTGAGAGACGGAGGAGGGGGCGTAGGAGAGGGCGGTGGCGACGGCCGCCAGGGTGCCGCGGTGCTTGAGTTCTCGGAGCAGACGCAGCCGATGCAGATCGAACATGGGCGGCTCGCTCTCCTCGCCCTCGTGGGCCGATGGCTGAATGGTCGGCCTGGCCGATGAGTATAGGTCGTAAACATTCGCTGGACCGATAGCAAGGGGGCGTCGGACCCTGATCGTGTGTCCGACAACGCTTCCTCCTTCCATACGCTGCCGTGGTTCGTGCGTCCCGATGCCCGTGCCTGGCGGTGTGAACCCGCGCCCGCAGAAGTGCGGGTCTTCCACTCTTCGCTACCCGACTACGCGCCCACCCCACTGACCGAACTCCCGTCGCTGGCAACGGAATGGGGCGTCGGCCGGGTCTTCGTCAAGGACGAGTCGTGCCGTCTTGGGCTGCCCGCGTTCAAGGCGCTCGGTGCGTCCTGGGCGGTCCACCGCATCCTTGCCGAGCGGACCGCGAACGGCGCAGAACATGGCCCGGTCACCCTGGTGACCGCCACCGACGGCAACCACGGCCGCGCGGTGGCCCGCATGGCAACCCGACTCGGTCAGAACGCCCACGTCTTCGTCCCCCAGGGCGTGCATCCGCAGGCCGTTGCGGCCATCGTCGCCGAACAGGCGAAGGTCACCGAGGTCTCAGGGCC
Source organism: Streptomyces sp. NPDC002888 (assembly GCF_042888465.1). Taxonomy (NCBI): domain Bacteria; kingdom Bacillati; phylum Actinomycetota; class Actinomycetes; order Kitasatosporales; family Streptomycetaceae; genus Streptomyces; species Streptomyces sp. NPDC002888. Next base: position 531 of record NZ_JBIAPU010000065.1, on the reverse strand, counting down.
GTACGACGAGGCCGTGCGCCTGGCGGCCGAGGCGGCTGCCGCGCCGGGCGCGGTCCTGGTCCAGGACACCGCCTGGCCGGGCTATGAGCAGATCCCGGGGTGGATCGTCGAGGGTTACTCCACCCTCTGCGCCGAGATCGACGAGCAGTTGGCGGCGAAGGGGGTCACCGAGGGGCCCGACCTCGTCTCCGTACCGGTGGGCGTGGGGTCGCTCGCCCAGGCCGTCGTCACCCATTACCGCAGCCGCCCCTTTGGGCATGCCCCGGCTCTGCTGTCGGTGGAGCCGGAGGCCGCGCCCTGCGTGCTGGAAAGCCTCACCTGCGGCGCACCCGTCAGTGTCACCACGACGGAGACCACCATGGCCGGGCTGAACTGTGGCACCCCGTCCACCATCGCCTGGCCCCACCTGCGCGGCGGGCTGGACGCCGCGGTTGCTGTCTCGGACGCCGACAGTGCCCGCGCGGCCGGTGATCTGGCCGCTGCCGGTGTCTCTTCTGGTCCTTGCGGGGCCGCGGCGCTCGCCGGTCTGCG
>NZ_JBIAPU010000064.1:0-1608 GCF_042888465.1 Streptomyces sp. NPDC002888 | reverse complement strand
TAGCTTGATCTTTAACGTCCGGCATCGAATGGTGCGTCGAACTTGATCACTCAGTCCGGTAACTGCCGTACGCAGAAGCGGCCTTCGTCTGAACATGTGCTCCGACCAAGGAACACACACGCCCAGCACGAAGGCCGTGAGGATGAGTCTGCTGCATCGCAATGCCCGGCAGGTGGCGTTGGCGGAACTGTCACGCTTCCGGGGTGAGTTCTACTCCTGTCTCACCGCCCGTTCGGACGCGCTGTTCGAGCTGACCGATGCCGCGTTGTGCGGTGACGGTCCGGTGAGGTCGCTGGCCGAGCTGTCGCTGGTGGGCGAACACCGCCGCGGTCACGGCGGGCTCTACGCCGCCCTCGCCCGTGGCCGAGTCGATACCGGCCGGCTGCGGCGGGCCCTGGCCGCGGTGCCACTGCCCAGGGCTGCCGACGGCCGGCTCGTCCTGGCCATCGACATCACCTGCTGGCTGCGACCCGACGCCCACACCTCACCACAGCGGATCCTGTGCCACACCTACGGCCGGGGCAAAGACCAGCACATCCCCGTCCCCGGCTGGCCCTACTCGATCATCTGCGCGCTCGAGCCCGGCCGCAGCTCATGGACCGCGCCCCTGGACGCGCTCCGCCTGGCACCCGGGGACGACTCCGCCACCGTCACCGCCGGGCAGCTTCGTGATCTGCTGGAACGACTGATCACGGCGGGGCAGTGGCAGGCGGGCGACCCTGACATCCTCATCCTTGCGGACGCCGGATACGACGCACCCCGCCTGGCATTCCTCCTCGACGATCTGCCCGTGCAGGTCCTGGCCCGGATGCGATCAGACCGAGTCCTGCGCCGGGCCGTCCCGCCCCGCCAGCCACACACCATGGGCCGGCCGCCCCGGCACGGAGGCGAGTTCGTCTTCGGCCAGCCCGACACCTGGGGCACCCCGGACACCGAAACCGTCACCGACACCCGCCTCTACGGAACCGCCACCGCACGCTCGTGGAACCGGCTCCACCCCAAGCTGACCCACCGATCCTCCTGGGCAGCAGCCGACGGCACCCTCCCTATCGTCGAAGGCACGGTGATCCGCCTGGACATCGACCACCTGCCCAGCGGAGCAACCCCCAAGCCGGTCTGGCTGTGGTGGTCAGGCACCGACGCCACCCCCGCAGACGCCGACCGCCTCTGGCAGGCATACCTGCGGCGCTTCGACATCGAGCACACCTTCCGCCTGTTCAAGCAGACCCTCGGCTGGACCTGCCCGAAGATCCGCACCCCAGAGGCCGCGGACCGCTGGACCTGGCTGATCCTCGCCGCCTACACCCAACTGCGGCTCGCCCGACCACTGGCAGCCGACCTACGTCACCCATGGGAAAGGCCCGCCCCACCGGACAGGCTCACTCCTGCCCGCGTCCGCCGGAACTTTCGGCACATCCGCCCCAAGACCGCCTGCCCGGCCCATGCACCGAAACCCTCCCGCCCCGGCCCCGGACGCCCCCCAGGCCGGAAGAACACCCGGCCCACCCCACGCCACGACGTGCACACATCCCGCAAGACGCAGCCAGCGAAACAGCGAGCGAAGAAGTCGACTACCCCACGGCCCCGCCGCACAGGTTAAAGATCAAG
>NZ_JBIAPU010000063.1:0-1611 GCF_042888465.1 Streptomyces sp. NPDC002888 | reverse complement strand
GTCCGCGCCACCTGCGCCTCGAACAACGCCGGAAGCGTGCTCTCCTCAGCTTCCGCCGCGGCACCACTCCACTCGGCCAGCACCCGACGACGCTCGCCCTCGTCCAGTACCTCAACCGAACTCAGCGCCACCTGCGGACCACCGTCCAGCGCCACCTCCAACGCCGACACCACACCCTCGGCCGCCGTCCGCACCAACCCACCGACCGCCAACGCATCGATCGGGGACACAGCGTCCACGGCGAGGGACAGCCCGCGGTTGTCGCCGTCGTCGTCGACCGCGACGGCGAGCGGGTAGTTGGTCCGCTCCCGCGAGAAGACCAGCCGGATGCCGTCCCTCTCGCCGCGGTCCTCCGCCTGGGGAGCCGGGCCGGCATCCTGGCCGCCGTTGTGGCGGTAGTTGAAGAGCGCGGAGAACAGCGGGGCACCGCCCTCGACACCGCTGGCGTTCTGCGCCAGCGCGAGCGGAGCGTGCTCATGCTCCAGCAACTCCGCCAACTGGTCACGTATCGCCGACACCGCGTCCAGAACACCGAGCTCATCCGTCCGCACCCGCACCGGCAGCGTGTTGATGAGCGGCCCGGGGACGCGGTCGGCGCCCAGGCCGGCGTTCATCCGCCCGAAGAGGATGGTGCCGAAGACCACGTCGTCGCGGCCGCTGAGCACCGCGAGGGCCCGGGCCCACGCCACATGCAGGACGGTCGCGGCAGACACGCCGAGCCGGCGGGAGACCTCACGCAGCCGTGCCTCGGCGGCGGGTGTGAACGGTACGACCTCGCGCACCACGTCGGCGCCGACTCCGCGGACGTTCACCAGACCGTACGGTGCAGTCGGTTCGGTGACGTCGCCGAGCAGTTCGGCGAAGTAGCGCTCGTGGGAGGCCTCGTCAGCGGCGGCGCCACGGGCGTGGGCCACGAAGGTACGGAAGGGCAGCGGCTCGGGCAGTTGGTCGCCCCGGCCCGTGAGGAAGGCCTGGATCTCGCTCAGCAGCGTCTCCAGCGCGGCGTGGTCCTGCACCAGGTGGTGGACGCGCACCAGGCCCAGCCAGCGGTCACCGCCGGGGACTGCGGCTGCGTGGACCGTGAACAGCGGCGCCCGGTTGAGGTCCATCGCGGAGCCGACGAATGCGACCAGCTCGGCCACCGGGTCGGTGCTCTGCGGGTCCAGCGTCACCTCGGTGAACGGCAGTTCGGCGTTGCGCCACACCACCTGGACCGGTCGGTTCAGGCCCTCCCAGACGAAGGAGGTGCGGAAGATGTCATGCCGGTCGATCACGCTCTGCAGCGCGGCCGTGAAGTCGTCCAGGCGCTCGCGTGAGCCGAACTCCAGCACGGAGGGAAGCACATAGGCGTCGTCGCCGCCCTCGGCGAGGAGGTGGTGGAAGAGCAGGCCCTCCTGGAGCGGGGCGAGCGGATACACGTCCGCGATGTTCGCGGCGCCGCCCTCCACCGTGGCGACGACCCGCTCGATCTCCTCTGCCGTCAACTCGACCAGCGGAAGCATCTCCGGCGTGATCACCGTCGCGCCCGCCGGAATCAGGTTCTCCGGCACCACAACCTGCTGAGCATCCGAAGCCAGCGCCAGCCCAGCCGGCGTCGGCGTCTGGAACAGC
>NZ_JBIAPU010000062.1:0-1638 GCF_042888465.1 Streptomyces sp. NPDC002888 | reverse complement strand
GTCAGCCCTTGTTGGCGCCGAGCGTGAGTCCGCTGACGAACTGCCTCTGCAGTGCGAAGTACACGACCAGTGTCGGGATCGCGGTGAGCAGGGCGCCGGCGGCGACCAGGTTGGGGTCGGTGAAGTACTGGCCGGAGAGGTTGTTGAGGGCGGAGGTGATGGGCATGTTCTCGCCGGTGGAGATCAGGACGATGGCCCAGAAGAAGTCGTTGTAGATCCAGATGGAGAGGAGGGTCGCCAGGGCGGCCATCGCCGGCTTGCACAGCGGCAGCACGATCTGCCAGTACATCCGCCACACCGACGCGCCGTCGACCAGCGCGGCCTCGGTCAGCTCGTGCGGCAGCATCCGCATGTAGTTGCTGAGCACGAAGGCGCAGAAGCCGGACTGGAACGCCACATGGATGAGGACCAGGCCGAGTGCGGAGTCGTACAGCTTGCCGCTCATCGTGATGCCGGGCAGGTCGATCAGCAGGTACATCCGGTACAGCGGGGTGATGATGACCTGCTGGGGGAGCAGGTTGCCGGCGGTGAAGACCAGCAGCAGGAAGATGTTGAGCCGGAAGTCGAAGCGGCTGACGTAGAACGCGACCATCGATGCCAGCAGCAGTGTGAGCAGCACGGCCGGGACCGCGATGATCAGCGTGTTGCCGAAGTAGTGCATCATGTCCGACTGCTCGAACGCGTTCTTGAAGTTGTCGAGGCTCAGCTTGTCCGGCCAGGAGACGTACCCCTTGTTGCTGGTCTCCGAGTACGGGCGCAGGGCCGCGAAGACCGCCCACAGCAGCGGGGCGAGCCAGGCCAGCGAGGTGACGACGAGGAACACGTGCAGCAGGACCCGGGCCGGGCGGACCGGGGTGCGCTGCCGGCCGAGTGCGGCGGTGGTGGTGCTCATGCGCGCCGCTCCTTCCGGAAGGTCGCGATCAGGTACGGGATGATGACCACGAGGGAGATGACCAGCAGGACGACGGCGATCGCGGACCCGTAACCGATCCGGCTGGACTCGCCGATGATGTTGTTGGTGATCAGGATCGACAGCAGCTCGGTGCCCTGGGCGCCCTTGTTGAAGACGAAGACCAGGTCGAAGGCGCGCAGCGCCTCGATGATGGTGACGACCAGGACCACCGTGTTGGTCGGGCGCAGGGTCGGGAAGATGACGTTCTTGAACGTCTGCCACTCGTTGGCGCCGTCCAGCGCGGAGGCCTCCCGCAGGGACGGGTCGACGCCCTTCAGACCGGCGAGGTAGAGGATCATCATGTAGCCGGTGTGGCGCCAGGAGGCGGCGACCAGGACGGCCCACAGGTTGAGGTGCGGGTCGCCGATCCAGTCGATGTAGTGGCCGGGCTTGTTGGCGCCGATGAGGCTGTTGATCAGGCCGGTGTCGGGGTTGTAGACGAGCTGCCAGACGAAGCCCGTCACGGCCAGCGACACGACGACGGGCAGGAAGAACGCGGTCTGGTAGACGCGGCTGAAGCGGATCCGCTTGTCCAGCTGGACGGCCAGGAACAGGCCCATCGGCGTCGGGACCAGGATGAGCACGACGAACCAGATGATGTTGTGCTGTACGGCGGGCCAGAACTGCGGGTTGTCGGTGAACAACTGCCGGAAGTTGTCCAGCCCCACCCATGTGATCGAGTCGAA
>NZ_JBIAPU010000061.1:0-2085 GCF_042888465.1 Streptomyces sp. NPDC002888 | reverse complement strand
CCGCTCGAACAGCTCCCACATCTCATCCGGCACCAGGCGCTCAACGATCCCCACGAAGACACACTATCTACCGGACCAAATGAGACGACCTCTTAGAAGACACCTGCTCTGTTCGGCTACTTCGGGCCACGAAACGAGCGCTGTCGATGCTCCCTTGCGAGGCGCCGGCATCGGCGCGGTTCGCCGACGGCAGACAACTTGGGGCCGGAACGGACTGGAATAGAGGGCCCTGTGCAAGTCAACCTAGAGCGCTTCCTGAAGATCGTGATGACTTGCCGCCGCCATCCCTGACGTGGATCTGACGTCAGCATCGTTGAGGTCCCGTGGCCTTATAGCACGGGATCCCCGGTTACCGAAACCGGGGATCGTGCCGACCATTGAATCTGTCACGCGGATCCCCGCGTGGCGCATTTCTGTCCCTCTCCCTGAGGAGTTAATTGCTGTGCCCGTCGACGTAATGGACGAAGAATGGCTGCTTTCCGTGGAGCAAGTTCGATCGCTGCTCGAGTGGATACGTGGGCACGCGGGTGCCGATCGCTCGGTGTACCCCTTCATGCTCACTGTGGCCGAGCAGGCGCTGCGTCCGAGGGAGGCTCGTGCCCTGCGAGTTCGCGACGTGATGCTCCCGGAGGGCGACGAGGGTCAGTTGACGGCTCGTCACCGAGGAGTAGCCAGGGAGATTCCTCTCCAGCCCCGGTTCGTTGAGTTTCTGCGTCACTGGATCGATGAGGCTGGTCTGCGGGAGGGCGATCTACTGTTTCCCGGCAGGCGCGGTGGGCCGCTCTGGCTTCTGTCTACCAGCAAGTGTGGGAGCAGGCCCAAGAGGCTGTCCTGCCCCGGGACGAGCGGTACTCGTGGCGTCTGGGGGAGCCCATCTCCATCCTGCGGGAGTCGTGCCTCGTGGAGTGGCTGAGGATGGGCATCTCGTCCTTCGCGGTTGCCGAGCTGACCGGTGTGACGCCGGATTGGCTGGCACTTCGCTACCCGTACTGCTTCCGCCGGGAGGATGCCGACATCGACTGGGATCGCCTGGCCAAGGCCATGGCCCTTCCGGAGCTCAAGCGATGAAATCCCGCCCGCGCTCCGGCCGATCCGCGGAGCGCGGGCACCCTACCGATTTCATCCCTCTGCCCCTCGTCAGTCCTCACGCCCACGACACCGTCACGTCACGAAATCCTGGTTTGCGAGGTTCCACTTCGAGGTGAGGTCCCACTGCCCTGAGGGAGCTGGTTGACCTTCGCCCTGGACCGGCTGCCGCTTCGCCGGGCACCCATCCCGCCCCCATCGTCAAGGATCTACCCATGCCTGCCCGCTTGCTGTCCATTCCCGCTGTCGCCGCCGCCCTGGATGTCGACCGCCGTACGGTCTACCGCTTCGTCGCTGCTGGTGAGTTGCCGGTCGTCGATCTGCGGACCGGAGCGGGGCGTTCCCGTGTCCGTGTTCCCCTTGCCGGGCTCGAGGAGTTCATCACCAGCAGGTCGGTCGCTGCCCCGAGGTCCCGCCGCTGATCTCTTGCCGTCGGCTCGTCCCGCTCCACCCTCGAACCAAAGGAGTAGTACCGCGTACCTGCGCAAGTTGAAGTCCGGAAAGTGGCAGGCGACCGTCCGCAACCGGATAGGAGACCGGTTCAGCGAGTCGTTTCCCCTCAAAGCTCAGGCGCGGGCCTGGGGCATCGAGATGGAGACCCAGTTCGCTGCGCGGAGGTATGCGCGACCCGCGGGCCGGTGAAGTGTCGTTCCGCGAGTGGCACGACCGGTGGTGGAACGCTTGCATTGTTGAGCCCCACACGCTGCGCGGCGACGCCTCCAACATCAAGAACCACGTCATGCCCTACTGGGCCGACTGGGAGATGCGGGCCATCACCCGCATGGACGTTCAGAGTTGGATCCGGACCCTGGTCGAGAAGGGCGCGGGGGCCGCTGCGATCAAGCGGCCTACAACCTGACGTCCTCCATGATGCGCGCGGCCGTCGACGATGACGTGATCGCAGTAAGAGGTCGTCTCATTTGGTCCGGTAGATAGTGTGTCTTCGTGGGGATCGTTGAGCGCCTGGTGCCGGATGAGATGTGGGAGCTGTTCGAGCGG
>NZ_JBIAPU010000060.1:0-3203 GCF_042888465.1 Streptomyces sp. NPDC002888 | reverse complement strand
TGGCCGGGCACGCTGTTGGGTGTCTGAGGGAATGAACCCTCAGGATGCCGGCCCCAGTGAACTCCGGTTGTTGCCGGGGGTGATGGGTGGCTGGTCGTTGTTTGAGAACTGCACAGTGGACGCGAGCATCTGTGGCCAAGTTTTTAAGGGCGCACGGTGGATGCCTTGGCACCAGGAACCGATGAAGGACGTGGGAGGCCACGATAGTCCCCGGGGAGTCGTCAACCAGGCTTTGATCCGGGGGTTTCCGAATGGGGAAACCCGGCAGTCGTCATGGGCTGTCACCCGCTGCTGAACACATAGGCAGTGTGGAGGGAACGCGGGGAAGTGAAACATCTCAGTACCCGCAGGAAGAGAAAACAACCGTGATTCCGGGAGTAGTGGCGAGCGAAACCGGATGAGGCCAAACCGTATGCGTGTGAGACCCGGCAGGGGTTGCGTATACGGGGTTGTGGGATCTCTCTTCTGTCGTCTGCCGGCGACAGGACGAGTCAGAAACCGTTGATGTAGGCGAAGGACATGCGAAAGGTCCGGCGTAGAGGGTAAGACCCCCGTAGTCGAAACGTCAACGGCTCGTTTGAGAGACACCCAAGTAGCACGGGGCCCGAGAAATCCCGTGTGAATCTGGCGGGACCACCCGCTAAGCCTAAATATTCCCTGGTGACCGATAGCGGATAGTACCGTGAGGGAATGGTGAAAAGTACCGCGGGAGCGGAGTGAAATAGTACCTGAAACCGTGTGCCTACAAGCCGTGGGAGCGTCGGGCAAGCACTTGTGCTTGCCTCGTGACTGCGTGCCTTTTGAAGAATGAGCCTGCGAGTTTGCGGTGTGTTGCGAGGTTAACCCGGGTGGGGTAGCCGTAGCGAAAGCGAGTCCGAACAGGGCGTTTTAGTAGCACGCTCAAGACCCGAAGCGGAGTGATCTAGCCATGGGCAGGTTGAAGCGGAGGTAAGACTTCGTGGAGGACCGAACCCACCAGGGTTGAAAACCTGGGGGATGACCTGTGGTTAGGGGTGAAAGGCCAATCAAACTCCGTGATAGCTGGTTCTCCCCGAAATGCATTTAGGTGCAGCGTCGTGTGTTTCTTGCCGGAGGTAGAGCACTGGATAGGCGATGGGCCCTACCGGGTTACTGACCTTAGCCAAACTCCGAATGCCGGTAAGTGAGAGCGCGGCAGTGAGACTGTGGGGGATAAGCTCCATGGTCGAGAGGGAAACAGCCCAGAGCATCGACTAAGGCCCCTAAGCGTACGCTAAGTGGGAAAGGATGTGGAGTCGCACAGACAACCAGGAGGTTGGCTTAGAAGCAGCCACCCTTGAAAGAGTGCGTAATAGCTCACTGGTCTAGTGATTCCGCGCCGACAATGTAGCGGGGCTCAAGCGTACCGCCGAAGTCGTGTCATTGCAGCAATACGGCCAACGCCGGCTGTGATGGGTAGGGGAGCGTCGTGTGCCGGGTGAAGCAGCACCGGAAGGTAGTTGTGGACGGTTCACGAGTGAGAATGCAGGCATGAGTAGCGATACACACGTGAGAAACGTGTGCGCCGATTGACTAAGGGTTCCTGGGTCAAGCTGATCTGCCCAGGGTAAGTCGGGACCTAAGGCGAGGCCGACAGGCGTAGTCGATGGATAACCGGTTGATATTCCGGTACCCGCTGTGAAGCGTCAAACATTGAATCCAGTGATGCTAAGCCCGTGAAGCCGTTCCGGACCCTTCGGGGAAAGGAAAGTGGTGGAGCCGGTGACCCAAGTTGGTAGTAGGTGAGTGATGGGGTGACGCAGGAAGGTAGTCCATCCCGGGCGGTGGTTGTCCCGGGGTAAGGGTGTAGGACGTCAGGTAGGTAAATCCGCCTGGCAATAGTCTGAGACCTGATGCCGAGCCGATTGTGGTGAAGTGGATGATCCTATGCTGTCGAGAAAAGCCTCTAGCGAGTTTCATGGCGGCCCGTACCCTAAACCGACTCAGGTGGTCAGGTAGAGAATACCGAGGCGTTCGGGTGAACTATGGTTAAGGAACTCGGCAAAATGCCCCCGTAACTTCGGGAGAAGGGGGGCCACGCCTGGTGAGGGAATTTACTTCCTGAGCTGGGGGTGGCCGCAGAGACCAGCGAGAAGCGACTGTTTACTAAAAACACAGGTCCGTGCGAAGCCGTAAGGCGATGTATACGGACTGACGCCTGCCCGGTGCTGGAACGTTAAGGGGACCGGTTAGTCACAATTCGTTGTGGCGAAGCTGAGAACTTAAGCGCCAGTAAACGGCGGTGGTAACTATAACCATCCTAAGGTAGCGAAATTCCTTGTCGGGTAAGTTCCGACCTGCACGAATGGCGTAACGACTTCTCGACTGTCTCAACCATAGGCCCGGTGAAATTGCACTACGAGTAAAGATGCTCGTTTCGCGCAGCAGGACGGAAAGACCCCGGGACCTTTACTACAGTTTGATATTGGTGTTCGGTTCGGCTTGTGTAGGATAGCTGGGAGACTTTGAAGTTCACACGCCAGTGTGGGTGGAGTCGTCGTTGAAATACCAGTCTGGTCGTGCTGGATGTCTAACCTGGGTCCGTGATCCGGATCAGGGACAGTGTCTGATGGGTAGTTTAACTGGGGCGGTTGCCTCCTAAAGAGTAACGGAGGCGCCCAAAGGTTCCCTCAGCCTGGTTGGCAATCAGGTGTTGAGTGTAAGTGCACAAGGGAGCTTGACTGTGAGACCGACGGGTCGAGCAGGGACGAAAGTCGGGACTAGTGATCCGGCGGTGGCTTGTGGAAGCGCCGTCGCTCAACGGATAAAAGGTACCCCGGGGATAACAGGCTGATCTTCCCCAAGAGTCCATATCGACGGGATGGTTTGGCACCTCGATGTCGGCTCGTCGCATCCTGGGGCTGGAGTCGGTCCCAAGGGTTGGGCTGTTCGCCCATTAAAGCGGTACGCGAGCTGGGTTTAGAACGTCGTGAGACAGTTCGGTCCCTATCCGCTGTGCGCGTAGGAATATTGAGAAGGGCTGTCCCTAGTACGAGAGGACCGGGACGGACGAACCTCTGGTGTGCCAGTTGTCCTGCCAAGGGCATGGCTGGTTGGCTACGTTCGGGAGGGATAACCGCTGAAAGCATCTAAGCGGGAAGCCTGCTTCGAGATGAGTATTCCCACCTCCTTGAGAGGGTAAGGCTCCCAGTAGACGACTGGGTTGATAGGCCGGATCTGGAAGC
>NZ_JBIAPU010000059.1:0-10201 GCF_042888465.1 Streptomyces sp. NPDC002888 | reverse complement strand
GCTGCCAGCCGGCGATGAGCTCCCGGCTGTACGCCAAGGGCGGTGTCCTGGTGCCCAGCGAGCACCACATCGGAGAGTTCCACGACTGGGTGCAGGACCGCCTCGGCACCCCCTCGCGCGCCGCGGAGCGCTAGCCGATGCCTCGTAAGGCCCCCGCCGAGGACCCCGGCGACGACCGTCTGCGGGTGGGCCCGCCGAAGGACTACGCAGCGGGAATCTCCGCGGTCACCTCCTCGCTACGGCACGCCCACGCGCAGATGGGCGTCCGCCGCAGTCTGCTGACCCTGCTGAGTGTCAATCAGAAGACGGGCTTCGACTGCCCGGGGTGCGCCTGGCCGGAGCCCGAGCACCGGCATCGTGCCGAGTTCTGCGAGAACGGGGCCAAGGCGGTGGCGGAGGAGGCGACCCTGCGCCGGGTCACCCCGGAGTTCTTCGGCGAGCACCCACTGGCGGCGCTCGCCGAACGCAGCGACTACTGGCTCGGGCAGCAGGGACGCCTCACCCACCCCATGTACCGCCCCGCAGGGGGCGACCGATACCAGCAGATCTCCTGGGACGAGGCGTTCGCCGTCGTCGCCCGGGAGCTGGGCGGCCTGGACTCCCCGGACCAGGCCGCCTTCTACACCTCCGGCCGGGCGAGCAACGAGGCCGCCTTCGCCTACCAGCTCTTCGTCCGGCTCTTCGGCACGAACAACCTGCCGGACTGCTCCAACATGTGCCACGAGTCGAGCGGCTCCGCCCTGGTCGAGACCATCGGCATCGGCAAAGGCAGCGTCCGCCTCGAGGATCTGTACGAGGCCGACCTGATCCTCGTCGTGGGGCAGAACCCGGGCACCAACCACCCCCGGATGCTCTCGGCCCTGGAGACGGCGAAAGACTGCGGAGCCCGTGTCATCGCGGTCAACCCGCTTCCCGAAGCGGAACTCCTGCGGTTCAAGAACCCCCAGCGGCCCTCGGGCGTGCTGGGCGGCGGCACCCAACTGTCCGACAGGTTCCTCCAGATCAGGCTCGGCGGCGACCAAGCCCTCTTCCACGCCTTCAACCGCATGCTCCTGGAGGCGGAGGACGACGCTCCCGGCACGGTCCTCGACCGTGACTTCATCACCGCGCACACCCATGGCTTCGAGGAGTTCGCCGAGCAGGCCCGCAAGGCATCCTGGGACGACGTCCTGGAAGCCACCGGCCTGTCGGAACAGGAGATCAGGGAGGCGTTCCAGGAGGTCCTGGCCGCCGAGAAGATCGTCGTCTGCTGGGCCATGGGCCTCACTCAGCACCGCCATTCGGTGCCGACCATCCGCGAGGTCGTCAACTTCCTCCTGATGCGCGGCAATGTCGGGCGTCCCGGCGCCGGCCTCTGCCCCGTGCGCGGGCACTCCAACGTCCAGGGCGACCGGACCATGGGCATCCACGAGAAGCCGGACGCCGTCTTCCTCGACGCGCTCGGCGCGGAATTCGGCTTCGTGCCGCCGAGCCGCCACGGCCACGACGCGGTGGAGACCATCCGCGCCATGCGGGACGGACAGGTGCGGGTCTTCGTCGCTCTCGGCGGCAACTTCGTCTCCGCCGCTCCCGACACCGAGCTCACCGAGCGAGCAGTGCGCAACTGCGAGCTCACCGTGCAGATCTCCACCAAGCTGAACCGGTCCCACGCGGTGGTCGGCCGGCGGGCGCTCATCCTGCCCTGCCTGGGCCGCACCGAAACCGACCTTCGGCCCGCGGGGCCGCAATGGGTGACGGTGGAGGACTCCATGGGCATGGTGCACCTCTCGCGTGGGCGGCTGGCGCCCGCATCCGACGCCTTGCTGAGCGAGGTCGCGATCATCTGCCGGATGGCACGGGCGGTCCTCGGGGGCGAGCGCGTGCCCTGGACGGACTTGGAGGCGGACTACGACCTGATCCGCGACCGGATCGAGCGCGTGATCCCCGGCTTCGAGGACTTCAACGCGCGCGTACGGAAGCCGGGCGGCTTCGCGCTGCCCCACCCTCCGAGGGACGAGAGGCGCTTCCCCACCAGGACCGGTCTGGCCAACTTCACCGTCAACCCGCTGGAGGTGCTGCGCGTCCCGCAGGGGCGGCTCCTCCTCCAGACCATCCGCTCGCACGACCAGTACAACACCACCATCTACGGCCTGGACGACCGCTACCGGGGCGTCCACCAGGGCCGCAGGGTACTCTTCGTCCACCCGGACGACCTGGCCGAACACGGGCTCGCCGAGGGCGAACTCGTCGACATCGTCAGCGAGTTCTCCGACGGGGTCGACCGCCGGGCACCGGCATTTCGTGCGGTGGCGTATCCCACCCCGCGCGGCTGCTGCGCCGCCTACTTCCCCGAGACCAACGTCCTCGTTCCACTGGACAGTACGGCCAAGATCAGCAACACCCCCACGTCCAAGTCCATCGTGGTTCGGCTGGAACCGGCCCACTGACACAGGCTCTCAGTCGCCCCCGCGCATAATCCGCAGGACGGTGCCCCGCTACGAGTATGCCGCTCACCCCATCCTTTGAGCACGCCCGGGCGCGGTCGTCCAGGGAGCTGATCAGTTCCTTCTGATCGGTGCTCCGGCAGCGCCAGCACCACCACTTCGCTTCGCCGATCCCGGAGTCGAAGAACAGCCCTCGCCGGGAGTGTCCGCATCCCTCGCAGTGATACATGACTCGCCCGCTGTATCGCCGCTCATGCTGACCTTCCACCTTCTTGGCCGTGGTGCTACCGCAGGCTCACCACTGGATACGTCCGCTGCGTCCGTTGAACGCAGCGGTGTCCGGTTCTCACCCGTCCGCGGTAAATGCGTGGACTGAGTACCTCCCCTGACGGGACACTTCCGACTTCCGAACCTCTGGGAGTGTGATGGGGACGACAGACATGCGAGCGCCGACGCCGGGCAGGAGCGCGGTCGTTCTGGCACTGCGCCGCTACGGCCGGGAACTGCTGCGACTGCGACGGCTGGCCCTGCCCGCGCTGCTGCTGCCGGCCGTGGGCAACATCGGTATCCGCTACGTCGCCCCCCTGCTGATCGCCAAACTGGCAGGGCAGGCCGCCGACGACGGCGGTCTCACCCTCGCCTCGGCGCTGCCGTACGTGCTGGGCTTCGGCGTGACGCTGCTGCTCGCCGAGGCCGTGTGGCGGGTCGGGCAGCACTGCCTGAACCGCGTGGACGCCCTCGGCATGGAACACCTGTACGTGAGCGGCATGAATGAACTCCTCGCCAAGGACGCGGCATTCTTCCACGACAATTTCGCCGGCTCCCTGACCAAACGGGTGCTGAGCTTCGGCAAGCGCTTCGAGGACTTCGTCGACACGGTGACGTACCGGATCGTGGGCAGTCTCATCCCCCTGGTGTTCGGTGCCGTGGTGCTGTGGAGCTACGAACCGATGCTCGTCGCCGGCCTTCTTGTGATGATCGCGCTGACCGTGGTCGCCGCGACACCTCTGATCCGTCGCCGGCAGAGGCTCGTCAACGACCGTGAGGCGGCGATCGCGCGGGTCTCCGGGCACGTCGCCGACAGCCTCACGAACATGGAGACCATCCGGGCGTTCGCGGCCGAGCGGCGGGAGGCCGACGAACACCGCAGCCGTGTCGCGGACTCCCGGCGCCTGACGCTGAGGTCGTGGGACTACGGCAATCTGCGTGTCGACACCCTGATCGCCCCCATGTCCGTGCTGACCAACGTGCTGGGCCTGTTGGTCGCCATCGCCTTCGGCGGCCCGGGCCAGGGGGTGGAGGAGGTCGTCGTCGCCTTCACCTACTACTCCAACGCCACCCAGATCATGTTCGAGTTCAACCAGATCTACCGGCGTCTGGAAAGCTCGATGACCGAGGCCGCGCAGTTCACGGAGCTGCTGCTGGATCCGCCCACCGTGCTCGACCCGACGGAACCCGAACCGCTCGCACCGCGGGACACAGGCATCCGCTTCGAGGCGGTGACCTTCGCCCACGCGGGCGCGAAGCCGATTTTCCAGGCACTCGACCTGGACGTGCCCGCAGGCGCACGGATCGGTCTGGTCGGCAGGTCCGGCGGCGGCAAGACCACACTCACCCGACTCCTGCTGCGGATGTCGGACATCGACGACGGACGCATCCTGATCGGTGGTCAGGACATCAGCCGGCTGCGCCAGACCGACCTGCGCTCACTGATCGCCTACGTCCCGCAGGAACCCGCCATGTTCCACCGCAGCCTGCGGGACAACATCGCCTTCGCCCGGCCCGGCGCCACCGACGAGGAGATCCACGCCGCGGCCGCGGCCGCGCACGTCACGGAGTTCGCCGACCAACTCCCCGACGGCTTCGCCACCCTGGTGGGGGAGCGGGGAGTCAAACTTTCGGGCGGCCAGCGCCAGCGCGTCGCCCTCGCCAGGGCCATCCTGCGCGACGCCCCGATCCTGCTGCTCGACGAGGCGACCAGCGCGCTGGACTCGGAGAGCGAACTCCTCGTCCAGGACGCCCTGTGGCGGTTGGTGGACGGACGTACGGCCCTCGTGGTCGCCCACCGTCTGAGCACCGTCGCCGGCATGGACCGTCTCGTCGTCCTCGACCGCGGAAGCGTCGTCGAGCAGGGCACCCACGAGGAGCTGCTCACGGCGAACGGTGCTTACGCCAAGCTGTGGCAGCACCAGTCGGGCGGCTTCCTCGGCGAGAGCACCGAGTCGGCCCCCGGACTCCCGGTCCCAGGAGCCGGTCCCAGCGGGCTGCCCGGACCGGCCGACCCGGCGCCGGACGGGGACCGCAGGACGTCGTCGCACGCTCGTACGAGCACCGGGTCCACGTGACCGAGTCGGTCACGGACATCGTTGCGCGCCGGCGCCGTTGGTGAATTCTGAGGGCTGTCCGGGATGTCGACGTTCGCGATCCGTGTGACGCGGCGGTGCAGGGACGTCAGGTTGCTCTCCAGGGGCGAGGGCGGTTCGGCCGGCACCGCACAGGCGGCGCGGGCGAGGCAGTACCGGGCCGCCGACGGGCGCAGGGACGGCGCATCCTGCCGCGGTACCCCGCGCCGACCACCAGGAGGTCGTCGGCGCCCGGTCGGCGATCTTGAGGAGGGCCGGCCGGAGTGCTGCGTACGACCAGGCCCTGGAACGAAACCCGGGCCCGCGCTGCAAGGTGCGGGTGGCCGCGCGGCGGCCGCTGTGCCTGATTCCGGTCCGTTCGCCTCGGGTGTCGGCTCTGACCTTGGCCCTACCTCCTCCTGGCACACTGGCCTGACCTGGCGAAGGAGTACCTGTATGTCGATGGTCGGCAACCTGCGCAAAGTCGTCCGTCTCGCGCGGCGGGGACGGCGCGTGGACCTCAGCCACCCGGCCCGCTCCCCGCTCGGCTCCACCGTCGTCAACTGCGTCATCTACCGCGACGGCGTCCGCCAGGAGGCCGCTTCCACCGTCGAGGAATCCGTCGCCCGGGTGCGCAAGCGAGGCCACGGCTTCGTGTGGCTCGGCCTGCACGAGCCCACCGAGACGGAGTTCGCGCAGGTAGCCGAGCTGTTCGGCCTGCACCCGCTCGCCGTCGAGGACGCCGTCCACGCCCACCAGCGACCCAAAGCCGAGCAGTACGGCGACGTCCTGTTCGCCGTCTTCAAGACCGTCACCTACGTCGAACACACCGAACTGACCGCGACCAGCGAGGTCGTCGACACCGGCGAGATCATGGTCTTCACCGGCCCCGACTTCGTCGTCACCGTTCGCCACGGCCGCCATGGCTCCCTCGGCCCCTTGCGCGAGGACCTCGAAGCCCAGCCGGATCTGCTGGCCAAGGGGCCCTCCGCCGTCCTGCACGCCATCGCCGACCACGTCGTCGACGACTACGTCACGGTCGCGGACGCCGTCCAGAACGACATCGACCAGGTCGAGACCGACGTCTTCTCCCCGCACAGCCCGCGAAGCGCCGACGCCAGCCGCATCTACCAGCTCAAACGCGAACTCCTGGAGCTGAAGCGCGCCGTGGTCCCGCTCGCGCGCCCCCTCGACCGGCTCGCCACCGAACCCCGCGCTTGCGTCGACAAGGAGATACAGGCGTACTTCCGGGACGTCGCCGACCACCTCACCCGCGTCACCGAGCAGATCCATGCCTTCGACGCCCTGCTCGACTCCATCCTCCAGGCCCACCTCGCGCAGGTCACCGTCGCCCAGAACGAGGACATGCGCAAGATCACCGCCTGGGCCGCGATCATCGCCGTACCGACGATGGTCTGCGGCGTGTACGGCATGAACTTCGACCACATGCCCGAACTGCGCTGGCGCTTCGGCTACCCCCTCGTCCTCGCCTTCATCGCCACCGCCTGCTTTGTCATCCACCGCAGCTTCAAACGCAACGGCTGGCTTTAGCTCTTCACAACCGATGGGGTCCGCCGAGGTTCATTATCCACGATTACCTGAATTCAGGAGTTTATGTACTGTCGTGGATGTGCTGACTGTTACCGCCGACATCGACGTCCTGGCCAGGTTCGGACGCGCGCTCGCCGACCCGATCCGCTGCCGCATCCTGCTCGCCCTGCGCCAAGCTCCGGCCTACCCCGCCGACCTTGCCGAAGCGCTCGGCGTCTCCCGCACCCGGCTGTCCAACCACCTCGCCTGCCTGCGCGACTGCGGCCTCGTCGTCACCGCGCCGGACGGCCGCCGCACCCGATACGAACTGGCCGACCCACGTCTCGGGCACG
The DNA here is from genome assembly GCF_042888465.1 of Streptomyces sp. NPDC002888. Lineage (NCBI taxonomy): Bacteria > Bacillati > Actinomycetota > Actinomycetes > Kitasatosporales > Streptomycetaceae > Streptomyces > Streptomyces sp. NPDC002888. The sequence continues at coordinate 3,553 of NZ_JBIAPU010000059.1, read as the reverse complement.
CGCTGGACCACCTGCGTGCCGTCGTGGTGGCCGTCGCCACCGACCGCACCTGCGCCGACGCCGACGACAAGGGGTGTTGCGGATGACCGCGATATCCCTCGGGCCCTCCCCGGCCCGACGCGACGCGCTCGCCCGCCGGATACGCCTGCTGGTCGCCGCGACCATGACCTACAACGTCATGGAGGCGGTCGTCGCCATCACCGCCGGAGCTCTCGCTTCCTCCACCGCCCTGATCGGCTTCGGCCTCGACTCCGTCATCGAGGTCACCTCAGCCGCCGCGGTCGCCTGGCAGTTCTCCGCCCGCGAGCACGCCGTACGCGAGGCCCGCGAGAAGACCACCCTGCGCATCATCGCGCTGTCGTTCTTCGCCCTCGCCGCCTACGTCACCGCCGACGCCGTCCGCGCACTGGCAGGCACCAGCGAGGCCGAACGCTCCCTCCCCGGCATCGTGCTCGCCGCACTATCCCTCGCGGTCATGCCGTTCCTGTCCGCCGCCCAGCGCCGCGCGGGCCGCGAACTGGGCTCCGCCAGCGCGGTCGCCGACTCCAAGCAGACCCTGCTGTGCACATACCTCTCCGCCGTGCTCCTGGTCGGCCTGGTCCTCAACGCCACCCTCGGCTGGTCCTGGGCCGACCCCGTCGCCGCCCTCGTCATCGCGGCCGTCGCGGTCAAGGAAGGCCGCGACGCCTGGCAGGGCAAGAGTTGCTGCGCCCCGTCCGCCGCAACGGTTTCGGCTGCCGGCGCCGGGGCGGGCGACGCATGCGGCTGCCGACCTGGCTGTGACTGCTGCACCTGACCAGGGCTTCGGCGAGCATGACTGGGCCCGGGCCAGGTCCCGCCCCTGGCGCCGGCCGACCGCCGGCACTGCGTCATCGCGTGACGCAGTGTCAGCCGGCCCGAGGCCCGAACACCACGCTGTCCCCAGTTTCTCTGCGGCCGGCCGCCTGACGTACGCCCACGTGTGGTCGATGCCGGCCGGGGCCGCCTTGCGTCAGACCAGCTGGGGTGACGGGCACAGCAGCAAGCCCGGCAGCCGACGACCGTCGGCTGGCCGAGCAGCGGGGCGTACGTGAAGTGCCGGAGCTGCGCCGCTTTGCCGCCGGCTGCCTCTCACCAGGGTTTGTGCGCGGGCGCGGACCCGGCCGAGGCCGCCCAGCGGCCAGGTAACAGCGTGCAGGTTCTCCTGTCCCCGTGCGCGAAGTGTCTCTATGACCGGCGCAGCGCAGCGTTCAGTACTGCTCCGTCTCCACGAAACCCGCGTCCGCGTCGTCGTCCGCACCGAGCGCGGCGGCGGTCGGGTCGAATCCGGGCGGGCTGTCCTTGAGGCCCAGGCCCATGCCGGCCAGCTTCGCCTTGACCTCGTCGATGGACTTCGCACCGAAGTTACGGATGTCCAGGAGGTCGGCCTCGGAGCGAGCGACCAGCTCACCCACGGAGTGGACGCCCTCGCGCTTGAGGCAGTTGTACGACCGGACGGTTAGGTCGAGGTCCTCGATCGGCAGTACCAGGTCGGCGGCAAGGGCAGCGTCCGTGGGGGACGGGCCCATGTCGATGCCCTCGGCGTCGATGTTCAGCTCGCGGGCCAGACCGAACAGCTCGACCAGGGTCTTACCGGCCGACGCCATGGCGTCACGCGGACGCATGGCCTGCTTGGTCTCGACGTCGACGATCAGCTTGTCGAAGTCGGTGCGCTGTTCGACACGGGTCGCCTCGACCTTGTACGTGACCTTGAGAACCGGCGAGTAGATGGAGTCGACCGGGATGCGGCCGATCTCCTGACCGACCTGCTTGTTCTGCACGGCGGAGACGTAACCGCGACCGCGCTCGACGGTCAGCTCCATCTCCAGCTTGCCCTTGCCGTTGAGCGTGGCGAGGACGAGGTCGGGGTTGTGCACCTCGACACCGGCCGGGGGCGCGATGTCGGCGGCGGTGACCAGATCCGGGCCCTGCTTGCGCAGGTACATCACGACCGGCTCGTCGTGCTCCGAGGAGACGACCAGCTGCTTGATGTTGAGGATCAGGTCGGTGACGTCCTCCTTGACGCCCGGCACGGTGGTGAACTCGTGCAGAACGCCGTCGACGCGGATGGACGTGACCGCCGCACCCGGGATCGAGGAGAGGAGCGTACGACGCAGGGAGTTGCCGAGGGTGTAGCCGAAGCCCGGCTCCAGCGGCTCGATCACGAACCGGGAGCGGAACTCGTCGACGACCTCTTCGGTCAGGGACGGACGCTGAGCAATCAGCACGGGGTGTTGCCTCCAGTGGTTTGGCGTCCGCGGTGAGACGCCGTGGACACCACGAAGGGTACGGGCGATTCGGTCTCCGGTGGTCGCGCCGCACTTCCTCGTGGTGCACGGCGCCCGCAGCCTCGACTGCCTCACGGGATGAGCTTCAGCGCTCATCCCCGATGGCCTGACCCTGTACTCCGGTCCTTCGGGGTGGGCTCCTGATCGAGGTCGCACCGGGGATGGTGCGGCCGGAGCCCGCCGACGGCGAGTCCGGAGGGTGGTTCCGGGCAGGGACTTGTGACCGCACTCCACGGGCGACGCGGCTTGGTCATTGCAATACCTGTGGCCGGCGCAGTCGCCCTGGAACACGCAGGCGCCCAGGCCAGGGATGTGCGGATGTAGTCCTGACCGCACCCGGACCCCTGTCCGGGAGCACACTGGCTGCGCATGTGCGGAAGAGCGTCCCGAGAATTGTCAGGAGATCAATCCTCCACCAGGACGGTGCAGGCAACTACTCCGCCGGCCCTCAGCCAGGACGCACGGTCGAACGGGGGCTCGTCTTCTACGTCCTGACGCGTCCACCAGGATCACAACAGGAGCGCCTGCGCACAGTCACGTGAAGTCACGTCAGTCTGATGTGGCGTCGAAGCGGAGAAAGCCGTCCAGGTGGTGGTGGCGGCGAAGCCCGGTTGGGGTGCAGGGACGGTGGCGCGTGATCTCTGAAGTCTGGGGCCCTCGAACTCGAATCAACCCTGGCCATCTCGACTCTGGGCCCCGCAGTCATGAACGCCACCGCCCAAGCACAAGGCCACGCCGCGGCCAACACCTACTGGGTCAGCTTCTCGGTACCGACGCAGCACAGCGCCACCGCGCCGTCCGGAATCATCGCCCCCAACGGCGACTGGCTCGAGCGCTGCCCTGCAGACGGATCACCATCTGTGGGGGTCGTGGAGCTCGACAACGGTTCCGAGGCCGCCGCCGAATCAGTGACCTAAGCGCGTCTCTGGCGTCGCGAGTCGCGCTCGGGCCTCTACACCGGGCACCAGATGACCGATCCACGCAGCGAAGACCGAACTGCAGCCTTCTAGCGCAGAAGCAGAATCCGAGGGGTTCGCGCGTACGGGATGGCTCCCGGGCCGCGAACCCCTCGGATTCCGAGTTGTTGGGGCAACCGCATCATTGTCGGTGGCTGACCCCCGCACCTGCCGGGCGGCTGGTGTCGGAGACCGTCCTCGTGACCTGCTGCTTCTTCCGTTGCCTCATGGCGTGTCGGACATCGGAGCCGCAGCTTCGTGTCGATTCCTCGGCGGTCTGTCTTGATCGGA
>NZ_JBIAPU010000058.1:0-11101 GCF_042888465.1 Streptomyces sp. NPDC002888 | reverse complement strand
GCTACGAACGCAAGGCCGAGCACTTTCTGGCCTTCACGAGCATCGCCTGCACCCTCATCTGCTACCGCAGGCTCACCAAATGAGATGTCCTCTAAAGCGGTGCTCCGCAAACGCCAGCCCCTTCCACCGGCTTCCGTCGCTACGCTCGACCCGTGAGCGAAGACGCCCGACTCATAGCGAACCACCGAGTCCACGTCGTACCTGTTGTGTTGGCTCTGGCCAATCCACCATGGCAGCGGGACGTGTGGCTTGACCCATCGGCGTTCGAAGACCTGGACCATGTCTTCCACACACTCTTCGACGACTTCTGCGACGCCGACGAGCCAGAGCGGTACCTCGGCGTCAGCCTTCGAAGTGACGAAGAGGTCGTTCTGATGAGACAGCTCGGTGCCGCGCTTAACGCCGCGGCGGCCGAGGCGCCCAACGACACCGACGCAGAGCATCTCCGGACATCTGCCTGGCCAGAGGTCGTTGCCATCGCCGGACGCCTCGCTCAGGTCATGGTCGCGAACGACCTAAAGGAACTAGCCGCGCTGCTTGACGACGCGGCCGTGCCAGACCCGTGCCAGATCGTACGGGGAACCACGGGGAACAACGGGGAACAGGCCGGCGGAGAACCAAGCTCCGAGACGGCATCGCCAGAGGTCAGACCGGCGATCTCTCCCAAACGCCCCTAGCTTCCCAAGCTCAGAGCGCGAGTTCGATTCTCGTCACCTGCTTCACAATGAAAGCCCAAGTCAGCGACTTGGGCCTGTTTGTTGTCTAGACCTGTCTAGGTGTCTCGTGCCCGCTCCGTGCCCGATGCCTGTTCATCGGCCTTGGCCGCAGCCTTCCACCGTTCAGCCTGCATCAGGGAGTCGAGCCCGGAAGCGACCTCACGTTGGCGCTCGGAGTCCGAGTGCTGATAGATGCGCGCGGCCCTATCCGTGGACTGGCCGACACCCACCACCGTGTCCTTGAGCGTCGCGCCCAATCGGGTGGTCAGGGTGTGTCCGGTGTGACGAAGATCGTAGAACCGGACATCGGTCGGCAGTCCGACCACGCTACGGGCCTTGCGCCACTCCCGGCCGAAGGTCGAACGACGGGCTTGCCCCGCTCGCCCACGAACAACAACCCGCCCGGGGTCTTCTCCGCGTACCAAGCGAGCCAGGCATGGATCAACATGAGTCGATTGAGAGTGGTGGCGCCCTCCCGTACCTTCTGGAACATGGGAGAGGGACGGGACGTCACCAACAACGTAAGTAACGGCGTGAGCGGCCATGTCAACGGGCCCGTGGTCCAGGCTGGATCCATCAACGGCAATGTGATCCTGTCTGCTACGCCGAGCCCAGAGGAGGCAGAGTTACGTGCTCGCTGGTCGGCACGCACGAAACGAATCCTGGACGCCGAAGATGCAGAACGTGCAGCACGCTACGCCCAGTCTCAGTTTCAAAGACAGAGATTCCTCAAGAAGGCGCGTCGTGGAATCTACGGGTCTGTCGTATGGATCCTTTTCGGCCTGTTCCTGGTTGTCGGTGGTCACGGATCCGGGGGCGACAGCACGCGAGTGATGTGGGCGTCGATTGGGTGGTTCGACGTGGTGATCGGTTTCGGATTCCTGGCGAAGCACTGGTTGGCTCTTCGACGCTACCGCTGAGTCCCGGATTGAGCAGCTGATCAACCGCTGTCCTTCAATACGTCTGACACTTGGCGCCACACGTGCGCAGTCGAGTGGATCACGTACCGCAGCCCGTCGCAGGAGCGGTCGTGGCACTTGATCGGCTTGTCCTCGCCGCGTGCTGTGGTCTCTTCTGGCCAGGCGTAAGCGGGCAGCTCGTCGAGGAGTCCCCGGCATGATCGATGTACGCGCAACGGCCCCGAACCGAGCGCGGTCGACACGCTGCGGATGCCGTTGAGCACCTCGTTGTTCGCAAGGGCGACGACGGAATGCCTGTCTGTCCACAATTGAGTGGAAAAGCTCGTCGCGGACGGGTCAATGAGGGTTTTCAGCGGTGCCGCTCCAGGGTGAGGACGGCCTTGGCGATTGACGTCATGCGGTTTGGGCTGCATCGGGCTCTGCGGAAGATGCGCCAGGATTTGAGGCGGGCGATTCCTCGTTCGACGGGTACGCGAGCGGCGGACAGCGCCCGGTTGACCGTCCGCTCGGTCGTGGTGAGTTCACCTTGGGGCGATCGGCGTTTGGGGGTGGTGACCCACTCGCCCGCGCCGATGTAGGCCATATCGGCGAGGACGGGGACGCCTTGGCGCTCGCAGATCTTGATGATCTTGTGGGTGCGGGCGGCGGTCAGGTCGTGTGTGCGGCCGGGCAGGGCGGGTGAGAGCCACAGCGTGCGACCGGCCGGGTCCGTGACGACCTGCACGTTCACACCGTGCCGCTTGTGCTTCGTCGAATAGTCTGCGCGTCCGTCGCCGACCCGGTCGCACTCGGCGAGCGTGCCGTCCACGAGAACGTAGTCGGGGTCTGTCTCGCGCAGGACCTTCAGCAGGCCCGGCGCCATATCGGCCAGGTGCTCGACGACGGTGGTGACGTACGCGTGGGCGGTGCCGACGGAGATACGGAAACCTGCGGCGAGCTGAGCCAGAGGGTCGTGCCGGCGCAGGTATGCCAGAGCGATCACCGGGCGCTCGGACGGCCGGAGTTTGCAGCGCCGGTCACCCTCACGGGTGACGATCAGCATCGCCACCCACTCCACGAGTGCATGCGGCAGGTCGAGTGCGGCAGGATACGGGACCAACAGGGTTCCCGAGCTGGAGAGTTGAGACCTAGACACCTCTCTCAACGGCACGGGGACCCTGTCCGTTGCTTACGGTCCCGCCGTCACCCGTCCGGGGGCCACTCTGAAAACCCTCAATAAACGTCCACTCGGGAACGACCTGCTGCTCGTCGAGCCATGACTGCGCGTCGGTCATCTGTCGGTGTGCGGCTCACGAGTTGGGGCGCCACTCGTTGGCCGCGTACAGCCGGTCGTTGGCGCCGAGGCCGTACAGGATCGCCGAGAACCGGTTCGCGGTTCCGTAGTCGATGGCGACCCAGTACCGGCGCATCGGCGGCAGTTCGTCAACGACGTGCCGCTGCTCGTCGACCATATCGCAGACCGCGCCCTCGGCGATCACCCAGATGCCTTCGATCATCCGGCGGCGCCAGAGTCCGACGCACTCGGCCCGCAGCGCGTCGATGTAGGCCGCGGAGAGGCTCGGGTTGTCGTCGAGCCGGATGTGCCACGAACGCGGGTCGACACGGTGCACAACCAGCCGGTTCCCGCCGAGCAGTGCAGCGACGTTCGCGTGCTCGTACCCGGTCACAGCGAGGTACCACTGCGTTTGCGGCGTCGGCCCGTCCGGCACGCCGGCGAGCCACTCATCGAGCTGGTACGCGCTGCAGGTTTTGATCTCCAGCAGGCTGGACGGTCGAACCACGAGCGCTTTCGAGAGGGGTTGTACGAACGGTTGCCGAGGTTCTGGGACGAAACCAGGAAAGTACGAGAGGCCAATCCTGCATAGCTGATGGGCGAGCAGGTGGCGCCAATCGTGTGCAGCGGATGGACGGCGTAGCACAGGGCGTCGACGCTGTGGTCGTCGAGTGTCAGGGGGTACGGTGGCGGCCTCAGATGCTGCAAAGGTGGTTCGATGGAAGCGGAGTTGGTAGCACTTGCTGCCGCAGGCGCTACGACATTGGTTCAGCAGATGGCTGTGGACTCCTGGGCGCAAGCTCGTGACCGGATGGTGTCGTTCTTCTCGCGTCGCGGTGGTGGTGAGGAAGACGTGATCGAGGGGGAGCTGGAGACCTCGCGCGGAGAACTGGCGGCGGCAATGGAGGCCAGCGACGGACAGACCGCCTTGGATGTCCAGGCGGAGTGGCGTACACGATTGCGGCGCACTTTGCTGGCAAATCCGGCCGCGGCTGCCGAACTGCGGTCAATCATTGATGACTTGGCGCCCCCAAAGGGTGATCAACAGGTCGCGGATGTCCATAACACGATCAGTGGGGGCGTACAGCACGGCCCAGTGATTCAGGCTGGCAACGTGGGCTCGCTGAGCTTCGGGACACCTTTCGGTCAGACCTGAGCCTGGCGGCAGTACGGGGCCCACGCCGGCGACGGCCACGGTACGCCGCTCTCCGGGAAGGCGAAGGGGGCGGTCACCAAGTGTGCTCGCGGGCATTGGCATCGGCCGCTTCGATGGTGATCTTGTGAGTCAAGCGCGTATCTTCCGCCTCATGAGCGAACAGCCGTCCATACGCAACGAGTTGAGTGGAAGCGTCGGGGGCCACGTCGTGCAGTCCGGTGCTATTCACGGCGACGTTGTGTTCACTTCGCCCGCTGCGCCGGTGGACTCGGAGGCAGTGGAGACGCAACGACGTTGGAGCGAACGTCAGCGGCGCATCCTCGATGAAGGGACCGCCAAAGAGGCGGCAGAGCAGCGCAGGTTTGAAGACTACGTCAGGGTCATTCACAGGAAGCGACGTTGGAACTTGTGGTTGCTGTTGATTGAGGGTCTGGCCGTGGCGCTGGGGTATCTGCGCGCGTTCCCCTCGGCTGCGCTCGTTGGCGCCTTGGGTATTCTGTTTGGGCTGATCTCCCTGTTCGGCTGGGTCCACTGCTCCGTGCTCTTGTGGAGGGCCCGGACGGGGCGGACTATCCCGGTTCCCCGGCATCGGTGGATGTGGTGAGCCGGTGGCGTCACTCGTGCGCATTGGAGTGCACGACGTAGCGCAGCGCGTCGGCGCTGTGATCGTCACGCTTGATCGGCTGGTCCTCGTCACGGTCGGATGCTGCGGGGTCCCATGCGTAGCCCGGTAGCTCGTCGAGCAGCCCGGTGCATGGGCGGTGGATACGCATCAGCCCGGAGTCGAGGGCGGTCGACACGGATCGGATGCCGTCGAGGACGTCGTTACGAGCCGGGGTAGTGCCGAGGTGCCCGCCATCGTCCCGCTTGATTGCGGGGCGCCGGTGGTGCTTCTAGGTTGCGTCTGGCGATGTGTCCCGTGTTGTTGCTGTGGGGCGCGTTACTGCTTCAAGGCGGCCTTGAAGATCTCGGCGACCTCGTGTTTGACGGCGTAGGCCCACAGCGGATCGATGTCGGCGATCCGCATGGAGGCGGGAAAGCCCCTAGCCATAGGTCGTCCGACCTTCCTGTTTCGGCAGCACCGGCAGGGAGCGCGGGAAGTGAGGTCGGCCGCCAAGCTTGGGCGGGGCTGGCTGCCTTGGTGCGACGCCCGTTCCAGCGCAGGACGGTTCCGGAGCCGGCTGGGAGCGCATCCTGGGCGAGGACCACCCCGACACCCTCTCCACCCGCCACAACCTCGCCCGCGCCCGCGATGCGGCGGCATCTGTACAGCAACCAGATACAGCAACCCCAGCAATCGCCCCCGACCACCAACCCCCTTCAGACACCCTCGAGCAACCAGTATGACCGTCCCCGACCGATCTCTGTAGAGCTACGGATCAGATGCTGCTCCTCCGGCAAGCACCCCCACGACGCATCAGCAGTGAGTGTCTAACTGCGTGACAACGCCGACGAACAGCGGCGGACAGCGGCGGACGTCTGTGGACTGTCGCAGCAGGTGAGAGGTACATCGGCTGGAGGTCAGACACTCGCCGCAGTTGCTTCGGGACGAAGAGGTCGTGAGCTAAACGCCGTCGTTCTCGACCAGCAGGCCGTCAGGCCCAAAGGTGTAGAAGCGGGGCGGTCCCATGGCTTCCCTAGCGCCTTGCAGTTCGGCTTCCTTCTTCGCGGGATCGGAGCCGTGTGGATCCCGTACCCGGAAGCCGTGGAGTCGGATGTGGTCCGCGTTGACGTCGTCCTCCTCGGGGCGGCCCTCCTGGACGAAGCCGCAGAGCGCTCGCAGTACGTCTTCTCCCAGTTCCAAGGGGTGGAAGGGCAGCGGATAGGGCTCTTCGTCCTCGTCTGGCCAGGGGATGACGTCGGCTGAGCGGTCTCCCGCCCAGTAGGGCAGTTCGAACGGGAACGGTTCGCCGATGTTCTCCATGACGCCGTCGTCCGGGGACAGGCTGAGGGAGCGGACGAGCTGGCCGTCTTCCCACACGGCGAACGCAAGCCAGTCGCGGCGCTGTGCATGTTGTGCAGGACGAGCCGTCGCCCGGCGCTTGCCGCCACGAGGTGCTCCGGGAGCTGTGAGGGAAGGTCGATCATCATCCCCCGATCACCGATGACCTCCACTCCCGGCCAGCAGGCCGCATACACCGTCCCCTCCGGGGGGTACACGCCGTCCGAGAGAACTGAGCCCTCGCACTCCTCGACCCCCTTGCCCGGGTAGAGCCGCCGCATCATGGTGGCAGTCCGATCACGGTCCGCCGCTCCCACTCGTCGCAGCAGCTCCGGTACGTCGCCGTCGGCGTACACCAGCAGTCCTGTCTTGGCTCCCATGGCCCCTCCCAGAGCGTTGCCCTTTATGGCAGACGCACCATAGCCACCCGCACTGACAACGGGGGCGCACCACAAGCGCACCAGATCCAGCGGGGAATCACGGTGAAAGCAACTGCTCCCAAACGAGGCCGCAACCCAGCCGTTCACCCAGGTCAGCACCCAGACCAGGCGCGAATGAACGCAGCTTCCCAAGCTAAGGACTCAGGCCTCGTCAGCATGTGCCAGCCGTCACGGCCTGCTCTTGGTCGACGGAACCGTGCGGCGTGGCTGAGGCCGGTGGGGGTGCAGCGAGACATATGGGCCCGCCTGTCCGTCGGCGCACCCGCCGTCGTGGCGGGCTGTCGTCGGTGGGCCGGGCGCGGCAGGATCTTGAGGGCTGCAATCCGCCGGGCACGATAGGGGCACCGCCGACGCTGGTGGACGGGGCCCGGGGTGGCGCGGGGTCAGCAGGCGTCGTACTTCCAGGCGCCGCCCTCAACCGTCCACGGCTGCCCCTGCTGGTCGAACTTCGGCAGGCCCTTCACCTTGTACGAGACGCGGCCCATGTCCCCTGAAACCGTCGCGTGCACGTCCGTCGCCGGATGGTCGGGGCCGTAGTCCTTCGTTGCCTGCTGCGCGGTGGCCGCGTACGTGGCCGGGTCTGCCTTGGTGCGGCAGCGCTTCGACAGGAAGGCGTACGCCCCCTTCGCGTCCCCTCCGAAGTAGAGGTTCACGTACGTGTCCGCGACGCGCTCCAGTTCGATGGCGTCGGGCGGCGTCGGGGTGGTGGTCGGCGTCTTGGCGGCCATAGTTGGGCTGCTGTTCGGGGTGTCGGCTTTGTCGTCGCTGGACGAGGAGCAGGCGGCGAGGGTGGCGAGCAGGGCGGTGGTGAGTGCGATGGTGGCGCGGGTGCGCATGTGTCCCCCATGAACGGTGTGCTGGAGGGGGCATGGTGCCACGCCGGGCATGGTTGGGGCCCCGCCCGGGGAATTCGGCGGGGCCGTGGAACCAGCCTGCGGCCGCTGTTTCAGAAGCGGTGCGGTTCGCTCACCCCCAGGAGGTGACCGCGGCTGGTGGCGACGCGGAGCACGTCCCGGAGAGTCCCGGTCAGTTCCCCGGTCAACCGTCGTAGGTCCTCCGGGTTCGCGTCCTGGTCGTCGAGGGTCGCCGAAGCGTTCTCCAACAGGACGGCCGCCGCGTCGAGTTGGTCCGCTTCGATGTTGTCGGCCAGGCGGGACATGTAGCCGCCCTTGTCATCCGTGCTCAGGTAGCAGGGCTTGCCCTCCGGGCCCGACCACGGGAGGAGGCGCAGTTCGTTCCGTGCTGTCATCCTGCCGTCTGCCTCTCGTCGGGCGTGTGGTGGGTGGTGAAAACCGCGTCGGCTCGATCCCCTGGGAAGACCAGAAGCGCCGCTTCGATCACTCGGCCGGTGGGGTCGGTCGCCACGCGCGTGATCGCCAGAACCGGCGCGGTGGAGTTGGTTCGCAGGGTCGATGATTCGTCCCGGGTCGGCGGGCGGGCGCATACCGTTTCCCGGACTGCAGCTGGCGGAGGGCCGATTACGGCGAATCTCCTGGCTGCCTCCGGGCACGGGGACGCGTCGTCGAGCACTCCGGCCGGTGCCAGGTCGCGCGGGATGTAGATACGGGCCAGTCCGTGCGGCGACTCCCCCTCGTGGCTGACGCAGAAGAACTCCGCGAGAGGGCTGCCCGTCGGCACCCTCAGCAAGGTCGTCAGGTGTCCGTCAGCCTGAACCGTGCCGGTGCGAACAGTGACGCGAAGGGCCGTTTCGGCGGCGGTCCACGGGTCCAGCGTCCCCCAGCCGCCGACGTACATGATCCGGCGGAGAGGTCGGCGGACGAAGTTGCCCTTGCCGTGGATCTTCTCGACGAGGCCTTCACTCTGGAGCACCGCGAGGGCACTCCGCAGCGTCACTGTGCTGACCTTGTGCCGGCTGGCCAAGTCGGTCTCGGACGGGAGTCGTTCGCCGGTCTTGAGGCGGCCGGTTGTGATCTGGTGCCGGAGATCGTTGGCGATCTCGTGGTGGCGAGGAGGCACGGACCGGATCACCGCCGCCTCATCATGCGCACGGCGACGAGCCGGGTTCGCGTGTGTATGGTCAGCAACTCACCCGACTCGAAAAGGATTTGCTTCGCGCCTTGGGAAAGCTGGAAGAGGTCTTGAACTCGGCAGGCGCGTCCTCCGAGTTGGATGATGTCGCCGCGTTGCACGGTGGCCGCGGTCACCTCGACGTTGGATGCCAGCGTGCCGCCGGGTGCCCATTCCCTCACCGCTGCACCTCCGAGGGTGTCGTCTGGCCGGACATTGAATGGCACGGGCAGTCGCACGCCTCATAGACCACCGGGAGGTCGACCGGCGCCGAGGCCGGGGAGGACTCGGCGCAGGCGTGGTGGGTGCCGAGCCGGCATGCGGTCGATCGGTAGGGGTCGACCGAGGCGTCCGGGATGCGGGTCTGTCGACGGGGAGGCATCAGTGGGCCCCCACCAGGGCCAACCACGCGTCGGCCGGCAGATAGGGAGCGACGACCACTTCGCGCGTTCGCATGCGCTTCTCCCAGGCCAGTACGTACGGGCGGACGAGCGCGACGTCCTCACCCCTGAGCGGTTGCCGGTGGTCCACGTTGTCAGAAGCACACCGGCGGGCGGCCGTCGCCCTGTCCGAAGACAGGGAGGAGACGGGGTCAGCCGACGGCCCGGAGGTCGTTAAGGGGCGGCGGTGCCTGCCTCTGGGGAAGTGCCGCTCTCTGGTGAGCGAGACGGCACGGCGGATACGGTTGAGCACGCTGGTCAGCTCCTAACGCTGATGGCCCGGTCCCCCGACATCGCCCGTCGCGGGGACCGCTTTGCGTACGACCGCCCAGAGGGTGCGGCCGTTCATGCTGGTGGCGAGGAGGCCGAAGCGGTCGGCTTCCGCCACCACCTCCAGGACCTCCCGCCATGACTCGGCGGAGAGCGCGTCCGGTACCTCCGCTTCCACCGACGTGTGCCGGGGGTGTTCCTCCACTCGCGTGAGAAGCCCGAGGGCGGACAGCCGGGCGGCGAGGTCCGCCGCGCTAACTCCCGAAGCGGGCACAGGGCAGCCTCCGTCACCGGCGATCACTTTGAGTAAAGCTAGTTAACTAGATTAGAGCTAGTGGACTAGATTTTCCATATGCCTGAGCAGCCGCCCTATCTCCGCATCGCCGACGAGCTCCGGCGGCGGATCGCGGAGCACGTATGGGAGCCGGGAGACCGTCTGCCCTCGCGCGCCCAGATCGGTGAAGAGTGCGGCGTGGGCGAGAACGTGGTCCGTCGGGCGCAGGAGTTGTTGATCTCCCAGGGCGTGCTGGAGGGCCGCGCCGGGTCAGGCACGTACGTTGCCGAGCCGCGGCAGCGCGTGCGGGTGGTCCGTTCCTCGGCGCGCGAACAGCCCAACGGGTCACCCTTCCGAGCGGACATGAAGGCTGTCGGCAGGCAAGGAGACTGGGAGAGCCGGACCGACGCCAAGGTGCCGGCACCAGCCGAGATCGCGTTGCGGCTGGGCATCGTCGAGAGCGAGCTATGTGTCCGCACGACGTACGAGTTCCTGGCGGACGGCAAGCCTGTTCAGTTGTCGACGAGTTGGGAGCCGTACGACCTCACGGCCGGCACTCTCGTGGTCCTGCCCGAGGGCGGGCCACACGCCGGGACGGGCGTCGTGAACCGCATGGCGGCGATCGGCATCACCGTCGGCCATGCCGTGGAACAGCCGGAGCCGAGGCAGGCGACCGCCGAGGAGGCGTCCCTACTCGGCATCCAGAAGGCCGCACTCGTCACGCACATCCGGCGGACGTACTACAGCGACGAGGGTCGGCCGGTGGAGACGGCGGACATCGTGGTGCCCGCCGCTCACTGCGAGATCGTCTACGAGATCCCGGTCAACCGCTAGCCGACCTATCTGCGTCCAGCGGCAGACCCGGCAGGTTGTGCCACGCGTGACTGCACCCCTCGGCGCAGTACAGCGTCCGCCTGCGGGTATCGGCGATGCTGAAGAGGGCGACGAGTAGGCGAAATGACTTCGTGAGTTCATAGCCCGGAAGCTGGGCCATCCCGAAGCGCCACTTCGTGAGCATCACGGCCGGCGTATGGGTGGGGCGAATGCCGGAACGTGTGATGCTCTCCGGCACGTCGTCCGCGCTAGCGCGGGCTTGTCCGCAGAACAGCACCAGTGTGTGCAAGACCTTGCGCCTGTCATCCTCCGAGAGGCCCTCGAACCACTCAACGCCCTCGGCCGTCGGCCTGAGCCCCTGCGCGAGTTCGTTCAAGATCACTTCGTGTGCGTACAGCACAGGCTTCCCCCCATGGTTCGGGCTGACAGTACGCTCACGACCACTCTGGAGCAGCTCAGTTCTACGTGTCCCGATGGCGCAACCAGCTGACGAGGCGGTAGAAGTCTTGGCCCGGGCGGTTGCGGGACCTGTCGAATGCGTGTCGAAGCCGCCGTACGTCCAAACTCAGTGTCCGAGAACGGCCAGGTCAGGCCCGCCCATCCGGTGGTCAGCTCAAGCGCCTTCTAAGCACCTGCTCCGTCGCAACAGCTCATCGCGTACGGCGCGGTCGATCCCAAACGACCTTACTGATCTAGCGCAAGGCCACCAGGTCCTTAGAGGACATCTCATTTGGTGAGCCTGCGGTAGCAGATGAGGGTGCAGGCGATGCTCGTGAAGGCCAGAAAGTGCTCGGCCTTGCGTTCGTAG
>NZ_JBIAPU010000057.1:0-18225 GCF_042888465.1 Streptomyces sp. NPDC002888 | reverse complement strand
CAGGTGTTCATCAACCTCGTGCCCGACCATGTGATCTTCCACCGGATGTTCCCGGTGGCGGCCGACCGGACGATCGTGGAGTGCGACTGGCTCTATCTCAAGCATGTCGTCGAGAGCGGCGAGGACGTCAGCCGCTCGGTGGAACTGTTCGACCGGGTCAACCGGCAGGACTTTGACGCCTGTGAGCGCTGCCAGCCGGCGATGAGCTCCCGGCTGTACGCCAAGGGCGGTGTCCTGGTGCCCAGCGAGCACCACATCGGAGAGTTCCACGACTGGGTGCAGCGGCGTCTGGGGGCGGGGCAGTCGCAGTAGCGGCCTTTCCGGCGGGCCGGTGCCCGGCGGTCGGCGGTGGCGCACGGTCTCAGCCCAGGTAGCCCATCCGATGGCTGATCTCCTCGGCGCCCTGGATGAGCGTCGGGGCGAGCTCGTGCATGCGTTCCTCGGTGAGCCGGTACGCGGGCCCGGAGGCGCTGAGCGCGGCGATCACGTCTCCGTCACGGTTGCGGACCGGAGCCGCCATCGCGTGGAGGCCCTCTTCCAGCTCCTCCAAAGTCCAGGAGTAGCCGCGCTCCCGGACCTCGGCGAGATTCCGCTCCAGCTTCGTCTTCGCGGTCAGAGTGCCCGGTGCCATCTTCTTCAGGCCGGCCTCGGACAGGAGCGACGCGCGTTCCTTGGCGGGCATGTGGGCCAGCAGGATCTTGCCGCTGGAGGTGGCGTGCAGCGGGGTCAGCTGGCCGACCCAGTTGTATGCGGTGATGGCACCGCGTCCACGCACCTGGTAGAGGTTGATCGCGTACTGCTCCTGCATCACGGCGATGTTGACGGTCTCGCCGAGTTCCTCGGCCAGACGCTCGCAGACCGGACGGCTCTGCTGGGTGATGTCGATGCGTCCGGTGACTGCGCCGGCGAGCCGTACGATGCCGAAGCCCAGGCGGTATTTGCCGCGCTCGCCCGCCTGTTCCACCAGACCCCGCACCTCCAGAGCGCCGAGCAGCCGGAACGCGGTGGACTTGTGCACGTCGATCTCGGCGGCTACCTCACTCACGCCGGCCTCGCCGCGCTGGGCCAGGATTTCCAGCACGCTGATGGCGCGGTCGACGGACTGGACCCCACCGGCCTGTGAACCTGTCGTTTCGTTATCTGGACTGTAGTTGCTCACAGCGAAACTATACGCGCAGTAAATCAGCCACGGCGTCGCCCGTCACAGGAGCGACGCACAGACTTCAAGTTGCGTTGTTCGCAACCTGGTGCATATGACGCTACACGTATTAGCATGCCGCGCGTATCTACGGCACGAGCGAGACGAGGCACCATGGCTCCTGTGCAGTACGACTTCGTCATCGTCGGCGGCGGATCGGCCGGCAGCGCACTGGCCAACCGGCTCTCCGCAGACCCGGGCAACCGGGTGCTGGTTCTGGAGGCCGGTAGACCCGACTACCCGTGGGATGTCTTCATTCACATGCCCGCGGCGCTGACCTACCCGATCGGCAGCCGGTTCTACGACTGGAAGTACGAATCCGAACCCGAACCCCACATGGGCGGCCGGCGTGTCTACCATGCACGCGGCAAGGTGCTGGGCGGTTCCAGCAGCATCAACGGCATGATCTTCCAGCGCGGCAACCCCATGGACTACGAGCGCTGGGCCGCCGATCCCGGCATGGAGACCTGGGACTACGCGCACTGTCTTCCGTACTTCAAGCGCATGGAGAACTGTCTCGCGGCCGACCCGGACGACGAGTTCCGCGGTCACGACGGCCCTCTCGTCCTGGAGCGCGGCCCCGCCTCCAATCCGCTGTTCACCGCCTTCCTCGGGGCCGTGCAGGAGGCGGGTCAGCCCCGCACCGACGACGTCAACGGATACCGGCAGGAGGGCTTCGCCCCCTTCGACCGCAACGTTCACCGAGGACGTCGGCTGTCGGCCTCGAAGGCCTACCTCAAGCCCGCGAGAAAGCGGCCCAACCTCACCGTCACGACCCGCGCCCTGGTCACCCGGGTCCTCTTCGAGGGCAAGCGGGCCGTGGGCGTCGAATACCGGCGAGGCCGCGGCAAGCTGCAGCAGGTCCGCGCCCGCGAGGTCATCCTCTGCGGCGGCGCGATCAACTCCCCCCAGCTCCTGCAGCTCTCCGGCGTCGGCAACGCGGAGGAACTGGACGCGCTCGGCATCGACGTCGTCCACGACCTCCCGGGTGTCGGCGAGAACTTGCAGGACCACCTGGAGGTGTACATCCAGTACGCCTGCAAGCAGCCCGTTTCCATGCAGCCGTACCTGGCGAAGTGGCGGGCCCCCTTCATCGGCCTGCAGTGGCTCTTCCGCAAGGGCCCCGCCTCGACCAACCACTTCGAGGCGGGCGGCTTCGCCCGCAGCAACGAGGACGTGGACTACCCCAACCTGATGTTCCACTTCCTGCCCATCGCGGTCCGCTACGACGGTTCCGTGCCCGCGGGCGGACACGGCTACCAGGTGCACGTCGGGCCCATGTACTCCGACGCGATCGGCTCGGTGAAGATCAGGAGCAGGGACCCGCTGGAGCACCCGGCGCTGCGCTTCAACTACCTGTCCACCGAACAGGACCGCCGCGAGTGGGTCGAGGCGATCCGGGTCGCCCGCAAGCTGCTCAGCCAGCCCGCCCTCGCCCCGTACAACGACGGGGAGATCTCGCCCGGGCCCTCCGTCGAGACCGACGAGGAGATCCTCGCCTGGGTCGCCAAGGACGGCGAGACCGCCCTGCATCCCTCCTGTACCTGCAAGATGGGCACCGACGAGATGTCCGTCGTCGACCCCACCACCATGCGCGTGCACGGCGTGGAGGGGCTGCGTGTCGTCGACGCGTCCGTGATGCCCTACGTCACCAACGGCAACATCTACGCGCCGGTGATGATGATCGCGGAGAAGGCGGCGGACCTCATCCTCGGCGAGGAGCCGCTGCCGCCCTCCAAGGCCGTGTACTACCGGCACCGCGACGCCCGGACGCAGGCGGGGTAGGCGTTGGGCGCCGAAGGCTTCCGCGCACTGCTGGACAGCGTCCGCTACGAGGTGCTGCCCGCGAGGACGACCGAGGAAAAGGTCCTCGCCCATGTCCCGCGCGACGTCGTCGTCACCGTGACGGCGTCGCCGGTCAAGGGCCTGGAGCCGACGCTCGACCTCGCCGGCCGGCTCGCGGCGCACGGCTACCGCGTCGTCCCGCACGTGCCCGCGCGGCTGCTGCGGGACGACGCGCACCTCAAGGACGTCGTCGACCGGCTCCGCGGGGCGGGTGTCGACGACGTCTTCGTCCCGGCGGGGGACGCCGATCCGCCGGCCGGGGCCTACGACGGGGCCCTGCCGGTGCTGCGCAGACTGGGCGAGCTGGGCAGCCCGTTCGCCCGGGTAGGCATCACCGGCTACCCCGAGAGCCATCCGCTCGTCCACGACGACCTCATCATCCAGGCGATGTGGGACAAGCGGGCGCACGCCACGTACATCGTCAGCAACCTCTGCTTCGACCCGCGGCTGCTGGGCGACTGGGTCACCCGGATACGCCGCCGCGACGTGGTCCTGCCCGTCCACGTGGGCGTCGCGGGGCCGGTGCAGCGGGCGAAGCTGCTGTCCATGGCGACGAAGATCGGCGTGGGGGAGTCGACGCGGTTTCTGACCAGGCACCCCTCCTGGTTCCTGCGCTTCGCGGCCCCCGGCGGCTACGCGCCCGAGCGGCTGCTCGCACGCGGCGCCGAGGTCCTCACCGCGCCCTCGGCCCACGTGGCCGGCCTGCACCTGTTCACCTTCAACCAGATCGCCGAGACCGAACGCTGGCGCCGAGCCCTGCTCGACCGGCTGCCGTAACGCAGACTTTTCAGTTCGCACCTGCATCGGAAACCAGCTGTATCCGGCCTGTGCATGGGGTGTCCTCGCGGCCGCTCTGCTTGATGAAACCGTCACCCGACAACCCCTTGACGTGGGTTCCCGCATTACCCAGAGTGTTCCACCACAAGCAATGCGATGCGTAATGCGCAACGACGAAGCTCGAAGGGCTCCCGACGTGGCAGACCTGTATGTGGCTGGGGAATGGCGGGATCCGGTGGCCGGAGGGCACCGGGACATCCGCTGCCCCGCTGACGGAACCCTCTCCGCGACCGTGTCCGAAGGGACGCGTCCCGACACCGAGGCCGCCGTCGCCGCGGCCCGCCGGGCCTTCGACGAAGGCTCCTGGCCGCACACCCCCGAACGCGAGCGCGGCGCGCTGCTGCTGCGCACCGCCGACCTCATCGAGCGCGACGCCAAGGAGTTCGCCCGCGCCGAATCGCTGGACACCGGCAAACGGCTGGTGGAGAGCGAGTACGACATCGCCGATGTCGTCTCCTGTTTCCGCTACTACGGCGGCCTCGGCGGCACCGACGCCGGCCGCGTGATCGACACCGGCCGCGACGACGCCGTCAGCCGCGTCGTATACGAGCCGATCGGCGTGTGCGGACTGATCACCCCCTGGAACTACCCGCTGCTCCAGGCGAGTTGGAAGGTGGCACCCGCTCTCCTCGCCGGCAACACGATCGTCCTCAAGCCCAGCGAGCTCACCCCCTCCACCTCGATCCTGCTGATGAAGGCACTTCAGGAGGCGGGACTGCCGGCCGGCGCCGCCAACCTCGTCCTGGGCACCGGACCCGAGGTGGGCGCACCGCTGTCCGAGGACCCGGCCGTCGACATGATCTCCTTCACCGGCGGCCTCGACACCGGCAAACGGATCATGGCGACCGCCGCCGCGACCGTGAAGAAGGTCGCGCTGGAACTCGGGGGCAAGAACCCCAACGTCGTCTTCGCCGACGCCGACTTCGAGACGGCCGTGGACTTCGCGCTCACGGCCGTCTTCCTGCACTCCGGGCAGGTCTGCTCGGCCGGCGCCCGGCTGATCGTCGAGGACTCGCTGCACGACCGCTTCGTCGACGAGGTCGTCCGCCGCGCCCGGCGCATCCGTCTGGGCGGCCCCTTCGACCCCGAGGCCGAGACCGGAGCGCTGATCTCCGCGCAGCACCTGGAGAAGGTCGAGGCGTACGTCGCCGCGGGCCTGGCCGAAGGCGCCGTACTGCGCTGCGGCGGCGAACGGCCCGGTGACCCGGCACTGGCGAACGGCCACTACTACCCACCCACCGTGCTCGACGAGTGCCGACAGGACATGCGGGTGGTGCACGAGGAGTCCTTCGGACCCGTCCTCACCGTGGAGCGCTTCACCGATGAGGACGACGCCGTTCGTATCGCCAACGACACCACGTACGGACTCGCGGGGGCCGTATGGACGCAGGACGCCGGGAAGGCCCAGCGGGTCGCCCGGCGGCTGCGCCACGGCACGGTGTGGATCAACGACTACCACCCCTATGTGCCGCAGGCGGAGTGGGGTGGCTTCGGTCATTCCGGCGTGGGCCGAGAACTGGGTCCGACCGGCCTGGACGAGTACCGCGAGTCCAAGCACATCTGGCAGAACATCCAACCCCGGCCGCAACGCTGGTTCAGCGGCTGAACGCCGAAAGAGGTCGACCATGACCCCAACGCAGACCGAGGCACCGAGGCGGCGCGGCACCCCAGAGGATGCGGTCCCCACACCGGTCATATCCGTACGCAACCTGTGGAAGGTGTTCGGGCCGAAGGCGGACCAGGTACCGGAGTCCGAGGAACTGTGCGGGCTCTCCCGCCGAGAACTGATGGACCGCACGGGCTGTACCGCCGCCGTGCGCGACGTGGACTTCGAGGTCGCGCCCGGCGAGGTCTTCGTCGTCATGGGCCTGTCCGGCTCCGGCAAGTCCACCCTGGTCCGTTGTCTCACCCGGCTCATCGAGCCCACCGCCGGCGAGATCGTCTTCGAGGGCGAGAACATCCGGGACGCGGACGTGGGGCGCCTGCGCGAACTGCGGCGCAGCAAGTTCTCCATGGTCTTCCAGCACTTCGGTCTGCTGCCCCACCGCCGCGTCGTCGACAACGTGGCGTTCGGACTGGAGATCCGCGGCATGGGCAGGGCCGAGCGCGTCAAGCGGGCGCTGGAGGTCGTCGAGCTCGTGGGACTGTCCGGGTACGAGAACTCCTACCCCGACCAGCTCTCCGGCGGTATGCAGCAGCGCGTCGGTCTTGCCCGGGCGCTGGCCGGCGACCCGGACGTACTCCTCTTCGACGAGCCGTTCTCCGCGCTCGACCCGCTGATCCGCCGTGACATGCAGAGCGAGGTCGTCCGCCTGCACCACGAGATGGGCAAGACGATGGTGTTCATCACCCACGACCTCTCCGAGGCACTGAAGCTGGGTGACCGGATCCTCATCATGCGCGACGGCAAGACGGTCCAGTGCGGCACCGGCGACGAACTGGTCGGTGCCCCCGCCGACGAATACGTACGCGACTTCGTCAAGGACGTGCCGCGCGGCGATGTCCTCACTCTGCGCTGGATCATGCGCCCGGTGGAGGCCGACGACCCCCTGGACGGTCCCGAGCTGGGACCGGGCGTCGTGGTGAAGGAGGCCACCCGGGCGGTGCTCGCCGCCGACAAGCCGGTCAAGGTCGTCGAGGACGGCAAACTGCTCGGCATCGTCGGCGACGAGGAGATCCTCGCGGTGGTCGCCGGACAGGAAGGCGACATGTGATGACTGTCGCCATGGAGAAACCGGAACAGACCCGGACCGCGGAACCGGCCCCTCCTGTCAAGCGGGTGCGCACGGTCAGCCGCTCCATGATGCTCGGCGCGATCCTGGTCGTGTGGCTGGTGCTGTTCGCCGTCCTGCGGGGAAGACAGACCCTGTCGCTCGCCGCCGCCGACCTCACCGACCTGCACCGGTGGATCAACGACCTCAACGACTCCATCGGGGCCGATCGCAACTCCAACCCGCTCTTCCTGTACTTCTTCAACGAGATCCGGCTGGTCATCGACAATCTGGTGACCTTCGTCCAGGGCCTGATCTCCCAGCCCACCGGCAGCCGGCCGGTCCCGCAGATCGGCTGGCTCGGGGTCGTCGGCATCGCCGGCTACGTCTCCTGGGCGGTGGGCAACTGGAAGGTCGCGTTGCTGGCCGTGGCCGGCTTCACCTTCTTC
This sequence comes from Streptomyces sp. NPDC002888, assembly GCF_042888465.1. Classification (NCBI taxonomy): domain Bacteria; kingdom Bacillati; phylum Actinomycetota; class Actinomycetes; order Kitasatosporales; family Streptomycetaceae; genus Streptomyces; species Streptomyces sp. NPDC002888. The sequence goes on along the minus strand of NZ_JBIAPU010000057.1, from coordinate 11,185 downwards.
GGGTTGCAGGGCCTGTGGCAGGAGAGCATGGACACCCTGGCGCTCATCCTGTGCGCGGTGTTCGTGGCGCTGCTGTTCGCGATCCCGCTGGGCGTGTGGGCGGGGCTCTCCGACCGGTTCAACCGGATCATGACGCCCTTCCTGGACTTCATGCAGACGATGCCGACCTTCGTCTACCTCGCGCCGCTGACCCTGTTCTTCCTCATCGGCGGGGCCTCCGCCACCATCGCCACCGTGATCTACGCGGCTCCGCCGACGATCCGCATCACCGCGCACGCCATCCGCTCCGTCCCCGAGACCACCGTGGAGGCTGCCGACTCGATGGGCGCGACACGGCGGCAGGCGCTGCTGAAGGTCCTGTTGCCGATGTCCAAGCGGACCGTGGTGATGGGCGTCAACCAGACCATCATGGCCGCCCTGGCCATGGTGACCATCGCGGCCCTGATCAACGCTCCCGGCCTCGGCGCGAACGTCGTCCAGGCGCTCCAGTCGCTCGACGTCGGCACGGCCTTCAACGCGGGCCTCGCCATCGTGGTCATGGCGATCGTGCTGGACCGGGTCACGACCGCGGCCAGCGCACGTGAGGAGGCGGCCCGCAACTCCAAGGACCGCTTCCTCAAGTGGCGGCGCCCGCTGCTCGGCGCCGGCGCGGCGGTCACGGCGGTCCTCATCTACCTGTCGCACACCTATGTGTGGGCGGCGGACTTCCCCGGCGACGGCACCGTCGGCAGCCGGATCGCGAGCGCGGCCGACACCGCGACCACCTGGGCGCAGGACAACCTGTCGGGCCTGACGAACGGCTTCCGCGACGTCATCACCAACGGCCTGCTCAACCCGTTCCAGTCGCTGCTCACCGACTCCCCGTGGTGGCTCGTCGCAGCGGTGCTGATCGCGCTGGGCGTGGTGCTCGGCGGCTGGAAGGCCGGGGTCACCACGGCCGTGTGCGTGGGCCTGCTGGTCGGCACGGGTGTCTGGTCCGACGGCATGACGACGCTGGCCTCGACCCTCGTGGCGACGGTGCTGGTGATGCTGCTCGGTGTCGTCTTCGGGGTGTGGATGGGCCGCAGCGTGCTCGTGGACCGGCTGCTCAGGCCCACCCTGGACGCGGCCCAGGTCATGCCGCCGTTCGTCTATCTCGTGCCGTTCCTCGCGCTGTTCGGCGCGACCCGCTTCACGGCCATCGTCGCGGCGATCGTCTATGCGGCACCGGTCGCCATGAAGATCATCGCGGACGGGGTGCGGGCCGTGCCCGAGACCACCGTCGAAGCGGCGACGTCCACCGGGTGCAACACCTGGCAGATCATCACCAAGGTGCAACTGCCGATGTCCCGCAGTGCCCTGACGCTCGCGACCAACCAGGGGCTGATCTACGTGCTGTCGATGGTCGTCGTGGGCGGCCTGGTGGGCGCGGGCGCCCTCGGCTACGACGTCGTGGCCGGCTTCTCACAGGGCCAGTTGTACGGCAAGGGACTGGCGGCCGGTCTCGCCATCGTCCTGCTCGGCGTCATGTTCGACCGGATCACTCAGGCAGCGGCTCGCCGCACCAGCGCATAAGGAGCACCACACCATGGCAGGACACTGGCGAGTCGGCGCGGTCGGCATGGCGGTCCTCGGTCTCACCCTCACCGCCTGCGGCGGCGCGAAGGTCGGTGAGGACAGCGCCGGCTCGGGCAGCTCGGGCAAGTGCGGCACCTTCAACCTCGCGGTCAACCCGTGGGTGGGCTACGAGGCGGACGCGGCGGTCGTCGCGTACGTCGCGGAGAACGACCTCCACTGCAAGGTCAACAAGAAGGATCTGAAGGAGGAGATCGCCTGGCAGGGCTTCGGGACGGGTGAGGTCGACGCCGTCCTGGAGAACTGGGGCCACGACGACCTGAAGAAGAAGTACATCACCCAGCAGAAGACCGCCGTGGACGCCGGCTCCACCGGCAACAAGGGCGTCATTGGCTGGTACGTGCCGCCGTGGCTGGCCAAGGCGCACCCGGACATCACGGACTGGAAGAACCTCGACAAGTACGCGGCCAAGTTCAAGACGTCCGAGTCCGGCGGCAAGGGCCAGCTCCTGGACGGCGACCCGTCCTACGTCACCAACGACGAGGCGTTGGTGAAGAACCTGAAACTGGACTTCAAGGTGGTGTACGCGGGCAGCGAGACCGCGCTCATCCAGGCGTACCGGAACGCCGAGAAGAACAAGCAGTGGGTGATCGGCTACTTCTACGAGCCGCAGTGGTTCCTGTCCGAGGTGCCGCTGGTCAAGGTCGACCTGCCCGCGTACAAGACGGGCTGTGACGCCGATGCGGCGAAGGTCGCCTGCGACTATCCCGTCTACGACCTCGACAAGATCGTCAGCGCGAAGTTCGTCAAGTCGGGCAGCCCGGCCTACGACCTGGTGAAGAAGTTCAACTGGACGAACGACGACCAGAACACCGTGGCCAAGTACATCGCGGTGGACAAGATGTCGCCCGACGCCGCGGCGAAGAAGTGGGTCGAGGCCAACCGCGACAAGGTCGACGCCTGGATCAAGTAGGGCGCTCGATCGCCTGGGGAACCGCCGGAAAAGGCCCGGCAGGCTGCGTTGTCAGCCTGCCGGGCCGCGTCGTGTCCGCTGTGGTTTTCCGAGCCGCGTCCGCAGTGGTTTTCAGGCCTCGCGGACCCCTTGACACCCATCCCCACGCCGGGCACATTGAGTTGCGCAACCTGAACCATGTTGCGTAGACAGCAACTGGATCGCTCTCAATGTCGGAGGTGCGGCGATGGCGGGACCCCGGGTGGTCATCATCGGAGCGGGCGTCGTGGGGGCGGCGCTCGCTGACGAGATCTCCGCGCGCGGCTGGACCGAGGTGACCGTGGTCGACCAGGGCCCGCTGCCCGCCACCGGAGGATCGTCGTCGCACGCTCCGGGCCTGGTCTTCCAGACGAACTCCTCCAAGACCATGACCGAGCTGGCCCGCTACACGGTTGAGAAGTTCTGCTCCCTCGACGTCGACGGCCGGCCCTGCTTCCTCCAGGTCGGCGGCCTCGAAGTGGCGACCACCCCGGAGCGCGTGGCGGAACTCCACCGCCGCCACGGCTGGCTCACCTCCTGGGGCATCGAGAGCCGGCTGCTGAGCACCGAGGAGTGCGTCGAACAGCACCCGCTCGTCAACCCGGACAAGGTCCTCGCGGGCCTCCTGGTCCCGACGGACGGTATCGCCAAGGCCGTCCTCGCCGTCGAGGCGCAGATCCGCCGGGCCACCGAGCGCGGCGTGCGCTTCCTCGCCCGCCACGAAGTACTGGACGTGAAGCAGGCCGACGGCGAGGTCACCGGCGTCCTCACCGACCAGGGCGAGATCCCCGCCGACATCGTCGTGTGCTGCGCCGGCATCTGGGGCCCGAAGATCGCCCGCATGGTCGGCATGAACCTCCCGCTCACCCCGCTGGCCCACCAGCTCGCCTGGACCGGACCGGTCCCGGCGCTGGCCGGCCAGACCGAGGAGGCGGTCCGCCCGATCCTGCGCCACCAGGACGCCGACCTGTACTACCGCGAGCGCTTCGACGGCCTGGGCATCGGGTACTACGGCCACCGCCCCATGCCCATCACCGCCGACGAGATCCTCTCCGTGGATGAGGCCGACGGCATGCCGTCCGTCCTGAAGTTCACCGAGGACGACTTCGCGGACGCCTGGACCGAGACTCAGTCCCTGCTCCCCTCGACGAAGGACGCCAAGATCGAGGAGGGCATCAACGGCCTGTTCTCCTTCACCACCGACGGCCTGCCCCTCCTCGGCGAGTCCCCGGACGTCAAGGGCTTCTGGGTCGCCGAGGCCGTCTGGGTCACCCACTCCGCGGGCGTGGCGCGGGCCGTGGCCGAATGGCTGGTCGACGGGCACTGCTCGTCCTTCGACCTGCACGAGTGCGATGTCAACCGCTTCGAGCCGCACCAGCTCTCCCCGGAGTACGTGCTGGCCCGCGACTGCCAGAACTTCGTCGAGGTCTACGACATCCTGCACCCCCTCCAGCCGTCGGGGGACCCGCGCCCGATCCGCATGAGCCCGTTCCACGCCCGCCAACAGGAGCTGGGCGCCTTCTTCCTGGAGGCGAACGGCTGGGAGCGCCCCCAGTGGTACGAGGCCAACGCGGGCCTGGTCGAAGGCCGTTCCCTCGTCACTCCCAACGACTGGGCCGCGCGGTACTGGTCGCCCATCGTCGGCGCCGAGGCCCAGACCACCCGCGAGACCGTCGCCATGTACGACATGACGGCTCTCAAACGCCTCGAGGTCAGCGGCCAAGGCTCCGCAGACTTCCTGGAGCGGCTGTGCACCGGCAAGGTCGCCAAGTCCGTCGGCTCGGTGACGTACACCCTGCTGCTCGACCACGACGGCGGCATCCGCAGCGACATCACCGTCGCCCGGCTGGCCCCCGACCTCTTCCAGGTCGGCGCCAACGGCAACCTCGACCTCGACTGGTTCACCCGCCACCTCCCCGCCGACGGCACGGTCCAGGTCCGCGACATCACCCCCGGCACCTGCTGCATCGGCCTGTGGGGGCCGCTCGCCCGCGACGTCCTCCAGCCGCTCACCGACGCGGACTTCTCGGCGACCGGCCTGAAGTACTTCCGCGCCAAGCGCGCCCACATCGGCTCCGTCCCCGTCACCGCGATGCGCCTGTCGTACGTCGGTGAACTCGGCTGGGAGCTGTACACCACCGCCGACCTCGGCCAGAAACTGTGGGACACCCTGTGGCGGGCGGCCGAGCCGCTCGGCGGCATCGCGGCCGGCCGCGGCGCCTTCAACAGCCTCCGCCTGGAGAAGGGCTACCGCTCCTTCGGCACCGACATGACTTACGAGCACGACCCCTACGAGGCCGGCGTCGGCTTCGCCGTCAAGGCCGACAAGGAAGACTTCATCGGCAAGGCCGCGCTGGAGCGCCGCAAGGCCGACGTACGGCGGAAACTGACCTGCCTGACGATCGACGACCCGCGGGCCGTCGTCATGGGCAAGGAGCCGGTGTACGACGGCGACCGTTCTGTCGGCTACGTCACCAGCGCCGCCTACGGCTACACGATCGGCAAGGGCATCGCCTACGCGTGGCTGCCCTCGGAACTCACCACCCCCGGCACCCGCGTGCACATCGGCTACTTCGACCAGCGCGTCGAGGCAGTGGTCGCCGAGGAACCCCTGTTCGACCCGACCATGTCCCGCCTCCGTGGCTGACCGCAGGGAAGGAACACCGCCGGTGACCGCACAACTGCTGGACGGCAAGGCGACCGCCGCCGAAATCCGCTACGAACTCGCCGAGCGCGTAGCCAAGTTGACGGCCACCGGCGGCCGCCCGCCCGGGCTCGGCACGGTCCTGGTCGGCGACGACCCGGGCAGCCGTGCCTACGTCGCCGGCAAGCACCGCGACTGCGCGCAGGTCGGCATCGCCTCGCTGCGCCGGGACCTGCCGGCCGACGCCTCGCAGAAACAGGTCGAGGACGTCATCGACGAACTCAACGCCGACCCGGCCTGCACCGGCTACATCGTCCAACTCCCGCTCCCGCGCCACCTGGACGCGGGTGCCGTACTGGAACGCATGGACCCGGCCAAGGACGCCGACGGCCTGCACCCCGTCAACCTCGGCCGGCTCGTCCTCGGCGTCGAGGCCCCGCTGCCCTGCACCCCGCGCGGCATCCTCGAACTCCTGCGTCGCTACGACGTCCCGCTCGCGGGAGCCCGCGTGTGCGTGATCGGACGCGGCATCACCGTGGGACGCCCCATCGGGCTGCTCCTCACCCGCAGGTCCGAGAACGCCACCGTCACCCTTTGCCACACCGGAACCAAGGGCATGGCCTGGCACATACGCGAGGCGGACATCGTCATCGCGGCCGCCGGCTCGCCCGGACTGATCACCAAGGACATGCTGCGCCCCGGCGCGGCCGTTCTTGACGTCGGCATCACCCGCACCGACCAGGGACTGGTCGGGGATGTGCACCCGGAGGCCGCCACGGTCGCCGGATGGCTCGCGCCGATGCCCGGGGGCGTGGGCCCCATGACCCGAGCCATGCTGCTCTCCAATGTCGTCGAGGCCGCCGAAAGGAACGCGAACGCCGTATGAACGCGCTGAACACCCCTTTGGCGCAGCTGGACCCCGAGGTCCACGAAGCCCTCCGCGCCGAGCTGCACCGCCAGCAGTCCACCCTGGAGATGATCGCCTCCGAGAACTTCGCGCCCACCGCGGTGATGGAGGCCCAGGGCTCGGTCGCGACCAACAAGTACGCCGGGGGCTATCCCGGCCGCCGCTACTACGGCGGCTGCGAACACGTCGACGTCACCGAGCGGCTCGCCATCGAGCGGATCAAGTCCCTCTTCGGCGCCGGGTTCGCCAACGTCCAGCCGCACTCGGGCGCGCAGGCGTAACACCGCCGTCTTCTTCGCGCTGCTCCAGCCCGGCGACACCATCCTCGGCCTCGACCTCGCGCACGGCGGGCACCTCACCCACGGCATGCGCATCAACTACAGCGGCAAGATGCTCAATGTCGTGCCGTACCACGTGGCCGAGGCGGACAACCTCGTCGACATGGACGACGTCGAGCGGCTAGCCAAGGAACACCGCCCCAAGATGATCATCGCGGGCGCCGCCTCGCCACCGACCCGGACCCGGCCCGCTACGACGCCGTGCACGCCCACTGCGACCTGCTGGTCGTCGGCGCCGGCCCCGCCGGCCTCGCCGCCGCGTCGGCAGCCGCCCGCACCGGCGCCCGCGTCATCCTCGCCGACGACCACCCGGAACTCGGCGGCAGCCTCCTCGGCACCGGCGAACTCCTGGACTGGGCCGACGAAACCGGCACCCGACTCGACGCGGCCCCCGACGTCCGCGTCCTGCGCCGCACCACCGTCTTCGGCTACTACGACGACAACCACCTGCTGGCCGTGGAACGCCGCACCAACCACCTCGGCGCCCAGGCCCCGGAGAACGTCTCCCGCGAACGCGTCTGGCGTATCCGCGCCCGCCGCGTCGTCCTCGCCACCGGCGCCCACGAGCGCTCGCTCGCCTTCGCGGACAACGACCGCCCCGGCGTGATGCTGGCCGCCTCGGCCCGCGCCTACGTCAACAAGTACGGTGCCCTGCCCGGCCGCCACGCGGTCGTCCTCACCACCAACATGGAGGCGGCCGTGCTGCGCGAGTGCGCCGCCGCCCGTGAGGGCGTCGCCTTCATGGACGCCTCCACCCTCGGCAAGATCGACGTGCAGGGCCCGGACGCCGGCGCCTTCCTCGACCTGCTCTACACCAACATGATGAGCACCCTGAAGGTCGGCATGATCCGCTACGGCGTGATGTGCCGCCCGGACGGCATGGTCTTCGACGACGGCACCGTCGTCCGCCTCGCCCAGGACCGCTTCCTGGTCACCACCACGACCGGCAACGCGGCCGCCGTACTGGACTGGATGGAGGAGTGGCTCCAGACGGAGTGGCCCGAACTGCGCGTCCACTGCACGTCCGTGACCGAGCAGTGGGCCACCGTAACCCTGGTCGGCCCACGCTCACGCGAGGTCCTCGGCTCGCTCGCACCCCGACTGGCCGTGGCCGACGAGGACTTCCCGTTCATGGCGTGGCGCGATGCGTCCGTCGCCGGCATCCACGCGCGGGTGTGCCGGATCAGCTTCTCCGGCGAACTGGCCTACGAGATCAACGTGTCGCCGTGGGAGGCCCTCGCCCTGTGGGAGGCGCTGTACGAGGCCGGCGCCCCGCACGGCATCACCCCGTACGGCACCGAGACGATGCACGTCCTGCGGGCCGAGAAGGGCTACCCGATCGTCGGCCAGGACACCGACGGCACGGTCACACCGCAGGACCTCGGCATGGGCTGGGCCGTGTCCAAGAAGAAGCCCGACTTCATCGGCAAGCGCTCCCACGCCCGCGCCGACACCGTCCGCCCCGACCGCAAGCACCTCGTCGGTCTGCTTCCCGACGACCCGGGCACGTTCCTCCCCGAGGGCACACACCTGGTCGCCGACAGCGTGTTGCCCGCGCCGCCCGTCCCGATGCTCGGCCATGTCACCTCCAGCTACCGCAGCGCGGCGCTCGGCCGGACCTTTGCGCTCGCCCTGGTCAAGGGCGGCCGGGAGCGCATCGGGGAGCGGCTGTACGCCCCTGTGGGCGACCGGCTGGTCCCGGTGACTGTCGCAAGCCCTGTCCTCTACGACCCCGAGGGAGCCCGCCGCGATGGCTGACACCGCCCTTACCACCCCGCCCCGCAGCCCTCTGTCGCATCTCGCCGACCGCCTGGCCACCGTGACCCGCACGTCCGAGGGCGCGATCCGGCTGGCCGAAGTCCCCTTCCTGACCCAGCTCAATGTGCGCCTCGACGCCAAGGGAGCGGCGGCGGACGCCGTCGGGGCGGCGCTTGGTGTCCAACTGCTCGTCGAACCCAACACCGCCGTACGCGCCGGGGAGTTGACTTTTCTGTGGCTCGGCCTCGACGAGTGGCTCGTGGTGGGCCCGCCGGGCGGTCAGCGGGACGTGGAGCGCCGGATCCGTGAGGCGGCCGGTGGCGAACACGTGTCCGTCATCGACGTCTCCGCCCAGCGCACCACCCTCCTGGTCGCGGGCCCTCGCGCGCGCGACCTGCTGGCCCACGGCTGCGCCCTGGACCTGCACCCGCGTTCCTTCGGGGCCGGACGCTGCGCCCAGACCACCCTGGGCCGTACCCACGTCATGCTGGTCGCCCGTGACGAGCCCCGGGCCGGATTCTGGGTGCTGGTCCGTTCGTCCTTCGCCGGCTACTTGACGGACTGGCTGCTGGACGCGGCCGTGGAGTGGAGGGCCTGAGACCCGGGGAATCGCGCAGACGGCGGTAGGTGATCCAGAGACTGGATCACCTACCGCCGTCTGTCGTGCGGGTCGTTTCGCTCAAGCGACCAGGACTCGTCGGTAGACGTCAGCCCAGGTGGCCGAGACGGTGGCTGAGTTCGTCCGCGCCCTCGATCAGCACCGGTGCGAGCTCGTGTATCCGCTTCTCGGTGAGGCGGAAGGCCGGCCCTGAGGCGGTGAGAGCGGCGATGGTCTCGCCGTCGCTCGAACGGATGGGTGCGGCCATGGCGTTGAGGCCCTCCTCGTACTCCTCCACCGTCATGGCGTAGCCCCGCTCGCGGGCCTCGGCCAGATCCGCCTCCAGCCTCTCCCTGGAGGTCAGCGTGCGCGCTGTCATGCGGTCGAGGCCGGCCGCGGCGATGAGTTCGTCGCGGTGCTCGGGTGCGAGGTGGGCCAGGAGGATCTTGCCGCTGGATGTGCAGTGCATCGGCGTCTGCCGTCCGACCCAGTTCTGCGCGGTGATGGCGGACTGGCCGCGCACCTGGTCGAGATTGATCACATGGTGGGACTCGAGCACCGCGATGTTCATCGTCTCGCCCAGTTCATCGGCGAGACGCTCGCAGATCCTCCGCCCGTGCTTGGTGACGTCAATGCGCCCCGTGACCGCACCCGCCAGGCGCACGATGCCGAAGCTCAGGCGGTACTTCCCGCGCTCGCCCTCCTGCTCGACCATCCCATGTGCCTCCAGCACGCCGAGCAGACGGAAAGCGGTGGACTTGTGGACGTCGAGCGCCTCGGCCACCTCACTGACGCCTGCTTCGCCGCGCTGGGCCAGGATCTCCAGCACGGTGACAGCCCGGTCGACGGACTGCACACCGCCACTCGAAGTGCCTGCGGACCCGGTGGCGTAGCTGCTCATGGCGAAACCATAGGCGAACAGGGCAATACCGGTCAGCGAAAGACGACCGTGCGATTGCCGTTGATCATGATCCGGCTCTGGCTGTGCCACTCCACGGCCCGGGCGAGGACCTGCGCCTCGACGTCGCGCCCCAGCGTGACCAGGCTGTCGGGGCTCTGGGCGTGGTTCACGCGGATGACGTCCTGCTCGATGATGGGCCCCTCGTCGAGGTCCGGGGTGACGTAGTGCGCCGTGGCCCCGACGAGCTTGACGCCGCGCTCGTGCGCCTGGACGTACGGCCGGGCGCCCTTGAAACCCGGCAGGAACGAGTGGTGGATGTTGATCGCCCGGCCTTCGAGCTGCTTGCACAGATCGTTCGACAGGATCTGCATGTAGCGGGCGAGGACCACCAGGTCGATGTCGAGCTCGTCGACGAGCTTCAGCAGCCTCGCCTCCGCGTCCGCCTTCGTCTCCGGGGTCACGGGAATGTGGTGGAACGGGATCCCGTAGCTCTCGGCGAGCGATTCGAAGTCCCGGTGGTTGGAGACGATCGCCGGCACCTCGATGTTCAGCGCGCCGGTGCGCCGCCGGAAGAGGAGGTCGTTCAGGCAGTGACCGAACTTCGACACCATGATCAGCGTGCGGGTCGGGGTCGACGCGTTGTGCAGCTGCCAGGAGATCCGATAGGCCTCCGCCACCGGGGCGAAGCCGGACCGCAGGGTGTCCAGCGAAGTGGCCGGATCCGAGACGTCGAAGTGCACGCGCATGAAGAAGAGGTCCTGCAGCCGGTCGTCGAACTGCTGGCTCTCCTGGATGTTCCCGGAGTGCCGGACGAGGAAGCCGGTGACGGCGTGGACGAGGCCGGAGCGGTCCGGGCACGAGAGGGTGAGGACGAACTCACGGTCAGGGTGGGGTCGAAGAGACACTGAGCCCTCCGGGAGGATGCGTATTACGCAACAGTGGGACTGATACGCAACATGGTCCTGGCTGTGGGGGCCTGCGGTCAAGGGTTCGGCCCGGCGTCACCGACCTCTTGACAGTGGTTCGGGCGAGCTGCACTGTGTGTTGCGTAGATAGACACATGTTGCGCATAAAGCAACCTCAGGAGTTCTCTATGACTGAGACCGCCCTGCCGGAGAGCCTCATCGCGACCCTCCCGGGCGACCACTACACGGATCCCGGGGTCTTCGCCCAGGAGCAGGAGCGCATCTTCGAGTCCATGTGGTTCTGTGCCGTCCACTCCTCGGATCTGGCGAAGCCGGGCGCGTTCAGGACCGTGGACGTCGGCCGGGAGAGCATCCTGGTGACCCGCTCACGGGACAACTCCGTCCGCGCGTTCTTCAACGTGTGCCGGCACCGGGGCGCGAAGCTGTGCACGGAGGAGTCCGGCGAGGTGAAACGTGCCTTCCAGTGCCCTTACCACGCCTGGACCTACGACCTGACGGGGAAGCTCGTCGCGGCGCCGAACCTGACGAAGATGCCCGACGTCGGCCGCACGGAGTTCGGTCTGGCGGG
>NZ_JBIAPU010000056.1:0-27775 GCF_042888465.1 Streptomyces sp. NPDC002888 | reverse complement strand
GACGTACGGTTCGAGACCACCGACCTCCTGCTCCATCAGCGCCTCGTCGAGCAGAAACACGCCGCGGCTTTCCTGCCCGGCCTCGTCTGGAGCGGACAGCCCCCGACCGTCACCCTGCGCCAGCTCCCCCGCGGGCAACGCACACGCCGCATCTTCACCGTGGTACGCCGCGGCCGCAGCCGGCACCCTGCCATCCAGGCCTGCCGGAACGCTCTCCTTCGCACGGTCACCCTCCGCTCCGACCCCACATAAGGCGGGGCACCTGGGTTTCCCCAGCGCTCTTGCCGGTGAGTCAGTCCTGGGCGAAGCGGTCGAGGAACTGGCGACCAGTTCCAGGCCGGTGCACAGGGTCTCGGTGTCGTCGGCGAAGCCGATGCGGATGGTGTGCTCGATGTCGAAGGCGGCGCCAGGGGTGAACATGACGCCGGTCTCCCCGAGGAGGCGGGGGCAGAACTCGTAGGAACCGATCGGGGCGTTGTAGCGCAGGAGCGCGGTCGTGCCCGAGGCCGGTTTGACGTAGGCGATGTCGTCACGGCCGGCGACCCACTCGTCGAGGATGGCGAGGTTGGTGCGGGTGATCTGGTGGGAACGGGCAAGGACGGCGTCCTTGTTCTCCAGGGCGACGCAGGCCAGGAGGTCGTCGACGCGTCCGACGCTGATGGTGGTGTAGTCCCGGTGGGTGGTCACCTCGGCGAGAAGGCGGATGGGGTCGACGATCCAGCCCAGGCGCAGCCCGGCCAGGGAATAGAGCTTGGACATGCTGCCGGTGGAGATGCCGCGCTCGTACAGGTCGGCGATCGAGGCGGTGAAGCCGTCGCCGTCCTGGTCGACTCCCCGGTAGACCTCGTCGCACAGCACCCAAGCCCCGACCCGTTCGGCGATCTTGACGATGCGGGCCGGTCCGGCTTCGTCGATGAGGGCGCCGGTGAGGTTGTTGGGGTTGTTGACGGCGATGAGCTTGGTGTCGGCCGAGACCAGGCGGTCGAGTTCGTCGAGGTCGGGCAGCCAGCCGTTGGCCTCGCGCAGCGGCAGTTGGGTGACGCGGGCGCCGTAGCTGTCGGGGATGGAGTAGTGCTGCTGGTAGGTGGGGACGACGGCCACGATGTGGTCGGCGGGTTCGACGAGTGCGGCGTGGACGAGGGCGTTCGCGCCGATCGCGCCGTGGGTGATCAGGACGTTGTCCGGGCCCTGGCTCTCGTAGAGGCCGGCGACGAGGCCACGCAGGCGGGGGCTACCGGGGATGGGGCCGTAGGTGAGCGGGGTGGCGTCGAGTTCGGCGAGGATCTCCTCCCGCCGTCCGGACATCTGAAGGAGTTCGCCGGTGGTAAGGGAGCGGACGCAGGTCTCGGCGAGGTTGTATCGGCAGGTCTCCTCGTGGTCGTTCATCCACTGCTCGACGGCGAAAACGGGCGGATCTTCACCGGGACTGTCCCTTCGTCATGGCGTTGTCGTTGTGCAGGGCGGCCCAGGCGACGGCCGCGTCCTCGATGCCCAGGCCCACGGACCGGAAGTACGCTCGCCGCTCGGCCCCTCGGGCGCGGCCAGCCACGAGGCCGGCCAGGTCGCCGCGTGCGGCGGCTACTTCCGGCCGGGGGAGGCGGCGGTCGGGATCAGTGCCACGGAGCTTTCGTCGACTTCGTTTCCGTCATCGTCGATGAACCCGACGTGCACCGGTCGTTCGGTGCCCTCGACCTGGCGCAGGATGCTCGGCCCGTCCGGCCACGGCAGGTGCTTGTCGCCCCATTGCTGCAGGGCGAGCAGGACGACGAGGAGTTCCCGGCCCGCATCCGTGAGCACGTACGAGAAGCGAGCCCGCTCCCCCGGCTCCCGATAGGACACTTTCTCCATCACGCCGTATGCGACCAGCGTGTTCAGGCGTTCGGTGAGAACGTCCGGCGCCACACCGAGCCTGCTGCGGAACTCCGAGAAGCGGCTCGACCCCGCCACGGCCTCGCGCAGGATCAGAAACGTCCAGCGCTCGCCCAGCACGCCCAGGCTGCGGGCGATGGCGCAGCTGTCATTCGGAATCTTGCCCATGCTGCAAGCCTACCCTGGGTTGTTTCTCCCAACTCAGATGGTCTAGGTTGGAAAAACCTATCCAGCAGGGAGTTGCGTCATGCAGATCGAAGGACAGACCGCACTGGTCACCGGGGCGAACCGTGGCCTGGGACGTCACCTGGCGAAGCAGTTGCGCGACCGGGGCGCGACCGTCTACGCGGCAGCCCGCAATCCCGCAGCCGTCGACCTCGACGGCGTGAAGCCGATCGCCCTCGACGTGACCGACCCCGCCTCCATCGCCGCCGCGGCAGAGGCGACCGGCGACGTGTCGATCCTGGTCAACAACGCCGGTTCGGCCACCAACGCGTCACTGCTGACGGGCGACCTGGCGGACATCCGACTGGAGATCGACACCCACTACCTCGGCACCTTGGCGGTCACCCGGGCATTCGCCCCCCAACTCGGCTCTCACGACAGCAGCGCGGTGCTGAACATCCTGTCGGTCGCCTCCTGGATCAACTACCCCTCGTTCGGCGCCTACTGCGCCGCCAAGTCGGCCTCCTGGTCGATGACCAACGGGCTGCGCCAGGAACTCGCCCCGCAGGGCACCCGGGTCTCGGCACTGCACGTCGGGTACATGGACACCGACATGACCACCGGCCTCGACGCGCCGAAGGCCGACCCCGCCGACATCGCACGCATCGCCCTCGACGGTGTCGCCGCCGGCACCCCTGAGATCATCGCCGACGAGACGAGCAAGACCGTGCTCGCGGACCTGTCCGGAGGCGTCGGCGCGCTCTACCCGCAGTTCGGGACACGGAATCGCACGCCCGCTTACGTCGTCGTCAACTTCGATGTGCTCGACGAGGAGGCCGGCGCGGCCTACGCGGCCGTGGCCCAGCGGTCCATCCGCAACCACGGCGGCCATTACCTGGTCGGGGGACCCACGCCCAAGCCCGTCGAAGGCACCTGGGACTCCTCCGGGTTCGTGATCATCGAGTTTCCCGACATGGACCGGATCCGGGAGTGGTACGACTCCGCCGAGTACCGGCGGGCCCGGGAGATACGAGAAGGCAAGGCCCGGGTGACCATGCTGTTCGCCGAGGGCACACCGCCTGAGGGCCTCTCCCGCCCGGCCTAGCCTCCCCGTTTCAGTTGGTTCGGCCGAGCTGGGCTGACTGCGGTGGGCCGTGGCTGTCGGCGGGCGGTTATGCCTGGGTCCCGGCGCTCGGGCCGGGTGCTCCGGTTTCCTCGGGTTGCGGGTGGGCAGAGGCAGCGCCGTTGGTCAGGTTGCTGGCCTCGGCAGGGCCGCGAGGCAGGCGAAAGCGTGCGCCAGCTCATGTCCCCATGGCCAGGTGGCGGCGATCCGCAGGTGGAGACGGCGACCTCCACGGGTGATGCGGGCGGCGGCGTGCAGCAGTCGGTAGCGGAGTTTCTTCGGCTCGGCAGTGGCCAGTTCGCCGTCCAGCAGCAGGGTGCGGGTCCAGGCAAGCAGGTCGATTGCGGTCAGGGACAGCTCCAGCCAGGCCGCGTTGACCTGGAAGAGGCGGGAGGGGAACCGGTCGAAGCCGGTGGCTTTGCCGCAGCGGATGCGGTCCTCGACGCGGGCGTGCGCGCGGTGGCGGACCTCGAGGTGCTGGATGGATCCGGCGCCGCCCGCGAGGGGAGTGTCATTGAGGAAGACCTGGTGGCGCATGGCCTCGTCGAGGTCGAACAGGGAGAGCTGAGCGCCGGGATGCGGGCGCTCACGTCGCACGATGATGCGGGTGCCGTCGGGATATCCGGCCAGGTCGATCATGCCGGTCAGCTCGGCGACCTCGGCTGAGCCGCGCAGGGATCCGTCCTGTTCCAGGGCCGGGTGCCAGATTCGGTTGGGCAGGGCCCGGATCGCGCGCCGGACCGGTTCGGTGACGGGGTGTCCGACGGAGAAGAAGGTCTGGATGCCCTGAGCCCGCAGATTTCGCAGGTGGGTCAGGAACGCTTTGGTGCCCCCGGCGCTGTCGGTGCGGATGAGGATATCGGTGCCGTGGCGATGGGCATCGGGGATCTGGGCGAGGGCGGCGTCCAGGACGGTGATGTGGTCGCTCGCGGTGTTCACGCCGGCGTTGCCAGGCCGCAGCAGGGCGGCCAGAGCCTCGCCGGTGTTGTCCAGGAAGCACAGCAGCGGATGGAAGCCGAAGCCGTGTTTGTAGGTGGCGGCTGCCTGTTCCCTCTCGGAGTGGCAGGTGACGAGGGTGGCGTCGAGGTCCAGGACCAGGCCGGGCAGGTTGCGTCCGCCCGCGCGGGAGCTCGGTGTCCTGCGCCGGGTCTCGGCGGCCTGCAGCCAGGCTGTCTCCCGGGCAGCGGCGCGGGCCGTGCGCAGTGCCGCGAGTGTGGTGGTGTCGATGTCGGCCAGGACGCGCCAAGCGGTGGGGGTGGAAGCGACCGGACCGAATACCTCGCGTTGGTCGCGCAGGAGGGCCAGGTCGGCTATGGCCTCGCTGCCGTCGGCGAGCATCACCGCCAGGTCGACCGCGACCCGGCCGGGATCGTGGCCGGTGCCGCGCAGCCGTACCGGTGCAGCGCGTTGGCGAAGGAGCCGGTCAGGCCCGTGGCGTCGACGAGATCGGCCAGCAGGCGGGATCCGGCGTGGGTGACCACTCCGCGACCATCGGCCGAGACGACGAGCTTGGGACGCGACCCGGTTGTGTGCACGCAGAAAGTTCCTTCCTGCTGTGGGACAGAAGCCCTAGGCAAGCCTCATCATCCCAGCTCAGAAGGCACTTTCGTGTTTTCGATCAGGATCCGGACACGGCAGCAAGTGAAACATGCTGGTTAGGTTCGGCGGGTCTCGGCATCCTGCCTGGCGGCCGTGCTCCTGTCCTCGCGTTCCCGTGCGAAGGCCGCGCTGAGTTCACCTCTCACTTCGTCCACGGTGAAGGGCTCGCCGCACCCTTCACACACGGTCCCGCTCAGGCCCACCTCGCGACCGCATGCTGTGTGGATCTGATGGACGGCAATCCCTTCCCCGGGCTCCTTGCACCACGTCTCGCCCCATGCTCGCAGGGCGAGCAGCACCGAGGCGAAGGCCTCGCCCTTGGCGGCCAGGTGGTACTCGTAGCGGCGGGGTTTCACGCTGTAGGCACGGCGCTCGATCATGCCGTCGGCCTCGAGTCGCTTGAGACGGTTGGTCAGCATCTGCGGCGAAGCCAGGGTCTGGACCTGCAACGTGTCGAAGCGGCGGTTGCCCATCGTCAGCTCCCGCATGATCACGAGCGTCCAGCGGTCCCCGATCACCGCGCTCGACCGCGCGATGGGGCACTCCGTGCTCGTGATCTCCGACCAGCCGGCCATACCGACATCCTCCTCGTGAACTCGTTCCGTCCCCATCATCGCAGAGATCGAATGAGTTGCTATGGAAAATAGAGTTGGTAACTATGATTTATTGAGTTACGGTGCGGATGAGCCGAGCGAACGTCCGTGACACAAGACGCGGACTCCTCGGCACTTCCGGAGGGACGACTCATGGCCGATACGCAGTACGTGCCGGCGCACACGGGGCTGCTCCTGGTGGACCCCTACAACGACTTCCTCTCCGAAGGGGGGAAGCTGTGGCCTCGGGTCGAAGAGGTCGCCACCGAGGTCGGCCTGCTCGACAACCTGCGCGCGGTGGTGGCCGCGGCGCGTGCGGCCGGCATCCAGGTCTTCGTCGTCCCGCACCGCCGCTGGCGCGAGGGCAACTACGCGAACTGGAACTTCCTCACCGCGGACCAGGCCGGCAGCAACCAGAACCGGGTCTTCGAAGACGGAGCCTGGGGCGGCGACTGGCACCCGGACTTCACTCCCCAGGAGAACGATGTCGTCGTCCACGAGCACTGGGGACAGAGCGGGTTCGCCAACACCGACCTCGACCTCCAGCTCAAAAAGCACGGCATCACCCACGTGGTGACCGTCGGCCTGCTGGCCAACACCTGCATCGAATCGACCAGCCGCTACGCCATGGAGCTGGGCTACCACGTGACCCTGGTACGCGGAGCGACAGCCGCATGGACCCGGGAAATGCTGCACGCAGCCCACGAGTTGAACGGCCCGTCCTACGCCCACGCCATCGTGAACGCCGACGAGATCGTCACCGCGTTCAAGGGGGCACTCGTCTGACGCTCACCGCAGAACCGCTCATCGGGGCAACCCGACAGCCTGTACGTCGAAGGTGCCCTCCGGCTGGACCGACAGAACCCCTCAGCAAGGTTCATCGTCCCAGGCCAGGAAGGCACTTTCGTATTTCCGCCCCAGAGTCAGCCATCCCCGAGTGAAACGGGGAGGCTAGAGATGCTTTGTCGGGTTCTGGTTCTGCATGTGGTGAGGGGGCATCGGCGCCCGGAGCGACGACCGCGTCCGGGAACTGTGAAGCCGCAACGACACGACTCACGACGGCCAATGCGTGCGGGCCGACCTCCCCGCCCACGGCGCGGCCCTCTACAGCCTCGCACCCGCGAGGCAGGGCTGACGCAGGGCTGAGGTGTAATGGCGAAGGGTGCCCTGAGCCGCATGCCGGGGGCAGCGCGGCAACGATTCAGGACGTGGCAAGGCGGCCGGAGTCTCTGCGATGAGCGTCTCGAACGTCATCGACGACCTCCCCGATGTGCGCAAGGAGACGCGGGAGAAGGTCCTCGATGCGATGGCCCGGCTCGACTGCCGCGTCAACGTGGCGGCCCGAAATCTGCGCAAAGCCCGAACCGGCACCATCGGTCTCGCCCTCCCCGGGGCGCGCTGCGTGGTCTGGCCGACGTCGGGGTTCGGGTGCCGCAGCAGGTCGAAGTGATCGGCTTCGACAACGTCGAGGTCCTCATCCCCTCGCTGTCCGCCATCGTTCCGGACTACGACATGATGGCGCGGCGAGCGGTCGACCTGCTGGCCGGGCGGATCGAGTAGACCGAGCCCGGGCCTTACCGCTAGGAGTTCATCAGTCACTTCTCCGCGGTGATCCGGGAGTCGACGGGCGGCTGAGCCCGGCCGGCTCGCTCCGGCGCCTCGTCGGGTGGCCGGAGTGCGCGGGCGGTCGCCGCTCGGCCTCGGGGAGTTCTTCGGTCCTGCGTCCCGCCGTTGGGTTGCGAGTAGCGGCTCTTGGCGGATTCCGGCGGGATTCAGGTCCCACCGGAGCAGAGGCGGTGGCGGAGCAGTGGGAACCCGGTTCGGCCGCGCATCTGCCTCATGATCCGCTTGGTTCGCGTGTTGACGCCCTCGGTGCGGCCGTTGTGGTGATGAACAGGGTGAGGCCGCCGCCGATGGCAGCGCGGGAGAGAGCGGGCTGAGGGTTGATCCGGAGCACGCACCACCAGACCGCTCAACCGTCCAGCTCGACGCCGGCCAGATCGCTTAGCAGCGGGAGTAGCGTGCCGGTCCGCTCTTCGCCGAGTTGATCGACGGTCCACTGGTTCACGCGCGCGACTGCCGGTTCCACCTCGCGCAGCAGCGCGTTCCCTTCTTCCGTGATGTGGACGATGTGACGCCTGCGGTTGAGTGGGTCGGGTTCGCGGTTGACCCAGCCTCGCGAGGAGAGCCGGTCCAGCAGGGTGGTCATGGTGGACCGGTCGATGGCAGTGGCCAGACAGAGGGCGGACTGGTCGATCCCGGGACGCTCCGCGAGCGTGGCGAGAGTCGCGTACTGGGGGGCGGTCAGCTCGGGCACCTCCGCCTGCCAGACCGCGTTGACCCGCTGAAGCGCGCGACGCAGCAGGTGCATCGGCTGGTCGATGAGCTGTTCGGGTCGCATGGCCTGCGGACTCCCTTCGGGCGCGGGATGAAGATCCTGTCACACGGCTCACACCTCCCCGCTACCCGCGTCGGGTGAGCCCTGTGCCAGGATTATCAGTACACGGACATTCCGCGTACTGACATTCTCTCGAGGAGGACGGGATGAGTCATCCCTCGGACCTGCGTGAACACATCAAGGCACTGGAAGCCCTGGGGGACCTCGACCGGATCGAAACCGAGGTCGACTGGAATCTGGAGGCGGCCGCGCACACCCGTTACAGCACCGAGCACCGCCTGCCCGCCCCGCTGTTCGAGAAGGTGACCGGCGTTGCCGACGGCTTCCGCCTCCTGGGCGCACCCGCCGCGCTCAGTGCCGCCCCCGGCAAGCCCTTCGCCCGCGTCGCGCTGAGCATCGGACTGCCGCCCGAGGCCACCGGCCCGCAGATCATCGACCACCTGGCCGCCACCCAGCACCGCCCCGGCATCCCGCCGAAGACGGTCAGCCGAGGCGACGCCGCGGTCAAGCAGAACGTCCTGCTCGGCGATGACGCGGACCTCAACCGCTTCCCGGTGCCGTTCGTGCACGAGGGCGACGGCGATCGCTACGTCAACACGTACGGCGTGATCATCGCCCAGACTCCGGACGGGTCCTGGACCAACTGGTCCATCGCCCGGATCATGATGGTCGACGGCAAGCACATGACCGGGCTGGTGATTCACCCGCAGCACATCGCCCAGATCTGGCAGCAGTGGGCCGACCTCGGCCAGCCCATGCCGTATGCGCTGGTCCAGGGCGGTGACCCGGCCATCCCGTACGTCGGCGGCATCCCGATCGGCGACGGCGTCGCCGAGGCGGACTACATCGGCGCGCTGATCGGCGAGCCGCTCGCCGTCGTCAAGGCCGAGTTGTCGGACCTGCTGGTCCCCGCGAGCGCCGAGATCGTCGTCGAGGGCCACCTCTCCGTCGAACGCACCGGCGTCGAGGGACCCTTCGGCGAGTTCGCGGGCTATATCCCGTCCGGGACGAGCCTCCAGCCGGTCTACAGCGTCGAGGCGATCACCTACCGCGACGACCCCATCTGGCCGCTGGTCGCGGAAGGAAAGCCGACCGACGATTTCCACACCGTCACCGGGCTCGGCGTGGCGGCAGGCACCCTGGACGTGATCCGCGCGGCCGGACTGCCCGTCACCACCGCCTGGTCCTCCCTGAGCAGCGCCAGCCACTGGCTGGTTGTGTCCGTCCCCGGCGACTGGCGCGACCACCTGCCCGGCGTCACCTCCGAGGAGTTCGCCCGCCGGGTCGGCGAGGCGATCCACTCCACCAAGTACGGGGCGGCCCTGCCGCAGGTGTTCCTGCTCGACGACGACGTCGATCCCGCGAACGATGCCGAGCTGATGTGGGCGCTGGGCACCCGGGTCCACCCCGTTGACCGCACGGTGCGCTTCGAGGACGGCCCCATTCTTTCGCTGCTCACCTGCTACACCAAGGAAGAGCGCCGCGCAGGCCGCGCCACCAAGGTCGTACACGATGCCCTGCTCCCCGCCCCGGACGAACGCGAGTCACTGAGCGACTTCGCGCACGCCTACCCCTCCACGGTGCGCGCCAAGGTTCTGGCCAGGCACCAGCACTGAGACCACCGGATCCGCCGGGCCGCGTCCTGAACGGGCCGTGCCAGCCACACAGGACGCGGCCCGGCTTGCGCATACGAAAGGGCAGTTGCGATGCGATTGATCGTGGGAATGACGGGTGCCACGGGGGCCATCCTGGGCATTCGGTTGCTGGAGGAGCTCGCCGGCCAACCGGACGTGGAGACACACCTGGTGACGAGCCGCTGGGCGCGGGCGACCATTGAGCTGGAGACCGGCTGGTCGGCGCGGCAGGTCGCTGACCTCGCCGATGTCGTCCACGGCCCGGATGACCAGGCGGCCTCCATATCCAGCGGCTCGTTCCGCACCGACGGCATGGTGATCTTGCCGTGCAGCGCCAAGACGCTCGCCGCCATACGGGCCGGCTACGGCAGCGACCTTGTCTCGCGGGCCGCGGACGTCATCCTCAAAGAACGGCGTCCCTTGGTGCTCGGCGTACGGGAGACCCCACTGTCGACCATCCACCTGGAGAACATGCTGGCCCTCTCCCAGATGGGGGTGACGATCCTGCCGCCCATGCCGGCCTTCTACAACAAGCCCGCGTCCGTGGACGACATCGTCGACCACCTGGTCGCCCGGGTCATGGACCAGCTCGGCCTGGACAGCGAACGCGCCGTGCGCTGGCAGGGACCCGCCACCGCACGCCGCAGCGACCGACGCACGCCTCCCGACTCAGACGTGCCGACTCCGGTAGCGCCTGGCCGACCCCGAGCTGGTGCGACGACCACGGCGCGGACGGCAAGTGGCACGTCAACCGGTTCAAGGCCTGCAGGGTCTTCCCCGCTGATGTGACGGTGACCAATCCCCGCACGGGGGCGGTCGTGAGCCGTATGCATTGCCTCACGTCGCCTACGCCTACAGCAAGCGCGACATCAAGACGTGGGCGTACCAGGTGCAGCTGCTGAAGGTGTCCACTCGGGCTCGGCCAGGGGCAGCAGTGTCACCGGCAAGGCCACCTGCGCGGGCAAGTGCAAGGTGCCCGAGAGTAAGTTCCCCTCCCAGCTGATAGGCGCGAGCAGGGATCCGGTCGGCCAGTTCTTACTGCAGACCGCCAGGATCAACACCCCGCGCTCCTTGCCGGCGCGGCCCACTGACCCGACCAGGACGGCAGCCGCGGCACCCGCCCCGGCTGCAACTGAGGAACACGGTGCGGTACCCGAAAGAACACAAACACCACATACGGCAGCGGATCATCAAGACGGCCGGACGCCGGCTCAAGCAGGACGGCATTGACGGCTCCGGCGTCGCGACCCTCATGAAGGACGCGGGTCTGACCAACGGCGCCTTCTACGCCTACTTCATGTCCAAGGACGACCTCGTCGCCACCGCGGTCGCCGACCAGATGCGCGCCCAGCACGAGAACATCATCGCGCAGGCGGCACCCGGCCACGCCGGCCTCGAGCAGATCATTCGCTGGTACTTCTCGACCGAGCAGCGTGACGACATCGAGGGCGGCTGCCCCAACGCCGCCCTGCTCGAAGAGATCGCACGCTCCACGGATACCACCAGGCAGGCCTACACCGACGGCGCACTGGTCCTCATCGACGGCTTCGCCGCCCGCCTGGCACCCCACGACCCGCCCTCGGCACGCCTGAAGGCACTCAGCCTCCCCGGCATCATGGCCGGCACCCTGCAACTCTCCCGCGCCCTGACCGACCGGCAACTCGCCGACGACCTCCTCGAACAGGGCATCCGCAACGCCCTCGCGCTGATAGATACCGAACAGCACAGCTGAGATGCCAGCGGCTCCGGCGCTGCTCTGGATTCACGGAGGCGGACTGATCTTCGGCGCACCCGAACAGGACGACCGTACGAACTCGCCTTCGCCCGCGAACTCGGCATCACCGTCGCCGCGGTCCGCTGTCGACTGGGTCCTGACCCGCCTTGAGCGAGACCTGAAACAGCGCCGCGACATCCTCACGGTCCCGGCCCGCCACCAGCGCGGCCAACCGCCCGAATCCGAAGAGCCTCCTGCGTCGACGGCGACAACTGCCGTGCGCCCCCCACTAGTTCACTCACACAGGGATCAGCAACCCAGAACATCTACCCTTTCGTGCCAATAGACACCTTTTCCGACGGCCCATCAGAGCAGTCGCGCCCGCGCCCCGACCAGACGCGTGACCTTTACCCAAACCCGACCAACAGGCAATGCTCCGATTGTCCGTGTACTGATTGACTCAGTCCGGCGGGTGCCCCACAGCCCCTCCAACCCCCCAACTCCCCCACCCAGGAGGCTCGTTATGTCGTCGAGCCCGCCCCCTCGTCCTCCGATCCTGCTGCTGCACGGCGCCTGGCACGGGTCGTGGTGCTGGGAACCGGTGACGACCGCGCTGTCCGCCGCCGGTCATCCGGTGCTCGCCATCGACCTCCCCGGGCACGGGCTGCAGGCCCCGGTCCCCGACGCCTACATAGCCCAGGACCTCGACGCCTTGGCCACCGCTGTCTCGCCGCTGGGAGGGCTCAGCGCGGCGGACTGTGCCGAGCCTGCGGTGGAAGCCGTCCACGCGCTCCACGCAGCGTTCGGCCCGGTGGTCGTCGTCGCTCACAGCCTGGCCGGAGTGGTGCTCAACCACGTGGGCGAAGCCGTCCCGGACCTCATCGCGCGGCTCATCCACCTCGCCGCGCTCGCCCCCGCGCCGGGCCGCACCGTGTTCGAGGACGCGGCAACTCCCGAGTTCGGCGACTCGCTGACCCTCGGTCTGCCCATAGGCGATCCGGGCGCGACGGGCGCCGTGCGTATCAACTGGAATTCGCCTGACGCCGGCTACCGGTCGACCGCCCGGCAATGCTTCTACGGTGACGTCCCGGACGCTACCGCCGATGCCGCGACACGGCTGCTGTCACCGGATGTACCCGTGCGGCTGTACAGCGACCCCGCACCGCCGACGGCAGAGCGGTGGGGCACCGTGTCGCGCAGTTGGATCCGGTGCACCCTCGACCGCACTGTCCCGGTCGCCGCTCAGGACGCCTTCATTGGGCGACTGGACGCCGTGGCCCCCGGCACCCCCTTTGAGCAGCACACGCTCGAGACCGGTCATTCCCCGTTCCTGTCGGCGCCCGAGATGCTGTCGTCCGTGCTCCTCAAGGCCGTCAACGCCTGACTGGACGACCCGGACGAACAGCCCCGCCACCAGCCTGCGGCGGCTCCCGCGATAGGCAGTGCGGCCCGCGGTGCTGTTCGGCGCGGCCCTGTTCGGGTTCGGCCTGCATTCCGGACGGGATGTCCATGATCACCTGTCGGATCGTGCGGCCGAACCCGTCGGAGACCTTGGCCCTGGCTTTCACCATCGGCAGCTACACCCTGGGCACGCTGCGAAACCCCGCCCTGCCGCTCGGCTTCGTTTTCACGGGACGGGGCGATCACCTCACGAGGAGGCGGCGTTCGCGCCGGCCCTATCGCCGGCGCCAGGGCAGCGGCTCCTGGTCGTCCTCGGTGGCGTCCGCACCCTGCAGTGCGGTGTTGATCGCCTCGCCGATCTCCGCGAACTGGCGTACCTGCTCCGGGGTCAGCGCATCGAAGATGGCGCGGCGTACGGCCTCGACATGGCCGGGAGCCGCACGCTCCAGTAGCTCGCGCCCCTGTGGGGTGAGCAGGGCGAGCTGGTTGCGTCGGTTGACGGGGTCGTCGCAACGGTCCACGTAACCGGATTGCTGGAGGCGGGTCACGGCGTGGGTGAGCCGGCTGCGAGTGATCCTCACCCGCTCGGCCAGTTCGGACATGGTCAGGGTCTGGTCCGGGACGGAGGACAGGTGGGCGAGCAGGGTGTAGTCGGCAAGCGTCACGCCCGCTTCCCTGCGTAGTTGGCGGTTCAGATGGTCGGACAGCAGGGTGGAGAAATCGATATAGGCGAGCCAGGCTCGTCGTTCCTCGGGGTCGAGCCAGCGGGGCGTCGTGGGCATGGTCACACTCTAGCCAGACTTCGTTTGAATATTCAAACTATCCGGCGTAACGTGCATCGCAGCGCAACGTTTGAAAGCTCAAACCTTGCTCCCTCTTGAGAGGCACCACATCGCCATGAAGCAAAAAACCAAGCTGATCGGCGCGGCCATCGCCACCGCCCTGACCACCACCGCCGTTTCCACGACCGCCATGGCCGACACCGCCGCCCACCGGCACCCGTTCGTGAGTGAACAAGACCAGCTGAACGCCCTCTACCGGCAGGCCAAGGCTGAGGGCGGCAAGGTCACCGTCTACATGGGCGGCGACATGCCAGGCCAGTGGGATGCGCTGGCCGCCGCGTTCCAGCAGCAGTTCCCGGACATGAAGCTCAACCTGGTCACCGACCTGAGCAAGTACCACGACGCCCGCATCGACAACCAGCTTGCCACCGGCAAGCTGGTTGCCGACGCGGCCATCCTGCAGACCTCCCAGGACTTCGACCGCTGGAAGAAGCACGGCGACCTGCTGAAGTACAAGCCGGTCGGGTGGGACAAGGTCTTCACCAACGCCAAGGACAAGGACGGCCACTACACCGGCGTCTTCTACGGCGCCTTCTCCTACATCGTCAACACCAAGCAACTCCCTGCGAAGCCCGGTGACTTCAAGGCCACCGACCTGCTCAAGCCCGCATACAAGAACAAGCTGATCCTGACCTACCCGAACGACGACGACGCCGTACTGTTCGGCTACAAGCAGATCGTCGACGAGTACGGCTGGGACTACCTGGCCAAGCTGGTCGAGCAGAACCCCAAGCTGATACGCGGTGTTCCCGGCTCCGCGGCCGGCGTGGCGAGCGGCGACTACCTCGCCTCCATCGCCGTCGGCGGCGACGCCCGCCCGAACGGTACCCAGGTCTTCTCGGACTCCGAGCGCTTCAACTCCTGGGTCCAGCGCGGCGCCATCTTCAAGAACGCCCCGCACAAGGCCGGCGCCAAGTTGTTCCTGAGCTGGCTGAACTCCGAGTCCACCCAGGAGCACGCCATCGCGACGTGGACCTGGTCCGTCCGCAAGGACGTCGCGCCCCCGGCCGGACTCGAGCCGCTGGCGTCGTACAAGAACACCAATCCGAAGGCTTTTGCGAGGTTCATGGCGGACCGTGACGCCGTCGAACGCTTCCGATCCCAGGTCGAGCTCTACGTCGGCCAGGTCAAGGGCGCGGACCCCGGCGACCCGCAGGGCACCCTCGGCCGCTACCCCGGCGCCTCCTGACCCACTCGATATACGAGTCCCGCGAGCGGGTCCGCCACGACAGCAACGGCGGACCCGCTCCGGCGGCTCATGCCCCGGGGCTGCGTACGCGTGGCCACCGCCCGCTCATCCACCGCGCGGATGAGAACGTCAACGACTGCGTGCCCGCATCGGCGACCGCGGCGTCGGTCTCGGCGATCCAGGCGTCGAGCAGGTCGCGGACGGCGGCGCACGGTTGGGTGCCGCCGTCGCGCACGGCGAGCACCCTGCGGATGCCGTCCACGTGCAGGCCGAGAGTGCGGGCACGGCGGATGAAAGTCAGCAGCGCGACATCGTGCTCGGTGTCGAGCCGGTAGCCGACCGCATTGGGCTCGGCACGCGGCAGCGACCAAGGGGGCACCGTCCACCCGCTTCGGCCAGCAGATCCCGACGTGCTGCTGCGGCAAGACCATGGTCAAGAAGTCCGAGTGTAGGCATTCCCAGATGGGGGCCGACAGCCCGACACTCGGACTCGCCGTCCTGGTGGTCTCCCCCGTGTCATCGGGACGGCCTCGGGCATCCGGGCTCGGGTCCATGGGCTCGGCCAGAGGCATCATCACCGGGCGTGAGGCCGGGGATTAGCCGACGCGCAGGGGCAGTGCGGCGGTCGTCGAAGCGTGGCGGGCTTGGGGCTGGGGCCGACGGTCTCGGCGGCCGCGTTCCGCCCTCTCGTGCCCGGGCTGCAGTGCGGTGTATCCCGCGCCATCCTGCGGCGTCCGCCGCGATGCCGCGCTGTCACGGTGCGATCGGGTCGACCCGCTTGTCCGGATGGGCGGTCAGGACGTACAGGGTGGCGGAGAGGTTGGACAAGCCGAACAGGCGCATGAGCCGGACAGGGTCTGCCGAGTGGCGTGCCTCGTCGAAGATGCGGTCCACACGCAGGGCGCCGGCGGTTACCCCGATTCGTCGGAATACCAGGTTGACCACGCCGTCGCTTATCGGCGGGCCGGAGTCGTCGACCGCTGTGTTACGGGTGATGAACAAGTGGGGGTTACTGCTGTCCGGCCAACGCCGTCGTCGCTCCAGCGCCCAGGCCGTGGCCAGCTTGAGGGTGAACTCGTCGAGGTAGATGAGGTGGTCGATGCGGCCGGGCCGCCGGATGCGCAGCCGGGCCCGGGACCAGTCCAAGTCAGTCTGGCGGAGCTGCACCATCTGCCAGGGGTAGAGAGCGTGGATCGCGACGAGACCGACCATGAAGCGGCTCCGGGCGTCGCTGAGACGGTCCAGGAGGCCTACGATCCGTTCGGTCGGAAGGGACTCCGGTAGTGGCCGCGCTGCGGTGAGCCTGACGGTGCGCGCCGGGTCATGAAACGAATGGCTGTGACCTGACGGGCTTGTCGGCACCGCATGCCATGCTGACGGCGGCAGCACGTCGGCACAGGGGGTAAGAGCGGACCGATGGCGGAAACCTATTGCTGCGTCGACAGCGAGAACGGACACCACATCGACGACCCGTCCGAGGACGCGCTGTTCGACTGATCGGCAAGCTGAACGACTCGGACAACACGTTCATCGTCATCCAACCCGACGAAGACGACCCCGCGTGGTTCGCTTCCGTGGCTGTCCTCGACGAAGGCGGCTACGAGATTGTTCGCCGCGACAGCACACGGCGCGAACACGAGGTCGACACCGACACCAGCATCGGCCGGATCGCCAACGACCTCATCATCTGGGTGGCCGGCCGCGACTTCCCCGGACGGCCACCCAGGCAGACCAACACCTTCTCAAACATGGCCTAGTCGCCGAGCGGCTGGGCGACGGAAGGCGTCCCGTGCGTGTGGAACGACTCGATGGTCTTCAGGCCCCAGGCCTGGCCCTTCTTCCGCTCCTCCTCGGTCCAGGTGATCAGCGGCCAGTCGGGCGCCAGCACCAGCCGCGTGAGCGGGTTGCACAGCTCGATGCGGTTGCCGCCCGGCTCGTAGACGTAGAGGAAGAACGTCTGCTGGATGGCGTGCTTGTGCGGGCCCGTCTCGATGAACACACCGGTGTCGATGGCGAGGTCGGCCGCTCGCAGGATGTCCTCGCGGGTGTCGGCCGCGAAGGCGATGTGGTGCAGCCGGCCGGTGGAACCGGTCCAGTCCGAGGTGTAGACGACGTCGTACGACTTGTTCGTGTACGTCAGCCAGCGCGCCGCGATCCTCCCGCTGTCGAGCCGGATCTGCTCCGTGGGCCGGGCGCCCAGCACCCGTTCCTGGAACTCGGCGTTGGCGAGCACGTCGGCGGCGAGGAAGTTGACGTGGTCCAGGCGCCGTACGCCCACGCCCCGGTTGGGCTTGGCCTGCGGCTGGTTCTTCAGCGCGGGCCTGAGGCCGTCGGGGGCCCGGTAGTACTCGCTCTCCCAGTACAGGGCGTGTTCGTGGCCGTCCGGGTCGGTGATGAGGTACAGCTTGCCGAGGCCGGGCTCGTCCTCGGCCCAGTGGCCGGTGCCGCCCGCCGCCTCGACCGCCTCGACCCGCCGTCGCAGGGCCTCCTCACTGGAGGTGCGCAGGGCGAGCCGGCCGAGGCCGGGCCGCTCACGGGCGGTGAGCACCAGGCTGTGGTGCTCGTAGTCGTCGAAGGTCCGCAGGTAGACGGTGTCGCCGTCCCGCCCGTTGACGGTGAGCCCCAGGTAGTCGGTGAAGAAGGCGACGCTGGCGTCCAGGTCGGGGGTGAACAGCTGGGCGTGGCCGATGTGGGCGATGTCGCCGAGCGGCGGAGTCATCGCTGACCTCCTTGGGGTCGCGGGGGGATCGGTGCCGTGCCGGCGGACCGGGGGAACACGGTGCCGTCGAAGATCTTGCGGGCCGTACGGACCACGGCGGTCCGGCGCGCCGCGGCCAGACCGTCGGCGGTGGTGCCGAGGCTGCTCTCGATGTCCAGGAATCCCGTGGGATGTTCGATGCGGACGCGGTCGCCGTCGTCGGCCGGCGTGGCGATCTCCGCGCCCACACTGCCGTCGACGCGCAGGCCCGCGGCCACGCCGGCCGCGCCGAGCACCCCGATCGAGGTGTGGCAGCGCACCGGAATGAACGTGCGGGTGGTGACCGCGCCACCGTGGCGGGGCGGGGCCAGCAGGGTGAGCTTGGGAACGGTGGTGTCCGTAACGTCACCGAGGCCCATCAGAGGGCCCGCCGCCAGCCGGATCGTGCGGAGCCGGTCGGCGAGGGCCGTGTCCTCCTCCAGGTACCGGGGTGGCTCGTAGCCGGTGACGTCGAGCGAGGCGGCCGCGATCAGCACGGTCGGCATGCCGTTGTCCACGCAGGTCACGGGTACGCCGTCGATCACGTCGCGGACGTTGCCGGTGGGCAGCAACGTCCCTGCGCCGGGCGGGAACTCGATGAGCACGGGCGCGGCCGTCCCCGGCACACCCGAGATCCCGGCGTCCCCGGTGTAGTCGACCCGGCCGCCCGGGGTCGGGAAGGTCGCGGTGGCGAGGTCGCCGGTGTTGACCATGCGGATGCGGACGGCAGTCCGCTCCTCCCCCGCGGCCACCAGCCCGCGCTCCACGGCGAACGGGCCGACGCCCGCGAGGATGTTCCCGCAGTTCTGACGGCCGCTCACCTCGGGCTTGTCGACGGAGACTTGGAGGAAGAGATAGTCGACGTCGGCCCGCGGATCGGAGGAGCGCGACACCACGGCGACCTTGCTGGTGAGCGGGTGCGCGCCGCCCAGGCCGTCGATCTGGTGCTCGTCGGGGCTGCCCATGACCCGCAGCAGCAGGTCGTCCCGGGCGGCCGGGTCGGCAGGCAGGTCGTCGGCCAGGAAGTAGGCGCCCTTGGAGGTGCCGCCGCGCATCAGCAGACAGGGCACCGCCTCGGACACGGAGGTCACGACCGGTCCCCCTCGCGGGAGTACTCCTCGTGCGTCCGGTACACGACGCCGAGCTTCTTCAGGGTCTCCCGCAACCCGTAGCGGTCCAGGCCGAGTTCGCCGTCGAGGAAGGCGGCGCGGGAGCGGGCCTCCTTGGCCTCGCGGGCCTCGGACGCCAAAGCCGTGGCGCGGGCGCGCTCGCGCGGGACGACCACGACACCGTCGTCGTCGGCGAGGATCACGTCGCCCGGGCGGATCACCTGACCGTCGATCGCGACCGGCACGTTGACCGAGCCGCCGGTGGCCTTGACCGTGCCCTGCGCCGAGACCGCCAGCGACCAGGCCGGGAATTCCATCTCCCGCAGTTCCTGGGTGTCGCGGATGCCCGCGTTGATGACGAGCCCGCGTACGCCCCGCTGTCGCAGCGCGGTGGCGAACAGCTCGCCGAACATGCCGTCGGTGGACGGGGAGGTGGTGGTGACGACCAGGATGTCGCCCTCGCCGCACTGCTCGACGGCGGCATGGATCATGAGGTTGTCGCCTGGCCAGCTGAGCACGGTCACGGCGGTGCCGGCGACCCGTACGCCCTGCTGGATCGGGCGAACTCCCGGTCCGAGCAGGCCGGTTCGGCCCATCGCCTCGCTCACCGTCGCCACGCCGAAGCCGGCCAGCGCGTCGACGTCGCGCGGGTCCGCCTTCGGCGGGTCGGTGACGATCACGCCGCTCACGCTTCCTCCTTCTGCGGAGCTCCGCTTCGGCTCCGCTGCGGCCGGGTGCCCACTCCGCTTCGCTCCGCGGCCCCCCAGCCTCCGCTGCACCTCAGCTCGCTCACGCCAGCTCCTTCGCGATCTGCGGGTACGGCCGCATGTACGCCTCGGCCATGGTCCGGTGGGCCAGGCCCAGGTTGGGGCCGGCGTTGCGCTTGAGCTGGACGCCGCGGCGGACGGCGAGGTCGGTGTAGTAGTCCCACAGGTGCTGCTGGGCGCCGAGGCACTCCATGGCCTTGCGCTTGGTCTCCCACACCTCGGTGATGTCGAGCAGGACCTCGGGCCTGAAGCCGCTCATCTCCGGCTGGTGCGGCTCGAAGCAGAAGACGGGCGGGGCGCCGATGATCTCGCCCTCGCCCGGATAGCCGATCGCCTGGGCGAGGACCCGGGCCTCCAGGGCCATGCGGTTGGCGGCCGGGTGGTCGCCGTTGTACGGGTCCTCGGCGGGGTGGGTGAGGACGACGTCCGGCTGGGTCTCGCGGTAGACGGCGACGAGTCGGTCGGTCAGCTCGGCGGTGGGGATCAGCGGGTAGTCGCCGGCGTCGAAGAAGCGGACCTCGGCTCCGAGGGTGGCGGCGGCGCGCTCGGCCTCGTCCCGGCGTATCGCCTTGATCTCGTCCAGCTGCTTCCCCTCGCGCCACGCCTTGGCGGACTCGCCACGCTCGCCGAAGGTCAGGCACGCGATGGTGACCTGCTCGCCCCGCGAGGCGGCCAGGGCGATGGCGCCACCGGCGCGCCACACGAAGTCCCCGGCGTGCGCGGTGACGACGAGTGTGGAACGTGGGGTGGCGGCGGGCGCGTTGGCCTGGGTCATTGCTCGACTCTCCTTGATGACAGGTGAGCGCCCGCCCCACGCGGATCTCAGTCGCGCAGCGCCTCGATCACGCTGGTGAGGTGGGCGCGGACGGCCGTCTCGGCCGCCTGCGGGTCCCTGGCCCGGATCGCCTCGATCATGGCCAGGTGCTCGTTCAGGGACTGCTGCGGGCGCCCCGGACGCAGCGCCAACTGGAAGCGGTGGCGCACCAGTTGGGCGTTGAGCCGCTCCAGCAGCTCCAGGGCGGTCTGCTGGCCCGAGATCTCCCGGATCCGGGTGTGCAGGGCGTGGTTGAGGTCGGAGTAGGTCACCGGCTCACCGTCGGCCACGGCCTTGGTCATGGCCGTGCCCAGCTCCGTCAGTTCGGCCAGCTGCTCGTCGCCGGCCGCGACGGCCGCCTTCGCCGCGCACAGCCCTTCCAGGACCATGCGGCACTCGGTGATGGCGACCGCCTCCTCGACGGTCACCACCCGCACCCGCGAGCCGCGGTTGCGGATCCGCTCGACCAGGCCCTGGGCCTCCAGGTCGATGAGCGCGGCCCGAATGCTGGCCCGTGTCACACCGAACTGCTCGGCGAGTTCGTTCTCCACCAGCCGCTGCGCCGGTGCCATCTCGCCGTGCAGGATCGCCTGCCGCAGCTGCGCGAGCGCATGCTGCTTGGCCTGCTCCCCGGTGCTCGGACGGGCTTCTTTCGGCATCGTTGCCCTCCCTGAGTGAGTGCCTGTCGAACCTAAATCTAGCGAAACGAAATTGTCAACAATTTTGTTCGCGACACTTCCCCCGCTCCACCTGATGCCCGCTCAACCTGATGTCCGCTCAACCTGATGCCCGACCCGCCTGATCCCCGACCCGCCTGATGCCCGCCCTAGTGAATGACCGCGTTCGCCACCACCACGACCACGCCGAGCAGCGCGTCCGCCACCCCGACGAGCAGCGCCCTCACCCAGGACCGTCTCGACCACCGCGCCGTCACCACACCCAGCACGAACAGCAGCGTGATGTTCAGCAGGAACGCCGGGCCCTCCACCCCGTCCGCCGGCCACCACCCCCACGCCGCGCCGGCGAGGATGATCACGGACGGCAGCACGGCCGCGACCAGCGGCCACTCGTCGACCAGCACGCGCAGGGACTCCCAGCGGCGGTGCGGTCCTCGCTCGGCGATGACGTGGGCGTAGCCGTGCGCGAGGGCGGAGGCGAACGCGGTCACCAGCACCCACAGGGCGTCTTCACCGCGGTCGGCGCGGGAGGTGTGGCCGTACTCGCCGAGCGCGGCGACCAGGGAGCTGGCCAGGACGGCGCCGTAGACCCCGCCGAACAGCAGGGTCTCGCGGGTGTCGCGGCGGCGCGGCGCGGGCACGGTCGCCGTGGTGTCCGACATGAGCGGCCCTCCTGGCGGGCGGAGCGGGACGGTCGAGACGGTCCCTCAACGATCACCCGGGCCGTGGAGCGCCGCCAGTTCACGCCGGTGGCGCCGTGGTCCCCCGGATCTCCAGCGTGGGCACGGTCAGGTGCACGTGGCCCTCTCCCCCGGACGTGCGCAGACGGTCGAGGAGGCAACGGGCGGCGCGGCGGCCGATCTCGTGTCCCGCACTGTCGACGGTGGTGAGCCACAGGTGGCGCAGCCGGGAGACGCTGGTGTTGTCGTAGCCGACCACGGACAGGTCGCGCGGGACGCGCAGGCCCAGCTCCTCGGCCGCGGACAGGGCGCCCACGCACGCGATGTCGTTGACGGCGAACACGGCGGTGGGCCGGTCGGGGCGCCCGAGCAGCCGCACGGTGCTGCGGTAGCCGCCCTCCTCGGTCATGTCGCCTGCCTCGACCGACGCCAGGTCCGCCAGTCCGTGCGCCCGCATCGTCGCCTCGAAGCTGCGTCGGCGCAGCTCCCCGACGGCGCCGTAGCCCGCGATGTGCGCGATGCGGCGGTGGCCGAGCCCGATGAGGTGCTCGGTGACCAGGCGCGCGCCCCGCTCGTCGTCCCCCGCGACGACGTCCACGCCGGGCGGCACCGGCTCGCGGGCGCCCGCGACGACCACCGGGATGCGGGCGGCGACGGCGCCGAGCGCGGCCGGGTCGGGCAGGGTGCCGACGACGACGAGACCGTCGGCCTGGAGGTCGAGGAACGGGCCGGTGAGGTCGTGGCCCGAACGGCGGTTGAGGCGGGCGTCGGCCAGCAGCATGTGCAGACCGGCCGCGTGCAGCAGCGAGTTCAGACCGTCGAGCAGGTCGACGAACCAGGGGTTGCGCAGGTCGTGCAGGAGCACACCGACCGTGCGGGTGCGCTGTTCGCTGAGGCTGCGCGCGGCCGCGTTGGGCCGGTAGCCGAGCTCGCGCGCCGCCCGCAGGACGGCCTCCCGTTTCTCGGCGCGCACCTGGTCTGAGCCGCGCAGCACCAGGGAGACCAGCGACTTGGACACCCCGGCCCGTTCGGCCACGTCGCGGATCGTCGGCGGTCTCATGTTCTGGACCGTTCCACGCACCGCGACGGGTTGTCAAAGGGTTGACACCCAGGGGAGAGCGCCTTCAGGGTGGCCTGGACAGGAAATGGACCGGTCCAAAGAGGGGCTGTCATGGTGGATGCGCTGGGTGTCGCGGTCGTCGGGTTCGGCTGGATGGGCCGGGTGCACACCCAGGCGTACGCGCGCGTGCCGCACCATTTTCCGCAGCTGACCGTGCGGCCGGAGCTGGTGACCGTCGCGGAGGAGGTGCCCGGCCGGGCCGCGGAGGCCGCCGAGCGGTACGGGTTCGCCACGGCGACGCGCGACTGGCGCGACATCGCCGCCGACCCGCGCGTGCGGGCCGTCAGCATCACCGCCCCGAACTTCCTGCACCGGGAGATCGGCGTCGCGATGGCCGAGGCCGGCAAGCACATCTGGATCGAGAAGCCGGTCGGCCTGAGCGTCGACGACGCCCGCGCGGTGGCCCACGCCGTCGCCGAGGCGGGCGTGCAGGGGGCGGTCGGCTTCAACTACCGCAACGCGCCGGCCGTCGAGGCGGCCCGCGAGCTGATCGCCTCCGGCGATATCGGCACGGTCACCCACGTCCGCGTCCGCCTGTTCAGTGACTACGCGGCCCACCCCGACGGCGCCCTGACCTGGCGGTACGAGCGGGAGCGCGGCGGCAGCGGGGTCCTCGGCGACCTGGCCTCGCACGGCGCCGACCTGGCCCGCCACCTGCTCGGCGACATCACGTCCCTCACCGCCGACACCGCGATCTTCGTGCCCGAGCGGGCCCGGCCCACCGGCGCCACCGCCGGGCACACCCTCGCCACCGGCGGCGAGCTCGGCCCCGTCGAGAACGAGGACTACGTCAACTGCCTGCTGCGGTTCGCCTCCGGCGCCCGGGGTGTCCTGGAGGCCTGCCGTGTCTCGGTCGGCGAGCAGAACAACTACGGCTTCGAGGTGCACGGCACCAGGGGCGCCGTCTTCTGGGACTTCCGCCGGATGAACGAGCTCGGCGTCAGCCGCGGCACGACCTACCAGGACCAGCCCGTCAGCACGGTGTACGTCGGCCCGGGCGCGGGCGAGTACGGCGCCTTCCAGCCGGGCGCGGCCAACAGCATGGGCTACGACGACCTGAAGGTGGTCGAGGCCTACCGCTTCCTGCGCTCGGTCGCCGAGGGCACCCCGCACGGGGCGACCCTGAAGGACGCCGTGCACAGCGCCGCCGTACTGGACGCCATGACACGCTCCGCGCAGAGCGGGGCCTGGGCGAAGGTCACTGCGTGAACGAGCGGCGACGCGCGGGGGCTTGACCGCCCGACCGGCCCGGCGCCTCAGTCCACCGCCGTCTGCGACGGCATGTTGTACGGCGTCACCACCTGGATCGCCGACGGCAGGGTCGGGCCCGCGGGCGGCAGGGCGCCGTGCGCCCGCATGACGAGGTGGCAGGCCTCGCGCATGTCGTGCCGGAGGTCGTGGTGGAGCACGGCGGACAGGCGGTGCTCACGCAGCAGACGGGTGTTGTCCTGGTCGAGGTCGTGCGCGACGAAGACGTCGCACGCGCGGCCGACGTCGGCGAAGGCGCGCAGGGTGGCGACGTTGCCGCCGCCGATCGAGTAGACGGCGCGGATGTCGGGGTCGCGTGCGAGGGCGGCGCGGACGAGGTCGTACTGGGTGGCGTCCAGGCCCTGCCCCTCGGCGATCTCGACCAGGGAGCGCTCCGGGTGACGGGCGCGCATCACACTGCGGAAGCCCATCTCGCGCTCCTCCTCGTTGCGGAAGAAGCCGCTGCTGAGGCTGGTGAGCACATGGCCGGGCCGGTCGCCCAGCCACTGGCCCATGAGGTAGGCGGCGGTCGCGCCCGCCGCCCGGTCGTCGATGCCGACGTAGGCGAGCCGCGCGCTCGCGGGCAGGTCCGTCACGAGGGTGACGACGGGGATGCCGGCAGCCACCAGCCGGCCGACGGCCGCGGTGACCTCGGGGACGTCCGGCGCCTTGAGGATCACGCCCTGGGAGCCGCGCCGCGCCACCCGGTCCAGGGTGGCGACCAGCTCCCGCACCGGCCCGGTCTCGCGGAAGTGGAAGCGGGAGCGCAGCACGGCCGGGTGCAGGGACGGCAGCTCGGCCTCCAGGGCGGCGCGCACGGCCGAGGTGAACCGCTGCGGGGCCTGCATCACGATGTCGACCATGAAGGTGCGGCCGACGAGCCGGACCTGGGTGCGCTGCCGGTCCAGGTCGGCGATGGCCCGGTGCACCTCCTGCGCGGTGCTCTCGCGCACCCCGCCCCGCCCGTTGAGGACCCGGTCGACGGTGGCCTCGCTGAGCCCCGCCTGACGTGCGATCTCGCGGATCGGGAAGGGGTGGCCCACGGCAGGCTCCTTGAGGGGTTTTTGACGGCTCGCTGCTGGTTGTTCGAGGGGTTTGTACTGACAACAATGGCAGAGCGCCGGAACAGAAAGGACCACACGATCCATGGGACTCCTCGACGACAAGGTCGTCCTCGTCAACGGCGGCAGTCAGGGCCTCGGCGCGGCCGTCGCACGGGCCGCCGTGCGCGAGGGCGCGCTGGTGGCCGTCACCGGGCGCCGCCCCGAGCCCGGCGAGGCCCTCGTGGCCGAACTGGCCGAACTGGCCGAGGCCGGCGGCAAGGCGCTGTTCGTACGGGCCGACCTCGCGGACGCCGAGCAGGCGAAGTCCTCCGTGGCCCGGGTGGTGGACACCTACGGCCGGATCGACTGCCTGGTGAACTCCGCCGGGCTCACCTCCCGGGGCACCCTGCTGGACACCACCCCGGAACTGTTCGACGCGCATGTCGCGATCAACCTCAGGGGCCCGTTCTTCGCCATGCAGGCGGCGGTCGCGGACATGGTGGGGCGGGGCGCGCCCGGCACGATCGTCAACGTCATCACGTCCGCGGCGCACGGCGGGCAGCCGTTCCTCGCGCCGTACGTCGCCGCGAAGGCCGGGCTGGTCGGCCTGACCCGCAACGCCGCGCACGCCCACCGCTGGGACCGGATCCGCATCAACGGCCTGAACATCGGCTGGACCGCGACCGAGGGCGAGGACGCGACGCAGAAGACGTTCCACGCCGCCGACGACGACTGGCGCGAACAGGCGGCGGCCCGGCTGCCGCTGGGCAAGCTCGGCCAGCCGGACGAAATCGCCGACTTCGTGGTCTTCCTGCTGTCCGACCGGTCCGGAGTAGTCACCGGCTCGGTGATCGACTGGGATCAGAACGTACTCGGCGGCCTCGACTAGCGCCCCGGCAGGGAACTCCCGCACCACCCGCACCACCCGCACCCAAGGAGCCACAGCCCATGCGTATCGGAATCCTCGGCCTCGGCCGCATCGGCGCCTTCCACGCCGAGACCCTCTCCGGACTCGACGCCGTCGAGTCGCTCGTGGTCGCCGACCCCTTCGCGCAGGCCGCCAAGGCCGCCGCCGAGCGGTTCGGCGCCGAGGTCGCCGACTCCCCCGAGGCGGTCCTGGCCGCCGGTGTGGACGGCGTGGTGATCGCCGCCGCGACCGACGCCCACCCGGGGCTGATCCTCGCCGCCGTCGAGGCCGGCGTCCCCGTGTTCTGCGAGAAGCCCGTCGCGAAGACCATGAGCGAGGGCGTCGCGGTGCTGAAGGCCGTCCAGGGCAAGGACGTGCCGATCCAGATCGGCTACAACCGCCGCTTCGACGCCGGCTTCGTCGCCGCGCGGGCCGCCGTGCAGGGCGGCGAGCTGGGCCCGCTGCACACCGTACGGTCGACCACGCTGGACCCGGCGCCGCCGCCCGCCGCGTACGTCGCCGCCTCCGGGGGCATCTTCCGGGACTGTTCGGTGCACGACTTCGACATCATCCGCTGGGTGACCGGCCGCGAGGTGACCGAGGTGTACGCCGTCGGCGGCAACCGGGGCGCCGACTACATCAGGGAGGCAGGCGACGCCGACACCACCGGCGCGATCCTCACCCTCGACGACGGCACGATCGCGGTGATCTCCAACTCCCGTCACAACGCCCGGGGTTACGACGTCCGCATGGAGATCCACGGCTTCCAGGACTCGATCGCGGTCGGCCTGGAGGACAAGCTGCCGCTGCGGTCGGTGGAGCCCGGCGTGACCTTCCCGGCCGGCACCCCGCACGACTTCTTCATGGACCGCTTCACGGCCGCCTACCGCGCCGAACTCACCGCGTTCACCGAGGTCGTGGCCGGCACCCGGCCCTCGCCCTGCACGGTCGCGGACGCCCTGGAGGCGGGCTGGATCGCGGAGGCGTGCACGCTGTCGCTGCGCGAGCACCGACCGGTGACCATCGCGGAGGTGCGCACCGCCTGACGGGGTTGGACGACTTGAGGGCGGGCCCGTCGGGCCCGCCCTCAAGTCGTCCAGTGGGTGCGAAGAGTCGGAAACCCTCAGGCCCCGCAGGAGCGCAGGAACTTCCGGGTGCGCACCGCGATGGGCAGCGGCTTGTCCGGCTCGCACGGGTACATGTCCTGCTCGACGATCGCGAACAGCTCCACGCCGAGCTTCTGCGCCGCGACCAGCACCGGCTCCAACTCCGGCACACCGGACGGTGGTTCGCACATCACCCCGCGCTGGACGGCCGGCCCGAACGGCACCCCGTCCGCCACCACGTCGGCGAGGATCTCCGGGTCGACCTGCTTGAGGTGGAGATAGCCGATGCGTTCGCCGTACGTCTCGATCAGCTTGACGCTGTCACCGCCGCAGTAGGCGTAGTGGCCCGTGTCCAGGCAGAGGTTGACCAGCTCGGAGTCGGTCGAGTCGAGGAACCGCTCGACGTGGTCCTCGGTGTCGATGTGGGTGTCGGCGTGCGGGTGGACGACGATGTCGAGGCCGTACGCCTCCTTCACCTCGTGGCCGAGCCGCTCCATGCCCTTGGTGAGGTGGGTCCACTGCTCGGGCGTCAGCTCCGGCGGTTCGAGGATCTCGGCGGTCTTGTCGTCGCGCCAGAAGGACGGGATGACGACCAGGTGCTGCGCGCCCATCGCCTGGGTGAGCGCGGCGACCTGGCCGACGTGCTCCCAGGTGGAGTCCCAGACGGAGGGGCCGCGGTGCAGGCCGGTGAAGACCGTGCCCGCCGAGACTTTCAGGTTCCGCTTGTTCACCTCGTCGGTGAGGCGGGCCGGGTCGGTCGGCAGGTAGCCGTGGGGGCCCAACTCGATCCAGGAGTAGCCGGCTTCGGCGACCTCGTCCAGGAAGCGTTCCCAGGGCACCTGCCGGGGGTCGTCGGGGAACCAGACGCCCCAGGAGTCGGGGGCCGAGCCGACCCGGATCCGGTCGAGGGCGTGCGCCATGTCAGGGGGCTCCTTCCCCGGTCTTCGCCACGGGCGCGGTGAGGTCCTGCTCCTCGGGGAGCTCCTCCACGTCGACTCCGCGGACCTGCGCCAGCTCGTGCTTGAGCGCGGCGAGTTCCG
>NZ_JBIAPU010000055.1:0-38772 GCF_042888465.1 Streptomyces sp. NPDC002888 | reverse complement strand
CCCCCCCCCCCCCCCCCCCCCCCCCCCCCCCCCCCCCCCCCCCCCCCCCCCCCCCCCCCCCCCCCCCCCCCCCCCCCCCCCCCCCCCCCCCCACCCCCCCCCCCCCCCCCCCCCCCCCCCCCCCCCCCCCCCCCCCCCCCCCCCCCCCCCCCCCCCCCCCCCCCCCCCCCCCCCCCCCCCCGCCTGGTTCGACACCACGACCGCGGCCGCAGGGACCGACCTCGCCACGGCGGCAGCGATGGCGCTCTGTGCCGAGCTGCCACTGGCCGCGCTGTGCGCCTGGCTGGCGGTCCGGGCGCTGGGGCAGCGGTCGTAAGACCCAATCGCCGTACCAGATCAGAATCGACCTTGATCTGTTATTCCGTAATAGCGTAACTTCGGGTTCGTGCCTGATGACTTCCTGCTGGAGCGAGTCGCCGCGCTCGAAGAACGAGTGGCGCGGCTGGAGTTGGGACCGAAGGTGCCCCGAAGCGATGTGTTCTGGGCACTTGAGGGGCTGCGCGAGCGGCTCACCGGGGATGGACAGGTGCTGTTCACCGGCGCACTGGACCTCCCCACAGGCGAACACTACGAATGGCAGCAAGGCGCGGTGACGGAGGAACTGCTCGAAGCGAACTGGGCAGATCACGCCACGCCGTACGCCGCCCTGGGGCACCCGGTGCGGCTCACCCTGCTGCGCGCGGTGCTGCGAGGGACCCGGTCCGCGGCCGAGTTGCAGGAGACGGCCGGACTGAACACCACCGGGCAGCTCTACCACCACCTCAAACAGCTCACCGCCGCCGGCTGGCTCCAGGCCGAGGGGCGTGGGCACTACCAGGTGCCCGCGGGCCGAGTGGTACCGCTGCTCGTGCTGTTGTCCGCGGTGGTGCCGGCATCGAACTCGAAGACAAGGACTGGTTCATGAATCGACGGAAGTTCCTGGGCTCGGTGACAGCCGGGGCCGGCGTGTCGCTGTTACCCGCAAACGCCACAGCGGCCGAGGGGGACCTGGCCGCGCGGGTGCGGCGTTACCTGGACCGCGCACTGGCCGCCGGCAGCCCGAGCGTGGTGTGCGGAGTCATCCGCGACGCACACGGATACGCGGCGGGCGCGTCCCAGGACGGCCCCGCACCGGACGGCAGGACGGTGTTCCAGCTCGGCTCGATCGGCAAGACCCTGACCGCCACCGCTCTCGCGCGCGCCGTGTGTTCAGGCACGGTCCGCCTCGACGCGCCGCTCGTTCTACCCCCCGAGTTCCGCATCCCGCGCAAGGGCCCTCGGCGGATCACCCTGGCCGACCTGGCGACCCACACCTCCGGTCTGCCCTCGCTGCCTCCGAACCTCCTGGCGGAAGCGGATCCCTACGACCCGTACGCGCACTACACGCTGGACGACCTGGCCGTCGGCCTGGCCGAGACGACGCTGAGCACCGAGCCGGGCAGCACCTACCAGTACTCGAACCTCGGGTTCGGACTGCTCGGACAGGCGCTGGCCTTCGACGGCGTGGATGCGATGCTGGAGCGCAGAGTGACAGCACCACTGCGCCTGCCCGACACGACGACGACCCTGAGGCCGGACATGGCCTCCCGCAAGGCCGTCGGTCATCTCGCCGGGGATCCCGTTCCCGACTGGCACGATCACGTTCTCAGCGGCGCGGGTACCTCCCTCTACAGCACCGCCGACGACATGCTCCGCTATCTCGGCGCACAACTGCGCCCGGAGCGCTCACCGTTGCGGGACGCGATCAAACTCACTCAGCGTCCTCACTTCACCGTCGACCAGGACCTGCGGCTCGGGCTCGGCTGGCACCTCAGCACGCTGTCCGACGGCCGGACCATGACCTGGCACAACGGCGGCACCGGCGGATTCAGCACCTGTGCGGCGTTCAGCAGGCACAGCATGACGGCGGTGGTGATGATGGTGAACACCTTCAGCGAGGAGACCGACAGTGAGCCCCGCCCGGTCGACGCGCTGACCTTCGCCCTGCTCGCCGAACTCGACGAGGCCTGAGCTTCTCCGCGAGGCCGGTGACGCGTGTCGCGCGGGTGACGCAGGCGTCACCGGCCAAGGGCGAGTCTCGGCGGGCGGGGAATCGCTCAGGAGCCGCTCTGGGCCGCTGGACGATCTGCGTCACATCTGCTCCGAGGGCATTGCGATGGGACCGGCCTCTTAAAGCGCTTAAAGCCAGTGATCGCCGACCACGCCCCTTGAGCTGCTTCTGGACGGCCGAGACGAAGGCGAAGGAGGGCGCCGATCCCACGGTTCTCGACGACACGGCAGACCGGGCGGCCTACCTGGACGACATGTCCTTCACCTCCGACGACGGCCTCAAGGTGGACTTCGACCGCCGCAGCGTCGGCGTCCCCGCGGGCGGCCGCTACAGCGTGACCCTTCCCAAGGACACCGTCACCCCCTGGCTGTCCGACTTCGGCAGGCGCGTCCAGCTGCAGTCCGTCAGCCCCAGCGCCGGGCTGGACCTCGGCGCCACCAACACCCCCACCCTGCCCGTCCCGACGCACACCGCGGACGGCGACGACACCACCGACTGCTCCAAGGTCAAGTGCATCGCCCTCACGGGGGGCGGAGGGGGCGCCCCTCGGGTGGGCTGCCGCCGCTCGGTGACGTCCACGACGTTAGGCCGGATCGCCATCCGATCGCCAATAGAGAAGCCGATCCCCGCTATCGGAGTACCGATGGCAAGGGTCGCTAGGCTGGAGGCCATGAAGAACCAGACGCGCGCGACGGTGGGCCCCCCGGCGGCCGGTGGCAATCAGCTCCCGCCGCACGCGGATCTGAACCTGTTGCGCACGTTCCTGGCCGTGTACCGCGCCGGGTCGTTCACGGCCGCGGCGCCCCGGCTCGGGCTGTCCCAGCCGACCGTGACCGCGCAGATCCGCACCCTGGAGCAGCAGACCGGACGGGAGCTGTTCACCCGCCTGCCCCGAGGCGTGGAGCCCACACCGCACGCCCAGGAACTCGCCGGACAGATCGCCGGCCCCCTCGACGCCCTGGCCACCCTGGAGGACACCGGCGCGGCGGCCGCGCCCGTGCACCTGGCCGGACCGTCGGAGCTGCTGTGCGTCCGGGTCCTGCCCGCCCTCGTCCCGCTCGTCGCCGACGGCGTCCAACTGCGCGTCACCCAGGGCCTGCCCGAGCCGCTCCTGGAGGAGATGCGCGCCGGCCGGCACGACCTGGTCATCGCCACCCGCCGACCACGCGGCCGCGCCCTGGAGTCGGTGCCGCTCGCCGACGAGGAGTACCTCCTGGTCGCGAACCCGGTCTGGGCCGAGCGCCTCGCCGGGCATCCCGGAGCCGACGATCTGTGCACCGCGCTGCGCGACGTGCCGATGGTCACCTATGCCGAGGACCTGCCGATCGTCCGCCGCTACTGGCGCACGATCTTCGGCAAGCAGCTCACCGCCCTCGCCGCCGTCACCGTGCCCAACCTCTACGCGGTCCTGTCGGCGGTCAACGCCGGCGCCGGAGTCAGCGTGCTGCCCCGCTCGTTGTGCCAGGAGTACCTCGACTCCGGCCGCCTCGCCCTCCTCCACGACCCGGAGGAACCGCCGCTCAACACCCTGTTCCTCCTCCAGCGTCCCGGCTCCGAGGCCAACCCCGACGTGATCCGGGTGCGCGACACCCTCCAACGCACCGCCCGCGACTGGTAGCCGAGCCGGGCACCGGGGCCACCCCAAGTCCCGGACGGAAAGATCCGGCCCCGCGGGGCAGACCTCGTGATCAAGAATGGACCGGTCGTTCCGCACGCCGACCCCGGATCACAGCCAACGCGCTGGGGGAGGAACCCGATTGGGCCGCCCCCTGGGGTGCCCTGGTGTCCACGAGCGTCGGTGCCGTCGCAACCATCCTCGGCATCATGGTGGGGGGCTTCGTCGGCCGCCGTAGCCAAATCCAGCAATGGCTGCGCGGGGAGTGGCGGGCCGCGTTGATGAAGGCAAGCTGTCCGGATGCGAGGTCTGCCATCTCGACGGCACCCAGCAGCCCGTCGACCGGCAGCTGGGAGGACCGCCGGCGCGCCCGACGGGCAGGCCGGGCGCCGATACCGGTCACACGTCAGGCCGACGAGGTGACCGCTCGGCCGAGGTGCCGGGCGAAGAACCGGACCGCGCTGTCGGTCTCGAACCTGAGCAGCTCCTTGTGCTTGCCCGCGTTGGCGTGACTACCGTGTCGGGTCATGACGATCCTGATCATCGGCGGTAGCGGGTTCCTGGGCACTGAGCTGGTCCGCCAGGCGGCAGCGGCCGGGCATGCAACGGCCGCGACCTTCGCGACCAGGCCCGGCAGCACTCCGGAGGTCACGTGGCACGCCCTCGACCTGGGGGACCCCGAGCGTGTCGAAGCGGTCGTGGCGGAAGTGGGGCCGCGCCTCGTCGTCAACGTGACGAGCGGCGAATCCGACTGGGCGGTCACGGCCGAAGGCCCGGTCCGCCTGGCGATGGCTACGGCGAGGTACGGCTGCCGCCTGGTCCATGTTTCCAGCGACGCGGTGTTCTCCGGCGCCCGCGTCCATTACGACGAATCCTGCCTTCCCGACCCAGTCACCCCTTATGGCGCGGCGAAGGCCGCAGCGGAGACAGGGGTGCGCCTCGTCCACCCGGATGCCGTCATCGCTCGCACCTCGCTGATCATCGGCGACCGGCAGTCTGTGCACGTACGCATGGTGCACGACCTCGCGGCGGGTACCCGAAACGGCGTCCTGTTCACCGACGACATCCGCTGCCCCGTCCATGTCGCCGACCTGGCCGCCGCCCTGCTGGAACTCGCGGCCTGCGATGCAAGCGGCGTTCACCATCTGGCAGGAGCCGACGCCGTGAGCCGTCACGAACTCGGCATCCTCATCGCCGAACGTGACGGGCTCGACGCCTCCCGACTTCCCACGAGTCTGCGGGCCGACAGCGCGCTCCCCGGGGCCCTCGACGTCCGCCTCGACAGCCGCGCCACCCAGCACAAGCTGCACACCAAGCTGCGCGGTGCCCGCGAGTTCCTCGCCCTGGGTGCTTGAGCATGCTTTTCCAGCGTTGCCCCCAGAACCGCCCGTCGGCCTGGCTGTTGCGGCGGCTAGCCGGTGCCGCCGTCAGGGCTTGATCGGCTTCACCTTCCTGTCGACGCCGTTCACGCGCACAGTGACGTTGCTCCGCTTCCGCGCCCGGTCGGCCACGACTTGGTAGGACGTGACCTTCCCCTCCCGCCACTTGCAGCTGACC
The DNA here is from genome assembly GCF_042888465.1 of Streptomyces sp. NPDC002888. Taxonomy (NCBI): domain Bacteria; kingdom Bacillati; phylum Actinomycetota; class Actinomycetes; order Kitasatosporales; family Streptomycetaceae; genus Streptomyces; species Streptomyces sp. NPDC002888. The sequence continues at coordinate 33,571 of NZ_JBIAPU010000055.1, read as the reverse complement.
TCGTAGCCGCCTCGGGCGCGCAGCCCGGTGAAGGAACCCTTGGCCTTCCATGCGTCCGGCAGGGCGGGCAGCAGGTGGATGACTCCGTCATGGCTCTGCAGGAGCATCTCCGCCACGGCGCCCGTGATGCCGAAGTTGCCGTCCATCTGGAAGGGCGGGTGGTTGCAGAACAGGTTGGGCAGGGTGTTGTAGGTCAGCAGTCCGCGCAGCATGATCTGGGCGCGATGCCCGTCACCGAGGCGGGCGAACAGGGCCGCCCGCCAGGGCCAGGTCCACGAGCGGCGGCTGTCGCCCGACACTGTCGCGGCTGTGAACGGGACGCCTTCCTTCTCGCCGCACCGTGCCTTGAGCGAGACGAGGGCGGCGGCGGCGAAGTCGGGCGTCCTCGGGGTGATCTGGCGGCCCGGGTAGACCGCGAAGAGGTGCGAGGTGTGGCGGTGGATGTCGGTGGGGCTGTCGATGTCCTCCTGCCACTCCTGCAGTTGACCCCACCGGCCGATCTTGTTCGGCGCGAGGCGCGCCTGCAGGTCCGCGACCTTGGCCCGGTAGGCGGGATCCGCCTTGAGCACCTCCTCGCAGTCGAGGTAGTTCTGGAACAGGTCCCAGATGATCTGCTGGTCGTACATGACGCCGTCCTCGCGCGGCCCGTGCTCGGGGGACCAGCCGTTCGGTGCGACGAGGAGTCCGTCCTCGCGCTCCTTGAGATGGTCCTCCCAGAACTCGCAGATCTCCTTGATCATCGGGTAGGCGACGGTGCGGAGGTGGACCAGGTCCTGGGTGAACGCCCAGTGCTCGTACAGGTGTTGCGCGTACCAGGCGCTCGCGACGGTGTTCCACTCCCACGCGTTGCCGCCGAAGATGCTCTGGCTGGTGCGGGCGGTCCAGCCGCGCGTGTCCTTGCCGAAGGCGTTGCGGGTCGCCACGCGGCTGGGCACCGCCACCTGCTCGACGAAGGCGACGAGTGCCTCATGACATTCCGACAGGTTCGCCGTCTCGGCTCCCCAGTAGTTCATCTGGACATTGATGTTGGTGTGGTAGTCGGAGGCCCACGCCGGCTGGTTGCTGTCGTTCCAGAGGCCCTGGAGGTTGGCGGGGAGGCCGTTCGGGCGAGAGGAGCTGATCAGCAGGTACCGGCCGTAGTCGAACATCGACTGCTCGAGTGTCGGGTCCTGCCCACCCGCCGCGTAACGCGCCAGCCGGGCGTTGGCCGGCAGCGCGACCACGGGGGCGTCGGAGGTGCCCCAGGCGACCGAGACGCGGTTCATGAGGGCGCTCGTCTCGGCGATGTGCTTGTCGCGCAGCTTGTCGTAGGGCCGGGCGGCCGCCTTGTCGAGCGCCCTGACGACGGCCGCTTCCGGGTCGGCTCCACGCCACCCGGCGGCGGCGTCGAGCTTGTAGTCGGTGCGGGCGTCCAGGAGCAGGGTCAGGGTCGTGCAGCCGCTGAACCGGAGCACCGGTCCGTCGGCGCGGAAGTCGCCGTCGGTGTGCACCGCCTGGACGGTGCACGCGTGCTTGAGGCCGTTGCCCATGACACCGCTGAAGGCGATCCGCCGGGCGCCGGCGTCGACGGTCGTCGGAGCCTGGTCCTGTGCGGACGTCAGCGAGATCGCTCCGGAGAGTCCCTGGGCGCTGTCCGAGGTGTACCGGAAGACCATGACGTCCGCGGACCGGCTGGCGAAGGCCTCCCGCAGGACACGTCGTCCCGGCGCGCCGAAGCGGGTGACGTGGACACCCTTGATGAAGTCGAGGGTGCGCTCATAATCGACGACCGTGCGCTGCGTGCGTGTGTCGAAGTCCTTGCCTTGAAGCGCGATCTCCGCGATCTGGAAGCCGGTGGAGGACGCGTCGGGGGCCAGGGTGAGCCGGTAGACGGAGTAGGCCGTGCTGTTGGTGATCCGGAAGGTCCGGGTCTCGCCACGGCCGGCGAAGGGCGCCCCGGGGCTCTGTCTGTCGAGGGTCACCCAGGCGCTCCCGTCCTGCGACGCCTCGAGTGCCCATTGCCGGGGGTCGTCGTGCGGACGGTCCGGGGCCGCCGTCAGCGCGTACGAGGTGACGACGACGGCGCGGGACAGGTCGGCCTGCCAGACGACCGCCGGTGCGGCGGTGTCGACCCGCCAGACCGTGGCCGGATCGCGGTCCACCGAACTCGAGATGTCCGTGGCCTGGGACCCGGCGGCGGCACCGGATCCCTCGGAGTGCCCGCTCGGCGACGTCAGGTACATCGAAGCGGCCGCGCCGAGCTCGACGCCGGACAGACCGATCTCGCTCAGCTGGAAGTGGCTGACCCCTGCCTTGGGGACGAAGTCGAACCGGTAGAAGCGGTAGGCCGCGGCGCCGGCACAGGTGAATTCCTTCGTCTGGAAACGGCTCTCGAAGGGCGTCGCCAGAGTGCGGCTGTCCAGGGTGGTCCAGGTGGCGCCGTCGGCGGAACCGGAGAACGTCCACTCCTGCGGGTCGCGCTGCGGCACGTCGTTGGCACTCGTCAGACGGTAGGACGTGACCGCGACGGGGTCGGCGAGCTCGACCTGCCACTGCACCTTCGAACCGGGCCCCTCGATGCACCACTTGGTGCTCGAGTCACCGTCGTACGTCTGGTCGACACCCTCCGACGAGGAGGTGCGGTACGGCCCCCCAGGGGCCGTGACCTTCGAACGGTTCGAACGGGGCCCAAAGGTGACGACGAGGTCACCGAAGTTCCGGTACGAGCCGAAGCCGGTCATGCCGGTGTCGAAAGCGCTGTCCGGCTGGCCCGCGAGGGCGTTGTCGTAGTTGTTGACACCGCCCCACAGACTCTGCTCGTTGAACTGGACGCGCTCGTCGTAGGGATCGGCGAAGAGCATGGCGCCGAGTCGGCCGTTGCCGATCGGCAGGGCCTGCGACTGCCAGTCCATGGCGGGGACGCGATACCTCAGCGCCTTGCGCGACATGGTCGGCCACCGGACGGCCGCCGACGCCTCGGCCTCCGCGGCGACGGCCTCTCCCGCGGGGGTTTTGCCGGTCAGCTCAGTGATCAGAGGTGCGAGGGCGAGGGCACCACCGAACTTGAGGACGCTTCGTCGCTGCGGTGGGGATTCATTGCTCACAGAGAGATCTCCCGACCCATTCATCGGCTCTTTCACGGAGGGAGTACCAGCCACATCGACGTCCATCGAGGGCTTGGCCATCCTTGCCGGAGGATAGATCGGATGTCTAGAGGCACGTCGACACGCTTCCACTCCTGGCCACCGGCCGCGCCGACGACACCGCCCCAAAGGGCCCGGAACGGCCCGGCCGGGCCACGGGATTCCCGAGGCCCGGCCGGAGGTGGTGGTCCGTCAGTTACGAGTTGAACGGTGTGGCGCCGTCATCGGTGGCGATGCGCCACAGATGGTCGGCGGTGCCGTTGTCCTCCCACTGCAGGGCCGCGGCGCCGGATGATGTGGACATCCCGTCGATGCCGAGGACCAGACCGCTGTTCTTGTTGATGATCTTGCTGTAGCCGCCTCCGGCGTCCACCAGGGACCAGAGGTGGTCGGCGGTGAGGGTGTCGCCCCACTGCAGTGCGGTGGCGCCGGCCGTCGTGGAGGCGTCCTTGATGCCGAGAACCTGGCCGCTGTTGGTGTTGAAGATCTTGTAGTAGCCGTTCTCGGCGGGGACGATCTTCCATCGGTGGTTGGCGGTGGTGTTGGCGGCCTGCTGCTGGACAGCGCCTCCGGGGGCGATCGAGGAGCCGGCGATGCCCAGCTCGAGGCCGCTGTTCTTGTTGACGATCCGCACCGCGGGTGTCTCGGGGTACCAGGACTCCAGCTCGGTGACGCCGACGAACTTGCCCGCCTGCGGGGTGAGGACGACGCGGAACTGGGAGGTCGTGACGGTCGGGAAGGTCACCTCGTTCGCGTTGTTGGCTCTCGGCGTGGCCGGGCTCTTGACCTGGCCGGGGACGGACACCCACGCACCGTCCTTGAGGTACTGGACGGTGTAGCTCGCCGGGACGCGAATGTTCGCGCCGTCGTCGTAGGTGTAGAACTTGACCTCGTTGATCTTGCGTGGCGCCCCGAAGTCGACGCCGAGGTGGTCGGTGGTGTTCGGTGAGCCGGAGTTGGTCCACCGGTCGTCGGGGATCTTGTCGTAGCGGATCCAGCCGTCGGTGGCTCGCAGCGGGGCGTCGAAGGTGGTGGGCTTGCAGCTCTGGCCGCTGTGACAGTGCGGACCGTTGGAGACGGTGTTCGTGTAGGAGGCGAAAGCCTTCGGGTAGGGCTGGGTGACGGTGCGGCCGAGCCAGTCCTGCTCGGCGGTCAGCGGGTTGGCCGCCACGTTCGTCATCCGCGGGGACTGTGCCGGGGTGACGGGGGCCGACACGTTCACCGTGGTGTTGCCGGCCGTCGAGGACTGGTGGATGCGTACGCCGTCCTCGAAGATCTGCAGGCCGCTGCCCTTGCCGTAGTGCGAGCCGTCCCGGTCCCAGCGGATCGAGAGGTTGTGCCCGTGGTAGGGGACGTTCTCCACCGCGAAGTAGTCCCAGCCGGACGGGATCAGCGGCTTCAGCACCAGCGTGTTGCCCGCCTGGGGCTTGATGCCCAGCAGACCGGAGAGCACCAGGTCGTTGAAGCTGGAGTGGTTGTAGTGCTCGCTGAAGTTGAACCCGTCGTAGATCCACTCGCCGGTGTCGCCGTTGGCGGCCTCGGCGATGTAGGGCTTGCCGTCCTTGTGCTGGAGGTCGGCGAACTGGGACAGCATGGTCTGATAGTCGGCCTTGGTGACGAAGTTCTGCGCCGGATAGTCCTGGAGCAGGTTCGCCATGCCGGTCAGGATCTGGCTCGTCTGGAACGGCCAGCTCGGGCCGTTCCAGTGGCAGCAGTTGGCGTCGTCGCGCTTCTGCTCGGCGGGGATCGCCTGGTAGTTGAAGTAGGGGTTCGCCGTGATCCGGTCGAGTTCGGCGAAGCCCGTTCCCTTGGTGAACTTCAGGGTGTTGGCGCCCGTCTTCATCGGGACCTGCACGGTGACGGACTTCGATTCGGAGAAGCTCCCCCAACTGCCGGTGGGGGCGTAGTTGACGGTGACCGGGTTGGCGGTGTCGCCGTTCACGACCACCTTGTGGTTCGAGGTGCTGGAGGTGCCGTTGGCGTAGTGGACCGTCACCGGGTACGTACCGTTGCCGGGCGCGTCCACGGTGAAGGTGACCTCGCTGTCCGCGAAGTCGATCTGCCCGACGTACTTGCCGTTGGAGGCCGTCGACGAGTCGTGGATGTTCGCATGGGTGACGGCAGCCTGCTCGGCCTCGAAGTCGTGCACCCGCTCAAGCGTCGTGGGCCCGAACGCCGCGCCGAAGCGCTTCGGGTCCTTGAGGTACTTCCACGCCGACGAGTACTGCGCGTCGGGCAGGTTGAACGCCCAGGGGGCGTAGCCCATCGCCTCGCGCCAGGTCGTCCTGGTCTGCTTCAAGGCGCCGTTGGTGCTGTGGGTGTTGTAGACCTGCATGAAGAACTCGCGCTGCGGGTCCCACAGTGAGGTCTGCACCCCGGCCTTGAGCGAGGCGGCCTTGTTGTCGTACTCGGTCGCGGTGGCGGTGTCCCCGGTCATCGTGGCGATCTTGCTGATCGCCTGGGCGGCGCTGAACATGTACGCGTTGATCGTGGGCCGGTAGCCCGGGCCGCCGCTGAACCAGTTGCTGCTGTGCATCGACGTCTCGGTGTATTCCGTGGCGTCGGACAGCGGAGTCTGGTGGTACAGGTCGGTGGTCGAGGCTGTGCCGTTCACCGTGATGTCGTTGGTGAAGTTCGAGTCCCACTTCTTGTACAGCGCGATGAGATGCGGGAGATCGGCCTTGATCTCGGCCGCGTCGCCGGTTACCAGGAAGCGCTGGTACGCGGCGCTCGTGATCCACTCGCTGAAGTTCCGCGCGCCGGAGTTGCCCGCCCCGCGCAGCCAGAAGTCCAGGTAGTCACCGGCGTAGTCGCGGTTGTGCAGCCAGCGCCCGTCCAGGAGGTGATAGCCGGTGGCGTCCGGCAGCGCGGTGTACGGGTTCCCGGCGTAGCCGATGGGTACGTCGTACTCGGTCGACACGTACCCGGTGCCCGGCACGGTGTAGCGGAGCGCGCGCTTGTAGGTGCTCCACCGGTAGTAGTAGACCTCGTCGATGTCGTCGTCAGGGGTGTCCAGGAACGGGATGTTGTCCTTGTACCACTGCGGCTCGTCGAGCTGGTTGGCAGCGAGGATCGCGTCCTGGTCGAGTGCGACCGCGTTGGGGTCGTCGGCCGCGTGGGCGGTACCCGCCCCTGGCCCTCCGGCCAGCAGGGCCATCGACAGAATCGATCCGGACAGGGCGGCAGTCAGGCGTCTGCCACGTCCAGCGGGTCGGTCGTGCATAGGGCGGCCTCCGTCGCACTCTCATTCGAAGCGTTCGTTATATCGAACGGCGTTCGAAATTCTGCGAGACGGTAATGACACGCTCAAATCAAAGTCAAGAGAACGGACCACACCGAGCCCTGTTCGTGCACATGAGCGCCCTGGGCGCGCCCTATGACCACGGTCATAACGGCGACTAGTATGACCGCTGTCATAGGCGGGGGCAGCGGCTCCGCCTCGGCCTGAGCCAGGAAAGGCAGAGCATCGTGTACGTCGGTTTCGTCGGCCTCGGCGTCATGGGGCAGCCCATGGCCCTCAACCTCGCCCGCGCCGGGACGCCTCTCGTCGTGTGGAACCGCACCCCCGGCCGGTGCGAACCCCTGCGCGCCGCCGGAGCCGAAGCCGCGGCGAGCCCCGCCGAGGTCTTCGACCGGGCAGAGACCGTGATCCTCATGCTGGCCGACGAGGCCGCGATCGACGCCGTCCTGGGGCGTGGCACCCGGGACTTCGCCGCGCGCGTCGCCGGACACACCGTCGTCCACATGGGCACGACGTCAGCCGAGTACTCGGGCAGTCTGCAGGACGACGTCCGGGCGGCGGGCGGGCGATACGTCGAGGCCCCGGTCTCCGGTTCCCGCGTCCCGGCCGAGCAGGGCGAACTGGTGGGGATGCTGGCGGGTGACGACGATGCTGTGGCGGCCGTACGCCCGCTGCTCGCCCCCATGTGCCGGGAGACGTTCGGCTGCGGCGCGGTCCCGGGCGCGCTGCTGATGAAGTTCTCGGTGAACCTGTTCCTGATCACCCTGGTCACCGGCCTGACCGAGGCGTTCCACTTCGCCGACCGGCACGGGCTCGACCAGCGTCTGCTCCGGGACGTCCTGGACGCGGGACCGATGGCCAGCGCCGTCTCCCGCGTGAAGGGACCCAAGCTGCAGACCCGCGACTTCACCGTCCAGGCGGCCGCCGCGGACGTCCTCAAGAACAACCGCCTGATCGCCGAGGCCGCCCGCAAGGCCGACCTGGCCTCCCCGCTCCTCGACGTCTGCCACACCCTCTACGGCGAGACCGTCGAACAGGGCCACGGCGGCGAGGACATGGTGGCCGTACTGCGTGCTCTGGAGGCCCGGACCGACGGCGCTCCCGCCACGATCCCGCCGGATCACTGACGCGCCAGCTCAAGGGCCGCCCCGCGGACTGGTGAGCCAGGAAACTGCCCTTGCTGACAAGGAGGTTGTTCATGGATGACGGCGCCGAGCAGTTCCCCGCCTGGGTGACCTGGCGGCGCAGGCCCTTTCCCGACGCCAATCTGCTCCTGCTGCACGGGCGCCGACCGGCCCTGGTGGACAGCGGGTTCGTCGGCCACGCACAGGAGACCGCCGCCTGGGCACGCGCGCACACCGGGCACGTCGCGCTCGTCGTGAACACCCACTGGCACTCCGACCATGTCGGGGGCAACGCGCTGCTGCGGGCCATGGGCGCCGGCATCGCGGCAAGCTCACCGGACGCCCAGGCCGTCACCCGGCGAGATCCGGGGTGCTGCCTGGCGGAGTACCTCGACCAACCGGTCAGCCCCTACACCGTCGACGAACCGCTCGACGACGGGCAGGTCCTCCGGCTCGGCGACGCCGACTGGATGGTCGTACGCACGCCAGGGCACACCCCCGGTCACCTGTCGTTGTGGCAGCCCGAGGAGCGGCTGCTGGTGGCCGGAGACGCCCTGTCCGACTACGACGTCGGCTGGGTCAACCTCGCGCTCGACGGCCCCGACGCCGCCGCCACCGCGCTCGCCTCCCTGCACCGGCTGGCCGACCTCCCGGCCCGCTCGCTGCTGCCCGCCCACGGGCCGATTCCCGCCGACCCGAGTGCCGCGTTCGCCGCCGCGACGCGCCGCGCCCAGCGCCTCGTCGACGACCCGGCCGGCGCGGTCTGGTACGGCGCACGCCGGATCCTCGCCTTCGCCCTGATGATCCGTGGCGGAGTTCCCACCACCGAGGTCGAGCCCTACCTGCACGACCGGGCCTGGCTGACGGACGCGGCGCGGCTGCTGGGCAGGACGTCCGAGGCACTCGCCGCCGAACTGGTCGACACGATGCTTCGCAGCGGCGCCATCGTCCTGCGCGACGGGCGGCTGCACGCGACCGCCGAGCACACGCCGGTCGCGGCCGCGGCCTTGCGCGTGCCGTTTCCCCGCGCATGGCCTGCGGCAACGCCGTCAGGAGGGGAAGCCGCGGAACCGACGTGAAGCCCATCGGCACCACGTTTTCGACTCTGCGTCGGTCCAGGGAGACGTCGGATCAGCTCTTGGGGTGTGGCTGCGGTTTCACCAGGCCGCTCTGGTAGGCGACGACGACGAGTTGGGCGCGGTCGCGGGCGCCCAGTTTGGTCATGGCGCGTTGGATGTGGCTGCGTACGGTCAGCGGGCTGAGGACGAGTCGGTCGGCGATCTCCGCGTTGGACTTGCCGTGCGCGGCCAGGGCCGTGACCTCGCGTTCGCGGTCGGTCAGGGCTTTGACGGCGTCGGGGAGGGCGAGGAAGCCGTCGGTGTCGGGGGTGGCCAGGAAGCGGGTGATGAGGGCCCGGGTGGCGGTGGGCGAGAGCAGGGAGTCGCCGTCCGCGACGGTTCGGATGCTCGACAGCAGGACCTCGGGGCTGACGCCCTTGCCCAGGAAGCCGCTCGCGCCGGCGCGCAGGGCCTTGGCGACGTTCTCGTCGTTCTCGAAGGTGGTGAGGATCAGGATGTGCGTGTCCGCCAGTTCCGGTCGGGAGCAGATGGCCGCGGTGGCTGCCACTCCGTCGACGTTCGGCATGCGGATGTCCATGATGACCACGTCGGGTTGGTGCGTCGCGGTGAGGTCGACGGCCTCTTGTCCGTCGGCGGCCTCCGCGACGACGGTCAGGTCCGCGACCGAGTCGATGAGGATGCGGAAGGTGGCCCGCAGGAGGGCCTGGTCGTCGGCGAGCAGGACGCGGATGGTCATGTGGCGGGACTCTCGTCGTTGCTGTTGAGCGGAAGGGCGCAGGCGACCTCGAAGCCGCCCTGCGGCCGGTGGCCGGCGTGGAAGGTGCCGCCTGCGGCTGCGGCGCGCTCGCGCATGCCGAGGAGGCCGAAGCCGCCTCCGGTGGCGGGTGTGGTCGCGGGGCGGTCGGAGGCGGTGTCGTTGGTGATGGTCAGGGTCAGGTAGTGGGGGGTGTACGCGAGCCGGACCTGTGCGGTGCGGGTGGCGGCGTGCTTGGCGACGTTGGTCAGGGCTTCCTGGATGATCCGGTAGGCCGTCAGGTCGAGTACGGGGGTGAGTCGGAGCGGCTGTCCCTCGACGGTGACGCTCACCACCAGGCCGACCGTCGAGCAGGCGTCGACCAGGTCGGGCAGTTGCTGCAGTCCTGGTGCGGGGGCCAGGTCGGCTGTGTCGTTGTCCTGGCGCAACAGCCCTACGGTGGCCTTGAGTTCGCGCAGCGCGGCAGCGGTGGTCTCCGGCAGCCTGGCAATGATCTCGAAAGCCTGGTCCGGGTGGGTTCGTGAGAGGTGCGCCGCGGTGCCGGCCTGGGCGTCGGCCAGGGTCAGGTGGTGGGCGACCACGTCGTGCAACTCCCGTGCGATGCGCATGCGTTCCTGGATCACCCGGTGCCGTGCCTCTTCCTCGCGCTGTCGGTCGGCGTGTTCGGCGCGAGCCACCGCGTACTCGCGGCGCACCCGGACGTAGGCCCCGAGGGCCGCGGACAGCAGAACCCATGCCGCCGGGTTCACGGTCGTGAGGACCGGTGAGTTGCGGAACGAGGGGACGAGCAAACCGGTGACGACCATGCCGGCGGCGGCTGTCAGTGCGCTGTTCCAGGTGGTGCGGCGGGAGGTGTGCAGACTCGTGGAGTACTGCGCGACCAGGAGCGGGCCCATCAGCCCGGGAGTCAGGAGGTAGCCTAGGGCACCCTGACCCATGGTGCACAGCGTGGTCGTGGCGAGGACGTGCAGGGGGCGGTCGCGGCGCAGGCGCAGGGCGGCGCAGGCGACGGCGGCAAGCGCGACGCCGGGCCACACGGGCGGGGTGTCGGACACAACCGCCCGGGTGACGACAACGCCGAGGACAGTGACCGCGAACAGCAGGACCAGCGTCACGGCCTCCACGGTTTTCGGACGGGTCACTGCCCGGCGCTGCCAGCTGGTGCTCATCACACTCCGAGAGAGGTCCAAGGACAGACATGCTCACACACCGCAGGTCGCGGCGCCCTTGTGCTCGGCGCCGCGACCCGCGGTACAGGACTCAGACGCGGGCCGATTCCCGCGGGGCGGGCTCGTTGCCCGCCGGTCCGGCACTGTGCGCCGGCGGAGCGGCGAGCCCGGTGCCCTCGACGTCGACGCGGGGAAGCAGCCGGTCGAGCCAGTGGGGCAGCCACCACGCCTTGTCCCCGAGGAGGGCCAGCACCGCGGGTACGAGCGCCATGCGGACGACGAAGGCGTCGAACAGCACCGCGACGGCGAGACCAAAGCCGATGGTTTTGATCATCGACTCATCGGCGCCGATGAATCCGGAGAAGACCGCGATCATGATCACCGCCGCGGCGACGACCACCCGCGCACTGTGCCGGAAGCCGGTGACGACCGCCTGAGGGGCACGGTCCCCGTGGACGTAGGCCTCCCGCATACGGGAGACGAGGAACACCTCGTAGTCCATCGCGAGGCCGAACACGATGCCCACCAGGAAGATCGGCATCAGGCTCATGATCGGACCGGCCTGCTCCACTCCCAGCAGTTCCGCGCCCCAGCCCCACTGGAAGACCGCCACGACCGCGCCGAGAGCGGCCAGCACCGACAGCAGGAACCCGAGCGCGGCCTTGACGGGCACGAGCACGGAACGGAAGACCACCAGCAGCAGGATCAGGGCCAGAACGACGATGACGGCCAGGTAGGGCACGAGCGCGTCCTGCAGGGCCTGCGCGACGTCGATGTTCATCGCGGTGCTGCCGGTGACCTCGAACGTCGCCCCGGTCTCCCGCTCGAGGGCGGGGCGCTGCGCGCGGATGTTCTGGACGAGGCCCTTGGTGTCCTCGTCGTTCGGGCCGGTGGCCGGAACCGCCGAGAAGAGTGCGGCGTCACCGGCCTGGTTGAACCGCGCCGGAGAGGCGGACACGACCCCGCTGGTCGCGCCGATCTCCTTCGCGATCTCCTTCACGGCCGCCTTGGGTTCGGCCGCGCCCTTGACGTCCACGACGATCGTCAGCGGCCCGTTGAAGCCCGCGCCGAAGCCGTCCGCGAGCGCGTCGTAGGCGCGTCGCTCCGTCGACGAGACGGGCTTGGACTCGGCCCCCGGCATGCCCATCTCCAAGCTCGCGGCGGGCAGGGCGAGGACGCCCAGACCGGCGACGCACGTCACCAGCACGGCCACCGGCCGGCGCAGCACGAAGCGTGCCCACCGGGAACCGCCGTTATCAGCCGTCGGGGCCTTGGGCCCGCTCTTGCGCGCGGCGCGGGAGAGCACGGCGTTCGGCCACATGCCGAGCAGGGCGGGGACCAGGGTGAGGGCGATCAGAACGGCGACGACCACGGCACCCGCGGCGCACAAACCCATCTTGGTCAGCATCGGAACGCCGACCACCGACAGGCCGGCCAGCGCGATGACGACCGTGAGGCCGGCGAAGACCACGGCGGAACCGGCCGTGCCGACGGCGAGGCCGGTCGCCTCGCGCGGGTCGTGCCCGCCTGCGCGCTCCTCGCGGTAGCGGGAGACCACGAAGAGGGCGTAGTCGATGCCGACCGCGAGTCCGAGCATCGTGGCCAGCGTCCCGGTGGTCAGGGACAGGCCGAAGGTACTGCCCAGGGCCATGATGGCGGCCATGCTGATCCCGATGCCGACGACGGCGGTGAGCAGGGGAAGTCCGGCCGCGGCGAGGGATCCGAAGGTGATCAGCAGGACGACGGCGGCCAGGGCGATGCCGATGACCTCGGACGAGCCACCCGCCGCGGGCTGCTCGGCGAGTGCGGTGCCTCCGACCTCGACCGTGAGACCGGAGTCACGGACCTGGTCGACGGCCTTCTCCAGCGCGGCCTTGGCCGCATCGGTGAGGTCGGCGGCCTTGACCTTGTAGTTCACCGTGGCGTACGCGGTGGAACCGTCCTTGCTCACCGCGCCTGCCGTGAACGGGCCCACCGCACTGGCGACTTGGGGCTCGTCGGCGGCCTCGGTCACGAGCTTGTCGATGGCGGCGCGGTTGTCGCCCGCGGTCACCTTCTCTCCGTCGGGTGCGACGAACACGATCCGCGCGTTGGCGCCGTTGGCGTCCGAGCCGGGGAAACGCTCTCCGATCAGGTCGAACGCCTTCTGCGCCTCGATGCCGGGCATGAAGGACGTGCCGTCGTCGGAGGCAGCGGGAGCCTTGGCGGCGCCGAGGCCGACGGCGCCGAGGACCACTGCCCACAACAGCAGCACGAGCCAGCGCCGTTGGAAGGCGGTCCGGCCCATCCGGTAGAGGAAGGTAGCCACGAGAAACGGATCTCCAGGTCTGGTTTCGGGTAGATCACCAGCCTGGCGGGAAAGGGCGGGCCGAGGCATCGTGCTGGTGCTGGCACTGTCAGTTGGTGGCGCTGCACGAGCCGGCGTGCTGCTGTCCTCCTCAGGGATGAGCGCCGCATACTGCGTGCGGATGACACCGGGACCGGCTCGGCGCGACTCGGCGCGATGTCCTGGAGCACGTCCTTGGGCAGGGGCCTCGTCATACCTCCGCCGCTGCTGAACGGGTCGAGTACGACGGGCCGTTGATCGGACGGAGTCCGACCGGTGGGGTCAGCCCCGGTGCCCCCAGTCCAGGCGGTCGCCCAGCCCCGCGGCGGTGAAGGCGGCCTGGAGTTCGTCGCGGCCCTCGGTGAAGTGGGCCCAGCTGTCGTAGTGGACGGGAACCACACGGCGCGCGCCGAGTATCCGGGCGGCTTCGGCGGCCTGAGCACTGTCGAGGACGACGGGCGCGCCGTCGAACAGGACGGACAAGCGGGGCGCGCCGGCGAAGAGGACGGCGGTGTCCACCGGCCCGAAGCGCTCGGCTGTCTCCCTGACGGCGTCGAGGGAGGCGTTGTCGCCGCTGACGTACACCGTGGGCAGCCCGTCACCGGTCAGGACGAAACCGACGACCTGCCCGGCGATCGCCTCGATGTCCTCGCGCGGGCCGGGGCCGTGGATGGCGGGGACGCCGGTCACGGTGACCGTGCCGCCGCCGGGGCGGTCCAGCTCGACGGACTCCCCGTCGGCCAGCCCCCTGGCCTTGTCGCCGAGGCGCTTGCCGCCACCGGGGGTGGTGAGGGTGAGCGGCACGTCGGCGAGCAGGGCGCGGCCGGAACGGTCGAGGTTGTCGGCGTGCTCGTCATGGGACAGCAGGACCACGTCGACGGGGCCGAGTTCGGCGAAGCTGCCGGAGGAAGGGGCGGTCTTGGTCAGGAGCGGGCCGCCCGGCGTCGGGTAGTCGCCGGGGGCGTCGAAGGTGGGGTCGGTGAGAAAGCGCAGGCCGCCGTACTCGAAGAGGGCGGTCGGGCCGCCGAAGACGCGGACGGGGAACTGCTCACGGGTCGTCTCAGAAGGAGCCACGAAAAACACCTCACGGATGGGATCGACTTATCCGTGATGGACCGTAGCCGTTTCTCATGGATGCGGGCAATCCGTACCATGAGAAACATGGATGTGCCCGTGACCGCCGAACCGGCCGAACCTGCCGTGCCGCCCGCGACCGCCGAACCCGCCGAACCTGCCGTGCCGCCCGCGCCCGGCGAGGAGCAGTACCTGGCCCTCGCCTTCGTCAACAGCACCATCGCGCTGCCCGGCGGGCAGTTCATCGACTTCCTCGGCACGCCGGAGACGGCGAGTCGGTGGCTGGCGGAACGTGGTCTCGCCCCCTTGGACGCCGGACTCCGGGAGATGTGCACGGCACAACTGCGGTCGCTGCGCGAGCAGATCAGGGCGCTGTTCGCCTCCCGCGTCACCGCGCTCGCGGCCCTGCCAGCAGCCCTGTCCGCCGTCAATGACGCGATGACCAAGGTGCCCACCGCCTCGCTGCTGCAGTGGGACGAGAAGACCGGCCCCTACCGCGCGGCCCCACACCCCACCACCCAGATCGTCGACCACGCTCTCGCGACGCTCGCCGCCAACGCGGCCGACCTGCTCACCGGACCCGATGCCGAACGTCTCACCGCCTGCGGCTCCCCGCCGTGCACCCGCTACCTGCTGCGCCACGGGCGCCGCCACTGGTGCTCGACGCGCTGCGGAGACCGCGCACGCGCGGCCCGCGCCTACGCCCGCCGCACCAGGCCCGGGGCTTCCGGCTGACGCACGAAGGCCCTCCCGGCCGACGCCGGTAGGGCCTTCGTGCGGTGTGCCGCCGTGCGGCAACCGGCGTGAGGCGGGGCTGCGGGGCGGAGTGGGTCACATCCCCCAGAGCTTCTGGTACGCCTCCCGGTATCCCTCGGGGTCCCAGGAGGACTTGCCGCCGCTGTTGTCGGCCGTGGTGATGTGGGCCGGGGCGACGTAGCCGCTGGCGGGCTTGCCGGCGAAGGCGCGGTTGAACTCGTCGACGATCTGCCAGCCCTGTTCGGACAGCGGCTCGGGAACCGTCGCCGTCTGGAACTGCTTGCTGTTGATGCGCTGGAAGGCGGACGGGTCGCCGTCTCCCGCACCGATGTTGAAGGGGGCTCCGTTGCCCTGCTTGCCCGCCGCGCGCAGGGACGGGGCGGCGTCGGCGAAGTACAGGTCGTTGATGGCGACGGAGTTGGTCCACTTGGTGCCGAAGCGGGACAGCAGGGCGGACACCTCTTGTGGCGTGCGGTTGCTGGCGTCGGCGATGGGGATGTTGGACGTCGTCAGGACCTTGACGTCGGAGCAGGTGGCGAGCTCCTTCTCGATCAGGTCCGACTTGCCCTTGGCGAAGGGTATGGAGGCGTCGGTGAAGACCACCACGCCGGCCCGGCCGTTGGACTGGCCGATGATCCAGTCCGCGCTGATCCTGGCGACGTCCTGGACCTTCGTGGTGATGTTGCTGAAGAGCTTCGGGTCGGTACTGGGCCCGGGGGTGTCCACGGCGTGCCAGCCGATGAGCGGGATGCCGGCCGCGGTGGCCTGGGCGACCTGCTGCGCGGTCGACTTGGGGTCGAAGCCGGACAGTACGATCCCGTCGGGCTTGACGGCGACGGCCTGGCTGAGCGCGGCCTGGATGCCGGCCGGAGTGCCCTGACCGTCGATGACCCGCATCTTCCAGCCGATGGCCTTGGCGGCCTCCTTGACCCCTTCGGCGGCGCCGGCGACTCCCGGGTTGGTCATGCTCTGGGCGACGTAGACGATGGTCTTGCCGGGAACCGCCTTGGGGCCGGTGGTCGGGCCGTCCCAGGGGGCGTTGACGTCCTCGGCTCCCTGGACCGCTTTCTTGGCCTGGGCGAGGACGGCAGGGCAGCCGGCCTTCGAGTTGCTGACGGTGGTGGCGCCGCCGGCCTGCGAACCTCGGGTGCAGCCCGCGGCGAAGGCGGTGACCAGGGCGAGCGCGGCCACGGCTCTCAGCGGCGCCATGCGGGTGTGGTGGTACGACACGGACGTGCTCCTTGCTGACGTGCGGGGAGGGCGGGAAGGAGAAGGGAGGGGCGGGCCCCTTCACCGGGAGTTCGCAGGCCTGGTCCGTTGGCCGGAGGTCTCAGGCCTGGTCCGCGGACGGGGCCGGGGTGGACGCGGCGGGCTCGGACAGCGACGTGCGGGTGGCGGTGGCCCCCGCGCGCAGCCTGCGGCGGGCGGAGTATCCGGCCAGTCCGACGGCGAGGAGGAGGGTGCCGCCGTTGAACAGGGACGTGGCCCAGAACTCGGCCCCGAGTTGCTGGATGCCGGCGAGACCGATGGCGAGGATGGCCACGGCGACGACGGTGCCCGCGGCGTTGGCGCGGCCGGGCTTGATGGCGGTGGAGCCGAGCAGGGCGCCCACGAAGGCGGGCAGCAGATAGTCCATGCCGACGCTGGGATTGCCGATCTGCTGCTGGGCGGCGAGCAGGACTCCGGCGAAGCCGACGACGATCCCGGAGCCGGCAAAGGCGTAGATGCCGTAGCGGCGGGTGGGGATGCCGACCAGGTCGGCGGCGCGGGCGTTGGAACCGATGACGTACAGGTAGCGGCCGAGCGGCAGCCGTTCCAGCAGCAGCCACAGGATGACGGCGAGCCCGAGGACGTAGAAGGCGGGCACCGGCAGGCCGAGGAACTTCGAGTCGTACAGGTCCGTGAAGGCCGGGGGCAGTCCGTTCGGGCCGGGGACGATGCGGGCGCCGTCGGTGATCCAGCCGGTGAACGCGTAGAGCACGCTGCCGGTGCCGAGGGTGGCGATGAAGGAGTCGATCCGGGCGAACTCGACCAGCAGGCCGTTGAACACGCCGATGAGGCCGCCGCCGACGATGACGACGAGGCAGGCCGCCGGCCAGGGCCAGCCGTTGTTCACGATGAGCTGCATCGCCAGCACGTGGGCGAAGCCGAGGCCGTAGCCGACGGACAGGTCGAACTTGCCGGTGACGATGGGGATCATCGCGCCGAGCGCGAGCATCGCCGGGATCGACTGGTTGGACAGGATCGACGAGGCGTTGTCCAGGGTCGGGAAGGTGTCCGGCAGGGCGAAGGAGAAGACCAGGAACAGCAGGACGGTGAGGGTGAGCAGGCCGTAGGTGCCGATCAGATGGCCGCGCAGCCGGCCGCGGCCGCGGGGCCTCCCCTTGCCGGTGCCCGCTCCCCGGGGTTCTTCGGTGGCGCCGGTTCGGGGGCTCGGGCTCTTGGATCCCAGGGCCCGGCGGGAGGATTCGGTCTCGGTGGCCATCAGTGGTTGCCCGTTCCGGTCAGCGCCGGCATGGCCGACGCGGCATGGGTGAGTTCGGTGACGGTGAGGGCTTCGCCGGACAGTTCCGCCGTCACACCGCCCCGCATGAAGACCAGGGCGCGGTGGCAGACGTCGGCGACCTCCTCGAAGTCGGTGGAGATGAGCAGGACGGCGAGTCCTGCGGCGAGGGCGTCGTCGAGGAGTCGGTAGATCTCGGCCTTGGCGCCGACGTCGACACCCGCGGTCGGTTCCTCGAGGATCACCACGCGGCGGCTCAGCCGCAGCCAGCGGCCGATCATGACCTTCTGCTGGTTGCCGCCGGACAGGGTGGCGATCGGTGCCTCGGGGTCGGCGGGGCGCACGCCGAAGCGTTCGACCAGGGATCCGGCCTCGGCACGTTCACGTCGCGGGCTGATCCAGTGCCACGGTGAGCGGGCGTCCGCGCGGGGGTTGGCCAGGAAGTTCTCGCGCACGGTGAGTTCGAGGGCGCAGCCCTCCTCCTGGCGGTTGCTGGTGACGAAGCCGATCCCGGCATCGACGGCGGCGGCGACCGAGTGGGGGCGGTACGGCGTGCCGTCGAGCAGCACCTCGCCGCCGGTGAGGGGCCGGGCCCCGGCGAGGGCGCGGCCGAGGTCCATGTGGCCGGCTCCGGTGAGGCCGACCATGCCGAGGACCTCTCCGGCGCGCAGGTCCAGGTCGACCGGCCCGGCGCCCTCGGCGGTGGTGCCGGTCAGGCGCAGCACGGTGGCGGCGGAGGTGCCGCTGGCGCGGGGGGCGGCGGGCCGGTGGCTCTCGGGCTCGTGGCCGACGATGTCGTGGACGATCCGCTCGGGGCCGTGGTCGGCGAGGAGGCCCTCGCTGATGAGGTGCCCGTCGCGCAGTACGGCGAAGCGGTCGGCGACCCGGTAGACCTCGTCGAGGCGGTGACTGACGTAGAGGATGGCGTGGCCGCGGTCGCGCAGGGTGTGCAGGACGTCGAAGAGCCGGGCGCAGTCGGCGGCGGGCAGGCTGGCGGTGGGCTCGTCGAGGACGATGAGGCGGGCCCGGGTGGACAGGGCGCGGGCTATGGCGACGAGGGAGCGTTCGGCGCGGGTGAGGTCGGCGACGGCCGTGTCGGGGTCGAGGTGCCCGGCGACGATGTCCAGTGCCTCGGCGCAGCGTCGGCGTACCTGGCGCCAGGAGACGAGGCCGCCGCGGCGGGGGTAGCCGGTGCCCAGGGCGACGTTCTCGGCCACCGTCATCCACTCCACGAGGCCCAGGTCCTGGTGGATGAAGGACATCTCGGTGGACGCGGCGTCGGTGCCGAGAGCGTGGCCGGCCACGGTGACCTGGCCTTCGTCGGCGCGGTAGACACCGGCGAGGATCTTGATGAGTGTGGATTTCCCGGCACCGTTGTGCCCCAATAGGGCAAGGACGCTGCCTTTGTGGATGTCGAGGTCGACGTCGGCGAGGGCGAGGGTGCCGCCGAACCGCTTGCGCAGTCCGCGAATCGTCACCAGCGGGCGGGACACCGTGAGGCCGTCGGGCGGCGGAGGGCTGGGAGTCGTGTCATCGGGAGCGTCGTTCACGGACTTCTCCGGGGATCTGCAGGCCGAGGACCACTCCATCGGCTCGCCCAAAATCCTGAACTCATCCCAGCATGCTGGTCAATACTCCGGCAGACATTGATTGCCCCAAAGTTACGGCGGCCGTACGGAAAGGTTCCGTACGGCCGCCGTCGCGTCCCGCTCCCTGGCGGGACCCCGTTCCTCTCCGAGGTCCCGCCCGCTCTCACCCGCCGCCCGTGGACGCCCCCTGCGGGAGCATGGGGTTCTCCAGCCCCGCCGCGATGGCCCGCAGGTCCTTCAGCAGCGCCTCGCGGAACGCGTCGTCGAGCCGCGCCTTGAGCACGGTGACGCTGATCGCGAAGGGGGCCGAGTCGGTGCGGAACCCGGTGACCGGCACGGCGAGGCAGACGATGCCCGCCCCCGCCTCCTCGTCGTCGACGGCGTAGCCCCGCTCCCGGCTCGCCGCCAGGTCCGCCAGCAGCGCGGGCACCGAGGTGAGGGACCGCTCGCTGAGCGCGGGCAGGGTCCGGCCCCGCAGCCGGTCCTCGGCCACCGCGGGGTCCAGGGTCGAGAGGATCGCCTTCCCGGTCGCCGTGCAGTTCGCCGGGAACCGGTCACCGATGTTGGCGGTGAGGCGCAGCGGCTGGGTGCCGTCGTACCTGGCGAGGTACAGCACGTCCAGGCCGTCCAGGACGGCGACCCGGGCGGTCTCCCGGGAGATGTGCGCGCTGCGCCGGCACAGCTCGTAGAAGTCCCGCAGCTGGTCCACCGTGGACAGATAGCGGCCGCCCAGCTCCACCAGCTTGCGCCCCAGGCTGAAGCCCGTCCCGTTGCGCGTGATCATGCCAGCCGCCTCCAGGGAGGCGCAGAGGTTCCCCGTCGAGGACTTCGGCAGACCCAGGGCGCGGGCGAGGTCGCTCACCGACAGCGGGCGGCCCTCCGCCTCACCGAGCGTGTCGAGGATCGCCACGGCCCGCGTCACCGCCGGGACAAGACTTCCCGGGTCGCTTGCGCTCACCGTCAACTCCACCCATCATTCTGTTCGTCGTTCAGCATGTTGTTATTGTCCCTCGTGTCTCCCCGAACGACAATGCCGTCGGCGCACGCTTTGCCGTCGAGTCTCGCCGAGATTCCCGACCGAGTCTCACAAGATTCCCGACCGTAGCGCGCCTTCCGGGTCGGCCGACGACACCCTCCGAGCCTTGGAGCGCTGAGCAGCACATGACCAGCAGCCCGTCCGATTCCCCGCCGCCTCCTTCCGCCCCCTCACTCCCCCGCAACGGCCCCCGTCTCTCGCGGGAGGAGTTCGACACGCTCTTCGACACGCTGCGCACCTGGGGCCGCTGGACCCCCGCCGACCGCGGCGCGTGGAACCGGGTCACCCCGGCCCACGTCCAGCGTGCCACCGCCCTGGTCCGCACCGGCACCACCGTCCCGATGGCCCTGCCCTGGAACACGGTGCCCGGCCCGGACAACGGCAAGCCCGCCCTGCACTACATGTCCGACCTCGGCGACGTGGAGGCTCCCGAGCCGTCCTGCCACAAGGACTTCATCGCCGTCGACTACCACGGCAAGGGCGTCAGCCACCTCGACGCGCTCTCCCACATCGCCTATCGCGGCCAGCTCTACGACGGCCGCACGGCCCGGGAGGTCGTCGACGCCGCCGGCGCCCACTTCGGCGCCGTCTCCGCACTCGGCCCCCTCGTCACCAGGGGCGTCCTGATCGACCTGCCCGCCGTCCTCGGCACCGACTGGCTCGAACCCGGTACCGGCGTCCACGCCGACGACGTACGTGCCGCCGAGAAGGCGCTCGGCGTGACCATCGGCGACGGCGACGCGGTACTGCTGCGCTCCGGCCACTTCCGGCGCCGCGCCGAACTCGGCGCCTGGAACCCCGACAACGCCAGCGCAGGCTTCCACGTCGACGCCCTGCCCCTGCTGGCCGAGCGCGGGATCGCCCTGCTCGGCGGTGACGGCGACAGCGACGTACGGCCCTCCCCCGTCGAGGGACTGCACTCCCCCGTGCACGCCCTCGCCATCACCGCGATGGGCGTACCGCTGCTCGACAACCTCGACCTGGAGGCGCTGTCCGCCGCCTGCGCGGCGGCGGGCCGACACGAGTTCCTGCTCATCGTGGCGCCGCTGAACATCCCCGGCGGCACGGGCTCGCCCGTGAACCCGGTCGCGGTGCTGTGATGGCGGGCGACCGACCGGCCGGTGGCCGGTTCACCGTAGGCGTCAGCCGTGACTTCCTCGACGCGGACGGGCGCAACGTCTGGGGCGACATCCGCCTCGGCGAACTGGACGCCGCCGGGATCGACTGGGACTACCTCCCGCGCGACACCGACGAGCTCCTCGCGCCGGACATCGACGGTCTGGACGCCGTCCTGTTCGCCGCCCCCGCCGTCACGGCCCGCACCTTCGCCGGCGTCACCAGATCGCCGCTCCTCCTCGCCCGCTTCGGAGTCGGCTACGACGCCGTCGACCTCGACGCCTGCACCCGGCACGGCGTCCTGGTGACCATCACCCCCGACGGCGCCCGGCGGCCCGTCGCCACCGCCGCCCTCACCCTGCTGCTGGCCGTCCTGCACAACGTCACCGCCAAGGACCGGCTCGTACGCCAGGGACGCTGGTCCGAGAAGGAACAGTGGATGGGGCTCGGGCTCACCGGCCGCCGCGTCGGTCTGCTCGGACTCGGCAACACCGCCCGCGATCTGGTGGGACTGCTCCGGCCGTTCGAGGTCGAGGTCCTCGCCTACGACCCGTACTGCCCGCCGGAGACCGCCGCGGATCTCGGCGTACGTCTCGCCGACGCCGACACCGTGATGGCTCAGGCCGACGCGGTGATCGTGATGTGCGTGCTGACCGAGGAGACCTTCCACCTGGTCGACGCCCGGCGGCTGGCCCTGATGAAGCCTTCGGCGGTACTGCTCAACGTCGCCCGCGGCCCGATCGTCGACGAGGCGGCGCTGATCGAGGCGCTGCGCGCCGGTCGCATCCGCGGCGCAGGACTGGACGTGTTCGAAACCGAGCCGCCGGACCCGAGCAACCCGCTGCTGAGCATGGACAACGTGATCCTCAGCCCGCACAGCCTGGCCTGGACCGACGAGATGTCCGCCGGGAACGGCGGCAGCGCGGTACGGGCCGTCCTGGACGTGGCGACGGGCCGGCTGCCCCGGTTCGTCGTCAACCGGGACGTCCTCGGTCACGCGTACCTCTCCGAGCGGCTGGGCGCCCTGGGGACGGAGACGGGTGAGCCCACGCGGGCGGGGGTCCGCCCGTGAGCTCGCCGTCTCCCCTCTCCGGGACCGTCGGCTTCGTCGGGCTCGGTGCGATGGGCCTGCCGATGGCGGTCAACCTCGCGAAGGCCGGCTTCGACGTACTGGCCTGGAACCGCAGCCGGCCTCCACTCGACGCCGCCGTCGCCGCCGGGTGCCGTGCCGCCGCCCGTCCCGCCCAGGTGGCCGGCGCCGCTCGGGTCGTCCTCACCATGCTCCCCGACCTCCCCCAGGTCCGGGCGCTGCTGGACGACCCGGCCGGGCTGCTCGCGGACGCCGACTCCGCGGGCGCGGGCCGTGCCATGGACACGCTCGTCGTGATGGGCACCGTCTCGCCGGTGGCGGTCCGCGCCCTGGCCGAGGAGCTGGGCCCGCGCGGCATCGAGGTCGTCGACGCTCCCGTCAGCGGTGGCGTGACCGGCGCCCGCGACGCCGCCCTGTCGATCATGGCGGGCGGAACGGAGGACGCCGTGGCACGGGTCCGCCCGTACCTGGCGGCCCTGGGCTCGACCGTGCGCCGCATGGGCGGCACCGGATCCGGATCGCTCGCCAAGGCGTGCAACCAACTCGTCGTCGCCGGGACCCTGGTGGCCCTGGCCGAGGCCGTCGTGCTCGGTGAGCGCGGCGGACTCGAACCGGCGACGCTGCTGGACGTGCTGGCCGGCGGCCTCGCCTCCTCCGAGGTGCTGGCGCAGAAGCATCACCACCTCGCCGACAGCGACTTCACCCCCTCCGGCCCCGCGCGCTATCTCCACAAGGACCTCGGCTTCGTCCTGGACAGCGCCACCGACGCGCACGTCACGCTGCCGCTGTCCGCCACCGTCGCCGGCCTCTACGCCGCGGTCGACGCCGACGGCCTCGGCGACCTGGACAACAGCGTCGTCCTCCGGCTGCTGCGCGAGGGCCGCCACCCCTCCCCCGACTCGCACCCCACCACCACGAAGGACTGAACCACATGCAGGTAGGAATCGTCGGCCTCGGACGTATGGGCGGCAACATGGCGGCCCGCTGGCGCGACCGCGGCCACGAGGTGCTCGGCTACAGCCGCACCTCACCGGACCGTGACGCGGACTCACTCGAGCAACTGTTGGGCAAGCTCGCCGCCCCGCGCGTGGTGTGGCTGATGCTGCCCGCAGGCGACCCCACCCACCGGGCGATCCACCAGTTGGCCGCCCTCCTCTCCCCGGGCGATGTGATCGTCGAGGGCGGCAACTCCCGCTTCAGCGACGACACCGAGCACGCCCGGCTGCTCGCCGGGCACGGCGTCGGATACGTCGACTGCGGGGTCAGCGGCGGCGTGTGGGGCCGGGAGAACGGCTACGCGGTGATGTGCGGCGGCGCGGACGAGCACGTCCGGCGGGTGTGGCCACTGCTGGAGTCACTCGCGCCGGAGCAGGACGGCATCTGCCACGCCGGCCCGGTGGGCGCGGGGCACTACGCCAAGATGGTCCACAACGGCATCGAGTACGGCATGATGCAGGCTCTCGCCGAGGGCTACGAGCTGCTGGAGGCCTGCGAGTACGTTCCCGACGTGCCGAAGGTCCTCGCCTCCTGGCGGCACGGCACGGTCGTACGGTCCTGGCTCCTCGACCTCCTCGTCCGCGCCCTGGAACAGGACTCCGGGCTGGCCGGTCTGTCCGGCCGGGTCGACGACTCCGGCGAGGGCCGATGGACCGTCGAGGAGGCGGTACGCCTGGCGGTGTCCGCCCCTGCCATGACCGCCGCCCTCTTCGCCCGCTTCGCCTCCCGGCAGCCGGACGCCGCCCAGCTCAAGGCGCTCGCCGCGATGCGGCAGCAGTTCGGCGGACACGCGGTGCACGCGGCGGCGGGCACGGCCGGGAGCAAGGGCTGACAGCGGATCAGCGGAGGAACTTGTCGGCCAGGAGTCGCGCGATGGCCCAGTCCTGTATGGCGACGCCGACCGTCTTGAACACGGTGCGCTCGCGGTGGCCGACGGGAGCGGTGGTCAGGGCGGCGCCCAGTTCCGTGAGGTCGTCCTGGGCGATGGCACCGGTCTGAAGGGCGTGGATGATCTCGCCGGACTCTTCGAGGACGGCGTCGCGTTCGTCGATGACCACGGTGCTGTCGGCCAGCAGTTCGTCCGGCAGTTCGCGCATGGTGGGGCGGAAGGCGCCGATGGCGTTGACGTGGACCCGCGCGGGCAGGGCGGAGGCGGGGAAGAGCGGGCTGGTCGCGGGGGTGGCGCAGCAGACGATGTCGGCGTCCTGGACGGCCGAGGCCGCCTCGGTGGCGATGGCGATCTCGGTGCCGTCCAGCTCGGCCCGCAGGGTGTCGGCCAGTGCCTGGGCGCGTTCGGCATGGGTGGCCACGACGGTGAGGTGGCGCAGTGGCCGGACGGTGTGGACGGCGCGGACCTGGTCGGGGCCCTGGGCACCGGCGCCGATCAGGGTCAGCCGGTCGGCGTCGGGCGCGGCCAGGAGGTCGGTGGCGACGCCGACCGCCGCACCGGTGCGCAGGGTGGTGACGGCGGCGGCGTCGGCGACCAGGTGGTCGAGCCGGTCCAGGGTGCTCCAGACGACGGTGCCGGTGATGGCGGGTGCCCGGTCGAAGTTCACGCTCAGGGTTTTGATCATGGCGGACTCGGTCGGCCGGTGGTGCGCCGACATGACGAGGAACTGTCCGTCCCGCAGCGCGGTGCGGGTGGGCATCTCGAACTCCCCGCCTGCCAGGCCGATGAAGCCGCGGCGCACGGCGTCGATCGCCTCGCTCATCGACACGGCCTCACGGATCTCGTGTTCGCCGAGGCTGATGGTCTGCATGGAACTCCGTCCTTCGGCGCCGCCAGTAAGCGACTAGTAAGGTATTGCACCTTACACATCAGCCCGTCGACGGTCCGATCGCTTCCGTGTTATCCATAAGGCGTGACTCCTTCCCGCCCGGCAGCAGCGGCCGGCCACACTCCCCAGCTCAGATCGGTCAGCCTCCGAGAGCAGGCGCGGGAGGCGTTGCGGACGCGGATCGTGCTCGGGGAGATCGCGCCGGGGCAGGTGGAGAGCGTGATCAACGTGGCCGCGGCTCTCGGTGTCTCGGTCACCCCGGTTCGGGAAGCGGTCATGGACCTCGCCAACCTCGGCATCGTCGAGGTGATCCGCAACCGGGGCTTCCGGGTGCCGGTTCTCACCGATCACGACCTGGACGAGATCTTCCGGCTGCGCACCATGCTCGAAGCGCCGGCCATGTCCGAGGTCACCGAGCTCCTCGCCGGCCGGCCCATCCCGCAGTTCCGGCAGCTGGCCGAAGAGATCACCGACGCCGCGAGGGAAGGCGACCTGACCTCTTTCCTCGATCTCGACCGGCAGTTCCACCTGGGCCTGCTGGAGCTGCTCGGCAATCGCCGTCTGGTCGCGATGGCCGGCCAGCTGCGCGACCAGGCCCGCATGCAGGGCCTGCAGAAACTCGCGGACCAGGGCGAGTTGACCCGCTCCGGCGAGGAGCACATCGAGATCGTGGATGCCATCGAGTCCGGCCATGCCGACCTGGCCGCCGAACTCATGCGCAAGCACCTCGCCCACAGCCGCGGCATCTGGGCAGGCAGGACCGAAGGCGACTCCTGAGCGCAGGGCGGTCAGCGGAGCACGAATCCGGTGCCGAGGTCGTCCGCGGGATCGATCTCGAAGCGGTGCTCTCCGGTCCGGTACGCCATCCCCGTGACCTCCGGAATGACAGCGGGGTGACCTGCGACGGTCAGTTCTTCCACGAAATGCGGGCGTGGAAGCGGGTGCCGACGATCGAATCGTGGACGAGGGTCCGGCCCGGCTTGAGCCGGCCGGCCGCCGCGAGGACCGCGACCCGTGAACAGGTGCCGGAGCCGCACGGGGAGCGGTCGACCTGGCCGTCGGCGAAGACGGTGACGTTGCGCTGGTGCAGGTTGCCGTCCTCGTCGCTGCCGAGGTCGTCGAAAAGGATGGTTCCGTAGATGCCGCTGAGGCGGTCGTCGACGGGATGGCGGGCGTGTTCGGTCTCGTTGAGCGCCCATTTGACCTCGCGTCCGATCGCGATGAGGTCGCGGTAGTGGGCGGGCGTGACGGCCAGGCCGACGCTCGCGGCGTTCAGGTGCGCGTAGAGGGCACCCCCGTAGCCGATGTCGACGACGACGTCTCCGCGCGAAGTGGCGACGGCGACGCGTTCGGCGAGGCGGTAGCTGGGGACGTTGACGAAGTCGACGCCGGTGATCTGCTCGCCGGTCGCGTGTACGCGCATGGTGACCCGGCCCGAGGGGACGTCGACGACGACGGTGGTGATCCCCGAGGGATCACGGGCGACGCGGCCGGTCTGCACAGCCCAAACGGCGAGCGCGATGGAGCCGTGCCCGCAGGCGGTCGAGAAGACGACTAGGGCCGTAACAACATGTGGCACGTAAGCCAATATGCTGTACGAGGTTGCCCCGGGATCACTTTTTAGGCTCCCATTCCTTGCCACCTCAACCACTGGCGATCAATATACTGACACAAGAACAGTATTTAGTTCAGGAGGTCAGGTGCCCGTACACACGAAGGTGGGTGTCGCCGGGCTCGGAGTCATGGGCTCCGCCATCGCCCGTCGTCTCCTTGCACGCGAACGCCCCGTGCGCGTGTTCGACATCCGGTCGGCGGCCGTCGCCGAACTCACCCGGCAAGGGGCCCTTGAGGCGGCATCGCCCGCCGTGCTAGCGGCGTCGGGGGTGGTGATCCTCTCCCTCAACACCGCCGAGACGGTCGAGCAGGTCGCCTTTGGACCGGACGGGGTGCTGAGCTCGGCGGCCGACGGCGTGCTGGTGATCGACATGTCGAGCATCGGCCCGGACGCCACCCGGGAGTTCGCCGAGCGGGCCGCGAAGGCCGGGGCCGGCTGGGTCGACGCCCCGCTGTCGGGCGGTGCACCGGGCGCCGAGCGCGGTGAGCTGACGCTGATGCTCGGCGGCGAGGAGGAGCACGTCGAACGCGCGCTGCCCGTCCTCGGCGCCCTGGCCTCCCGGCTGACGCACCTCGGCCCCGCCGGCTCCGGCCAACTGGTGAAGTCCGTCAACCAGGTGCTGGTCGGCTGCGGTTTCGCCGCGCTCGCCGAGGCGGCCGCCCTGGTACGGGCGGCGGGCCTGCCGCCCCGGCAGGTACTCACCGCGCTCAGCGGAGGCAGGGCCGACTCGACGCTGCTGCAGGAGTTCTTCGTCAAGTTCGCCGAGGCCGACCTCTCCCCCACCGGCCGTGTCAGCAACATGGTCAAGGACCTGGAGGCCGCCCGCGACTACGCGCGCTCGGCCGGTGTACCGCTGCCGGTCACGAGCGCCGTCTCCGAACTGCACCGCTGGCTCACCGCGGCCGGGCACGGCGCCGCCGACAACGCCGCCCTGATGCACTACTACGCTCCCCGGGAGGTCCGGCCGTGAAGGCTCCCGCCCTGTTCGACCTCGCGGGCCGCCGCGCCCTCGTCCTGCTCGACTTCGGCGAACCCGGTACGTCCTGACGCGCTCCGCGCGCCCTCAACCGCACCGGCCCGACTGGCCAGTTGCCCCCGAACCGCCCGTGCCCGGCCCGTAGTGCCGCCGGATTCCCCTGCACGTAGGCCGGCTCCTGCCCAGGTATGTTCCGGGGCCCCGGCCGGGTCACCAGTGCCCCGCCAGGCAACGTTCGCCCCGTCGCGACGCCCGGCACGCCCTCTCGCCGCACCGGGCACAAGCCCAAGTACATCCAGTACGAGGACGTGCACCCGGCACGCCGAGAGCATGCACCGGACGCCGCTCCTTGACGGGCGAACGTTGCCTGCCGGGGCACTAGCCTGGGCAATCGACACCACGCTCACGTGTGCCGCTCCGGGTCGAGGCACCGCCGCCCGCCCGACGCACTCCTGGGAGCCGAAGGAGAGCGATGCCCGCAAGCGGCAGTTCCGACGTTCGTGCGCTCGCATGCCCGCACACGACGGGCGAGCGGGCTGACGCCGCCCGCAACCGTGCCCGGCTGCTGGAGGCGGCCGCTCGGCTGGTCGCCGAACGCGGGGCGCAGCACGTGACGATGCACGAGGTCGCGGAGGCGGCCGGCGTGGGGAAGGCCACGCTGTTCCGTCGCTTCGGGGATCGCGACGGGCTGCTGCTCGCCCTCCTCCATGAGGTCGAGGGCGAGTTCGAGGAGGCGTACACCTCGGGTCCCCCGCCGCTGGGGCCAGGAGCCCCCGCGAGGGACCGGCTGGAGGCGTTCGGCTGCGCCCTGGTCGAACGCGCCGCCACCGACGGGGACCTCGGTGCCGAACTGGTGCGTCAGATGGTCTACGAGCGTCGGCGCACCTCGGACGTCGGCCGCTCTTTCCACCGTCATGTCTCCGACCTTCTGCGTGAGGCGGGAGCCGACGGGGACCACGACATGCTCGCCCACGCCCTGCTCGCCTTCACGAACTTCGAGACGGCGGACTACCTGCGGAACACGTGCGAGGTCCCCGTCGCTCGCCTCCAGGCGACCTGGGTGGACCTGGTGCGGCGAGTGACGCGTCGGCCCGTCAGCGGAACGCCGGCATGACCTGCTCGGCGTACGTCCTCAGCCATGCCCCGGAGTCACTGTCGACCAGCTTCCGGCCATGCGTCTTCTTCTCGGGCGTGGGGATGGAGCGGTAGCGCGGTGGTGACCTCGAAGCCGCCTTCGGGGCGGGGGCCCGCACGAAGCTCGCCGCCGACGGAATGGGCGCGTTCGCGCATGCCCATGAGGCCGAAGCCGCCGCCCTGCCCAGATGCGGCGGGGGCGGGCGCGGTCGCGGTGGTCGTCGCGTCGTCGGTGATCGTGATGATCAAGCGGGCGTCCGAGTAGGCGAGGCGTACGTGTGCGGTTTCCGCGGCGGCGTGCTTGGTGATGTTGGTGAGGGCTTCCTGCACGATGCGGAACGCGGTCAGGTCGACTCCCGGGGAGAGCGGCTTGGGTTCTCCGTCGGTGGTGACGGTGACATCGAGGCCGGCGGACACGCATGCCGAGATCAGCTCGGGGAGGCGGTCGAGTCCGGGCGAGGGTTCGAGGGGATGGGAGTCCGGGTCGCCGGTCTGGCGCAGCAGGCCGACGGTGGCCTTGAGTTCGCGCAGGGCGGAGGACGTGGTGCCGGTCAGGTCGGTGAGGATCTTCTTCGTCTGCTGGGGGCTGGTGAGTGCCAGGTGTGCGGCGGTGCCGGCCTGGGCGTTGGCGAGGGCCAGATGGTGGGCGACGACGTCGTGCAGTTCGCGGGCGATGCGTACGCGCTCTTCGGTGACCCGGAGGCGGGCTTCCTCCTCGCGGGTGCGCTCGGCGTGTTCGGCCCGTGCCTGCACGGCCTCCAGGTAGGCGCGCCGGGTCCGGGTGCTGCTGCCGGCGGCGAGGGGCAGCAGCAGCCAGAGGATGGGGCCGACCACCCTGAGCCCCACGGAGAGGTCCGTCGGGTCGTTGACCGCTGACACGACCACCAGGACGGCCGTGGTCGAGAGACCGTAGGCGCGCGTGGTCCTTGGCTCGGTGAGGGTGGCCAGCCAGTAGAGGGCCATCATGACCGGTGCCAGTGTCAGGGGTGTGAGCAAATAACCCAGCACACTCGTGACCACGGTGCTCGCCCCGACCACCGCGAGGGCGGCGCGCGGATGGGTACGGCCTTGCACCAGAGCGATGCAGGAAACGGCGGCGAGAACCACGGCCGGCCACCCCTCGTCGGGGGTGTCGGTGCCCGGTGTGCTGAGCGCGGCGCCGAGGGCCGCACAGGCCACCATCGCCAAGCCCGTAGCCACGTCGACGGCGCGGGGATGACGATCCGCGTATCGCTCGGGGCTGATGATCATGTGCTCTCCGTCGGATGGGCTGAGGTCAGGGTGGACGACTTTCGGGCGGACGGCGAGGGGAGCCGCCGAGGCCGTTCACCTCGGGCGACTCCCGGTCGGGCACGTAGGGCCGGGTCAGACGCGAACCTCGGCTGTGGTGACCGCGTCCGCATCGACCGAGGCCACCTTGTCGCCCTCGTCCGCGGACCCGGACCTGTCCGGGGCCTCGCCCGTGCCGTCGGCCGCCGGTCGGCTGAGGGACTCGCCCTCCACGTCGACGTTGGGCAGCAGCCGGTCCAGCCGGCCCGGCAGCCACCATGCCTTGTCACCGAGCAGGGCGAGCACGGCCGGCACGATCGCCATGCGGACCACGAACGCGTCGAGCAGGACGGCGGAGGCCAGACCGAACCCGATCATCTTGATCATGGAGCCGGGCTCACCGACGAAACCTGCGAACACCGCGATCATGATCAGCGCTGCCGCCACGACCACACGGGCGCTGTGCCGGAACCCGGAGACGATCGCCTGCCCCGGCCGGTCCCCGTGAACGTACGCCTCCCGCATCCGCGAGACGAGGAAGACCTCGTAGTCCATGGCGAGACCGAACACGATGCCCACCAGGAAGATCGGCGTGAGGCTCATGATCGGGCCGGTCTGCTCCACCCCGAGCAGTGCGGCGCCATGACCCTGCTGGAAGACTACGACGACCGCGCCGAGGGCGGCCAGCACCGACAGCAGGAACCCGAGGGCCGCCTTCAGCGGCACCAGCAGCGAGCGGAAGACGACCAGCAGGAGCACGATCGCCAGGCCGACCACGACCACGAGATAGGGGATCAGCGCGGCCTGGACCTTGTCGGCGACGTCGATGTTCACGGCCGTCTTGCCCGTGACCTCGAAGGTGGCCCCGGTCTCGGACTCAAGACCCGGCCGTTCGCTCCGGATGGTCTTCACCAGGTCTTTGGTCTTCTCGTCGGTCGGCGCCGTCGAGGGCACCACCTGGAACACCGCGGTGTCGCCCGCGTCGTTGAACCGGGCCGGAGAGACCGACACCACGCCCTTGGTGCCGCCGATCTCCTTCGAGATCGTCTCCGCGGCGCCCTTCGCGTCGTCGGCGCCCTTGGTGTCCGCCACGATGGTCAGCGGCCCGTTGAATCCCGGACCGAAGCCCTCGGCGAGCGCGTCGTACGCCCGGCGCTCCGTGGTGGACGTGGGCTTGGCCTCGTCCCCTGGCATGCCCAGCTGCAGCTGCGTCATCGGCACCGCGAGCGCGCCCAGGCCCACAACTCCGAGGAGCAGGACGGGGATCGGGCGGCGCAGCACGAACCGGGCCCAGCGGGAGCCGCCGTTGTTCTGCGTGCTCTCCTCGATACGACCGCTCTTGCGGCCCCGGCGCGAGAGCACGGCGTTGGGCCAGAAGCCGAGGACGGCCGGGACGAGCGTCAGGGCCACCAGCACGGCGACGACGACCGCACCGGCGGCGGCCAGCCCCATCTTCGTGAGCATGGGGATGCCCACCACCGCCAGACCTGCCAGCGCGATGACGACGGTGAGCCCGGCGAAGACGACCGCGGACCCGGCGGTACCGACCGCCAGCCCCGTCGCCTCCTGCGGCGTACGGCCCTTGCCACGCTCCTCGCGATAGCGGGAGACGACGAACAGGGCGTAGTCGATGCCGACCGCCACGCCCAGCATCATCGCCAGCGTGCCGGTCGTCGAGGACAGGCCGAAGGTGCCGGACAAGGCCATGATCGCGGTCATGCTCAGGCCCACACCGACGGCCGCGGTCAGCAACGGCAACCCGGCGGCGGCCAGGGACCCGAAGGTGACCAGCAGGACAACGGCGGCCACCGCGATACCGATGATCTCGGCCGCCCCGCCCGCTCCGCCGCCGTCGTCCAGCGCGTCACCGCCGGCCTCGACGGCCAGGCCCGCATCCCGCACCTGGTCGACGGCCTGGTCCAGGCTCTTCCGGCTGGCGTCGGTGACGTCGGCGGCCGTGACCTTGTAGGTGACGGTCGCGTACGCCGTCGTCCCGTCCTTGCTGACCGCCTGCGACCGGAAGGGGTCCGCGGCACTGGCGACCTGCGCGCCGCCGGACAGCTGGTCCACGGCCTTCTGGATCGTCGCCCGGTTGTCGGACGCGGTGACCCTCTCGCCCTTCGGGGCGACGAAGACGATGCGGGCGGTCGCACCGTCGGCACTGGCCCCGGGGAAGCGCTGCTCTATGAGGTCGAACGCCTTCTGGGACTCGATGCCCGGCATCGAGAACTCGTCGTCGGAGGCTGCCGGGGCCTTGAGTCCGACCAGTCCGACGGCGGCCAGGACGGCCGCCCAGATCAGGGCGACGTACCAGCGCCGCCGGAAGGCCAGGCGGCCCACGCGATACAGGAAAGTAGCCACGGCAGGGGTTCTCCACATCTGGTGTCGAATGCCTGCCCAGGCTGCCCGGAAGCGGGCCCCCCGGTCGTCGTGCGGCTACCGTCATTTCGCGTACTGAGAACGCAGTACGGACCGCCTCACCGATCCATGAACGCCGTAGGCTCTCCGGCTCATCCGCTCCGCGGCGGTCCGCTCGTCCCGCGCACCACCAGTTTTGGATCCAGCACCGCCTCACGCGGCTCCGGCTCTCCGCCCTCCAGCCGCTCCACGGCGAACCGCACCGCGTACTCGGCGATGAGAACGGCGTCCTGACGAACCGTCGTCAGACCGATCGGCATCATGTGTGACAGGTGACTGTCGTCGTAGCCGACGACCGACATCTCGGCGGGGACGTCCACGCCCGCCCGGGCGAGGGTCATCAACAGGCCCATCGCACAACGGTCGTTGCCCGCGAGGACCGCCGTGGGCAGGGAAAGTCCCCGGTCCCGCTCGGCCAGCAGCAGGCGGCCCGCCTCGATGCCCGCGCCCTCGTCATGGGCGCCCGGGATCACCCGGATCTCCTCGGCCAGACCGTGCCGACGCATCGCGTCGCGGTACGCGCGGCGCCGCTCCGCCGAGCCGGACTGCCGGCCGCCGTCGATGTGCACGATGCGCCTGTGGCCCAGTTCGACGAGGTGGTCCATGGCCTGCCGAACGCCCTTGTGCTCGGCCGAGTGGACGCTGTCGACGCGCGCGCCCGGCACCCTCCGGCCGACCGAGACGGTCGGGGTGCGGCTCCCCAGAGTGTCCAGGTCCGCGTCGTCGGACGAGGGCCCCAGCAGGATCAGCGCGCCGCAACGGTGGCTGAGCAGGGCCTCTATCGACTTGGCCTCGTCGCGACCGGGTGCGTTGGCGGACAGCAGGACCTCGTAGCCGAGGCGCTCGGCCTCCGGGTAGATGCCCTCGACGAGATCCGCCTGGAAGGGCTCGTGCACGGTGAGCATCACACCGAGCGTGCGGCTGCGTCCCCGCGCGAGCAACCGGGCAGCGGTGTCCGGGTGGTAGCCGATCTCGTCGGCGACGCGCAGCACCCGGTCACGGGTCTTCTGGCTCGCCCCCGGCTGGTTGCGGAAGACGAGGGAGACCAGCGCCCTCGACACACCCGCCCTGGCAGCGACGTCCGTCATCGTGGGCCGCTGCTGACCCGTTGAGTCCAATGGTGAACCGTCCTCACACGGCAGGGAAATCTCCCGGCAACAACCTATTGACATGACATTTGAACGGGGTCATCGTACTCCTACTAGAGCGCACTAGTAGCGCGCGATAGTTCACCTCGGGTCTCCCCCGGTTTCCGCCGCCCATCCCGTGAGCCGGGAAAGTGAAGGGACAAAAATCGACATGTCGTTCGATGTGCTGACCATGGGCCGGGTCGGGGTGGATGTGTATCCGCTCCAGACCGGCGTGGGGCTCGCGGAGGTCACCTCGTTCGGCAAGTACCTGGGCGG
>NZ_JBIAPU010000054.1:0-41110 GCF_042888465.1 Streptomyces sp. NPDC002888 | reverse complement strand
GCGGGTTGGGGGGGGGGGTGGGGGGGGGGGGGGGGGGGGGCGGGCGGCGCGCCCCCCCCCCCCCCCCCCCCCCCCCCCCCCCCCCCCCCCCCCCCCCCCCCCCCCCCCCCCCCCCCCCCCCCCCTCCGCCCGGACTCCACACTGAAAACCGATCAGTTTCCATTCTGTTGAAATCGAGTTAACCTCGCAGCATGACCACCGAGGCGAAGCCCAGCCCCCGAGAGCGGCTGCTGAATGCGGCGGCCACGCTCACCTACCGAGACGGTGTCGGTATCGGCGTCGAGGCCCTGTGCAAGGCGGCAGGGGTGTCGAAGCGCTCCATGTACCAGCTGTTCGAGAGCAAGGACGAACTGCTGGCGGCGAGCCTGGAGCAGCGCACCTCCGCCTTCGTGGCGACACTCCTGCCCGCGGCGGACGACCGTCGTTCACCTCGCGAGCGAATCATGCACGTCTTCGAACAGGTGGAACGGCAGGCGGGTACGCCCGAGTTCCGAGGCTGCCAATATCTGGCTGTCCAGATCGAGCTCAAGGATCAGAGTCACCCCGCGAGCCGGGTCGCCCATCAGGTCAAGGCGAACCTGACCGCCTTCTTCCGCGCCGAGGCCGAACAGGGCGGGGCAAGCGATCCCGATCTGCTGGCCCGGCAGCTCAGCCTGGTCTTCGACGGCGCCAGCGCCCGCGCGGGGATCGGAGCGGACAAACTGACGGGGCTCATCGCGCCCACGGTGACCACCCTGCTCGACGCAGCAGGCATGCGCTGACCCGTCACCTTTCCAGAACGCCCCGTTACCGCCCGGCGCTCGGGGGAAGCCCAATAGCCGCAAGCGTGTTACCGAGCATGCCGCAGGCGAAGAAGCTCGCCGTCTCGTCGGCATCGGCGCCCAGCGACAGGTAAACGGTTTCCCAGATCCTCAACCAGCCGACCCGGACAACCTCACCGATCAAGTCGTCACCCTGCGCCTCGGCGGCCGCCACCACGGCGTATCCCTGCATCTGCATCAGGAGCGTTTCGGGACGCGTCGAGATCAGCTGCGCGTAAGCGTCCGCCATGGCAGGGAGCGCCCGCTCGCCGCCCTCCGCCCCGTCGGCCGCCCTCTCGAAAGCCAGGCGAGTGTCTTCCATGCTCCGCATCAAGGCGGCGACGAAGATCGCCTTCTTGTCCGGGAAGAGCCGGAAGAGATACGGCTGCGCGACGCCGACGCGCTTGGCGATCGCCGCGGTGGACGTGCCGTAGTAGCCCCTGAGCGCGAATTCGGCGACCGCCGCGCGAATGACGCTCTCACGCCTCTCCGGCGCACTGATCCTGTCCATGCCGTCATTCTGCCCGCCTGAGCTTGCACCCGGAAACCGATCGGTTTACAGTGATGGAAACCGATCGGTTTCTCGATGTACAGGAGTCCATGATGACGACAGATCGGCCGGTGGCACTCGTAACGGGTGCGTCCTCCGGCATAGGCAGGGAAACCGCGCTCGCACTGGTCGCGGCGGGTTTCGACGTGGTCGGAACAGGCCGCGACACCTCACGTGTCACCCCGCTCGGCGGTGTGACGTTCCTCGACCTCGACGTGGTCAGCGAAACCTCGGTCACCGCAGTGGTCCAGGAGGTGAGCGAGCGGTTCGGGCGGATCGACGTCCTGGTCAACAACGCCGGCGTCGGCTCGATGGGTGCGGCCGAGGAAACCTCCCTCGCGCAGACCCAGGGCATGTTCGACACCAATGTCTTCGGGGTCATGCGCATGGTGAACGAGGTCCTGCCGCACATGCGCGCTCAGCGACGCGGGCGCGTCATCAACATCTCGTCCGTGCTCGGGTTCCTGCCCCAGCCCTACATGGCCGCATACGCCGCCTCCAAGCACGCGATCGAGGGCTACACCGAGTCCCTGGACCACGAGATCCGTGACCACGGCGTCCGGGCGCTCATCGTCGAACCCGCCTACACCAGGACCGGATTCGAGGCCAACAGCGCGAAGCCCGACACCCCCCTGCACGCGTACGCGAAGCAGCGACAGACCGTCGACCGCGTGATGGCGGAGGCCGTCAGGGACGGCGACGCTCCCGCCGTCGTCGCCAAGGCGATCGTCGCGGCAGCGACCGACCCCAAGCCGAAGCCGCGCTATACCGCCGGCCCCCTGGCCGGACGCGCACGCGTACTGCGCCGCCTCGCTCCCGCCCAGGTCTTCGACAAGCAGATCCGCAAGATGAACAAGCTGGCCGGCTGACGCGCAGGCGCTCCCCGGGCTTTCTGGCCAGATCACCAGCCGGGGAATCGTCCAATACGCCTTCCCCGTCCTGAATCCGCAGATCACCGCATCCACGGGCTGGTCGGCGACCGCCACCACCGCCGCCTTCTCAGGCGGGGGCGGAGTGGAGTTGGCGTACCAGCTGCGGGGTGAGCAGCTCGCCGGCACGATCGGCGAGGACGGCCATCTCATAGCCGACGAGGCCGACGTCGCACCGTTCGGCGGCGAGGACGCCGAGGCAGCTGCCGTCGCGGATGCGACCGACCATGAGGAAGCCCCCGAGCATTTCGATCATGACGAGCTTCATGCCGTGGAAGCCGTGTGCCGTCGCCGCGTTCTGGGCGAGGCTGGTGATGCCGGAGACGACGGCGGCGAGGTGGTCGGCGCGATCTCGGCCGAGGCCGTCCGAGGCGGCCATGAGCAGGCCGTCGGAGGAGACGGCGACGGCGTCGGTGACGCCGTCGGTGGCGCGTACGAACTCCGAGACGAGCCAGCCGAAACTCTGGACGGCGGTGGTCACGATGACGCTCCTTGGGGGTTTCTGGCTTCGGCGCGGGCTACACCTGCCCGGAAGCCGTTGAGGAGGGAGGAGACAGCGGGTCTGGCAGGCGGGGGCGGGGTGGAGGTGGAGGGGCCCTCGGCGGGTGCGAGGAGGCGCCCGGGGAGGGCGAGGAGTGCGGACAGGCCGCCGCCAGGAGTGTCGAAAAGGTGGACTTGGGTGCCTTCACCGAGGCGGTGGGCGAGTCGGCCGACGACGAGGTGGCCGAGGAACCGGGTGGGCGCGGCGAGGAGGGCCTCCTCGCCGGAGTCGGAGAGGAGGGCGACCGCACGTTCTTTGTCGGCTTCGGACATGCCGACGCCATGGTCGACGACAGCGAGGCAGTACGTGTCGTCCTCGGTGTCGTACCAGCCGTGCACCTCGACCAATTCCGTCGGTGGCGAGAAGTTCAGCCCGTTCTCGATGAGTTCGGCGAGGATGTGCGCAACATCCGCGACGGCGTGCCCACGCACCCGCATCGGCTCCACTGTCGAGATCAGGACTCGGCGGTACTGCTCCACCTCGGCGACGGCGGACTGGACGACCTCCAGGCCGTCGGCGGGTACTGCCGTGGGCCGCGGGGGGTTCTGCCCGGCCAGGACCAACAGGCTTTCGGCGTTGCGCCGCATACGGGTGGCGAGGTGGTCGAGCTCGAAGAGCTCGGCGAGCGCGTCCGGGTCGAGTTCCTGCCGTTCCAGGCGGGTGATGAGGGTGAGCTGGCGACGCACGAGGTTCTGGTTGCGGCGGCCGAGGTTGGCAAGCGATTCGGTGGTGTTGCGACGCAGGCCGGCCTGCTCGGCGGCCAGACGGAGGGCGGTGTGTTCCACCTGGTGCAGGGACGCCGCGACCTCGGTGATCTCGGCCGCGCCGCGCAGGAGCCGTGCGTCGGGGTTGCCCGCGTCCGCCGGCGGGAGGATCTCCGCATGGTCCTGCGGGGACTGCTGGATACGGGCGACGGCCTCGGGCAGCCGCTGCCGCGCCACGTCCTGGGCGGTCGCGGCGAGCGCACGGAGTGGGCGAGTGAGGGACCGGGAGGCGAAGGCGGCGAGGCTCACGACCAGGAGGGCGATGAGCGTGCCCGCGACGAGGTAGGCGGCGAGGGCCAGTTGTGCGTCGTGGCTGAGCCGGTCGGCCCGGTGCCGTACATCGTCACCGACCGACTGCTGGACGGCGTACAGATCGTCGACGAGCACGGTCATCGCGTCCCACCAGGTGCCGGCGTCGGCGCGCAGCGGGGAGTCGTCGGCGGCGCCTTCCGCCTGTTCCTCGTAGGCGGCAGCGCGTTCGGCGTCCTCGGTTGCGAAGGCTTTCTTCAGGGCCGCACGCTGAGGTGCGGTCGCGACCTGCTGGAAGCGGGCGAGGGCGGCGACGCGTGTGGCACGTACCTCGGTGAAATCGATGTACGCGTGGCCGCTGAAGGCGCCTTGGGCGAACACGCCGTTGAGAAGTCCGCGTTCGAGAGCGACGGACTCGGTGGCGGTGGCCAGTTCCCGCAACGCGGCCAGCCCGTCGCGCAGTTGACGGTCGGCGCCGGTCGCGGTCTCCGCCACCGGATCGACGGCGTTCAGGGCCTCGACGGCGCCGGTGTAGAAGGTGAGGGTCGCGGACTGGTCGGCGGTGCCTCTGTCGGCGGCGGCGCGGATGTCGGGCAGGCGCCGCACGTGCCGCTGGACGACGTCCTCGACCGCGCTTTCGCGACGCATTCCGCGCAGCGCCGTGTCGACGCGCTTGCGGGTGGCGGCGAGCGGTGGACGGAACTCCTCCTCACCGCCCAACAGGCCGTTGGTCAAGCCTCGTTCGCGTTGCAGCTGGTGCACCAGAGCCTGGATGCGCAGGCTGAGGCCGACCTCGGCACGGGTCGTCCGGGCATCGCCGAGGGCCTCGGCGCGGCCGTGCACGGCGAGACCGGCCACCGCCAGCAGCAGGCAGATCGGGACCGTGATGACCACCGCCACCCGGCCCCTGATGCTGCGCCAGCCAGGCATCGTCCGCAGGGCGGGAGCCGTTCGGCCACCGCGACGGCGCACTGAACCGCCCTTGCCGAATCCGCCCTTGCCGATCGCGGCAAGCCTGCCGTGCAGCGGCCGTACCGGCATCGACACCCTCATGTCACAAAGCTAGTCCGACCGCCGTAGCGGCCGGTTTCCCGCCTGTTAGGCCGCATGGGACATTGCGTTGCGCCGGTCTCACACCACGGGGCAGGAGATTGTGACCGCGGATCGGTCGAGCATCCTTGACCTGCGCCCGGCACCTGGACCCACGTGCACGGATCGCCGATCGACGAGGCGCTACTACGATCGCCGGTCATGGACTGGCTCGAGCGCGCCGCGAAGCTGAGGCAGTGGAGCAGAAACGGGGCCCGCGCTCCGCACAAGCCGCTGCTGTTCCTGTACGCGCTCGGCCGGTTCCAGCAGGACGTCGACGGCGAACTGCGGTACAGCGCGGTGGAGGACGACCTCGGGCGACTGCTGGCCGAGTACGGCCCGCCCAACAGGACGACGCCCGCCTACCCGTTCCACCACCTGGTCAGCGACGGCGTGTGGGAAGTACGCACCGATCGCGGGCCGGGCAGCCCCGGCAGCGGGGTGCGGGAGCTGCGAGCGGCAGGGGCCGCGGGGCGGCTGGCGCCGGAACTGCGGGCGGCGCTGCGGCACGAGCCGTCGCTGCTCGGCCGTATGGCACGGGTCCTGCTCGACTTGAACTTCCCGCCCTCACTCCACGGCGAACTGTGCGAATACGTCGGGCTGGAGCTGGAGCCTGCGGAGACCGGACAGCTCTCGGTCGTGCGCAAGCAGCGGGACCGACGCATGCGGGAGCTGGTCCTGACGGCCTACGAGTACCAGTGCGCTTTCTGCGGCTACGACGGCATGATCGGCACGGTGCCCGTCGGGCTGGAGGCCGCGCATGTGCGCTGGTGGGCGTTCGGCGGACCCGACGACGTCGACAACGGGCTGTGCCTGTGCTCGCTGCATCACAAGCTCTTCGACAAGGGCGTCCTCGGCATGGGCGACGGCCACCGCATCCTGGTCTCGCAGCGCTTCGTCGGCCGCAGCCCCGCCGCCCGCGAGCACGTCACCGCACTCGCCGGCCGTCCGCTCATCGGCCCTCAACCCGGCGCCCGGCCCATCGCCGCCGCCCACCGCTCCTGGCACACCAGCCAGGTCTTCCACGGCGCTCCACGCCCTGCCACGGCCCCGTGATCACCGAATCGTCGGTCACGTGGCCCGCTGCACGGCCACGAGTACGCGATCAACGCCGTACTCGCCGTCATCGCGCGACAGCAGAAAGGGCAGATCATCCCCTTCACCTCAGACGTGGACGACTTGGAGAAGCTGGTCCCGGACACTGTCGTCGTCAGGAAGGTGTGACCCGGCCCACGTTGGTCTCAGTTGCCAGATGCAGAGGTCACAGTCACGCTCAAGGAGGGTTTCCCTTCGGTCGCGGACGTGGACAGCCGCCGCCGCTGGCGCATACTGGCGACAATGACAAAGCCAGCTGCACCGAAGCGTCATCTGCCTACCAGCCCCTTCAAGGCCCCGGTCGCGCCACCTCTCAAGCAGTTCGAGGTGGGTGACCAGGTCACACACGACATGCACGGCCTCGGCCGGGTGATCGGCATCGAGGATGGGATCGCCGCGCTTGTGGACTTCGGTTCGACGCAAGAGCGGATCTTGAGTCCGTACTCCAAGATGAGCAAGCTGTAGGACCGCTGTGCCCGGTCACGGCACGCCAGGCGCCTGCATGGCCCTGTACCGAATGGGAGAGCTCTCATCGACCTGACCTCATTGTTCTCCGCCCCGCAAGGGGCGCCACGCAGTACCACCGCGACATCGCCGCCCCCGGCGACGAACCCCTTCCAGGCCCCGGATTTCGGGGAGAACGAGACCTTCCTGATCAAGGATGCGCACGCATCCGCGTCGGACATGGGTACGGCCCGACCCGACGCAAGCTAGCTCCGGCCCGAGACAGAGATCGCCGGCGCCGACGGAGCTGGTCAGCTGCGGCTCGTCGGGCGTGGCCGCCGCCACGCGGTCGTACCCCGCCATCAGCCGTTCGGCTGATGCTGCTTCGAGCGGGTTGGCCGATGTCTGTGCCTGCCCTGTCCCGGCACGCTCTTGTGCATGGCAATCATCGAAGTCAGCGGCCTGCACAAGGCCTACGGCGGCAGGAAAGCCGTGGATGGCGTGTCCTTCGCCGTCGAGGCAGGGGAGATCTTCGGGATCCTCGGTCCCAACGGTGCCGGCAAGACCACCACTGTCGAGTGCGTGGAGGGGCTGCGGCGGCCCGACGGCGGCACCATCCGCGTCGACGGGCACGACCCTGTAGCTGACCGCGGGCCCGTCACCCGGATCCTGGGCGCGCAGTTGCAGGAGAGCGAGCTGCAGCCCAAGATCACCGTCCGGGAGGCGCTCGAACTGTATGCCGCC
This sequence comes from Streptomyces sp. NPDC002888, assembly GCF_042888465.1. NCBI lineage: Bacteria > Bacillati > Actinomycetota > Actinomycetes > Kitasatosporales > Streptomycetaceae > Streptomyces > Streptomyces sp. NPDC002888. The sequence continues at coordinate 33,905 of NZ_JBIAPU010000054.1, read as the reverse complement.
TGCTGTCCGGACCCCGCCGATTGGCGTGTCCTCGCCGAGCGCCTCGGGCTCACCGAGAAGCTCCGCACCCGCTTCGCGAAGCTCTCCGGCGGGCAGAAGCAGCGCCTGTTCATCGCGCTCGCCCTGATCGGCAATCCGCGCATCGTCGTCCTGGACGAGCTGACCACCGGGCTCGACCCGCGGGCCCGCCGCGACACCTGGCAGCTCATCGAGGACGTACGCGACAGCGGTGTCACCGTGATGCTGGTCACGCACTTCATGGAGGAGGCACAGCGCCTCTGCGACCGGATCGCCCTGATCGACAAGGGCCGCGTCACCGCGCTGGACACCCCGGCCGGGCTGATCGGCCGGGCCGCGAGCGGCACGGCGATCTCCTTCCGTCCCTCCGCCCCGCTGGACACACGGCTGTTGGCGGAGCTGCCCTCGGTCGCGTCCGTGACGCGGACGGAGAAGGACGGCCGGATCGTCGTCAACGGCACCGACGAGACGGTGGGCGCCGTGCTGTCGCTGCTCGCCGGGCAGGGCGTCACCGCCCACCAGCTCCGGGTCACCGAGGCCACCTTGGACGACGCCTACCTCGACCTGACGGGACTGGACGCATGACCGCCATCACCCCCGCCCACACCCACACGCGCCCCACCGCCGTCAAGGGCAGCGCCGTCGCCGTCCTCAGGGCCGAGGCACGTCTCTTCCTGCGGGAGCCCGCCGCCCTCTTCTGGGTCCTCGCCTTCCCCACGGTCCTGCTGTGCATCCTGGGCTCCATCCCGTCCTTCCGGGAGCCGTCGGACGATCTGGACGGCCTGCGCGTCGTGGACCTGTACGCCCCCGTCGCCGTACTGCTCGCCATGATCATGTCCGGCCTCCAGGCGATGCCGCCCGTGCTGACCGGCTACCGCGAGCGGGGCATCCTGCGCCGCATGTCCACCACACCCGTGCGGCCGGGCGCCCTCATCGGCGCGCAGATCGTGCTGCACGGCGCCGCCGTGGTCCTCTCCGCCTCGCTCGCCCTCGCGGTGGGCCGGATCGTGTTCGACGTGGCCCTGCCCCGCCAGTCGGCCGGGTACCTGGTGGCCTTCGTCCTTGCCACCCTGGCCACCCTGGCGCTCGGCGGCACCGTCTCCGCCGTGAGCCGCACGACCAAGATCACCCAGGCGGTAGGGTCCGTGGTGTTCTTCCCGGCCATGTTCACCAGCGGTGTCTGGTTGCCCGTCTCGACCATGCCCGACGCCCTCCAGCGCATCGTGGACCTCACTCCCCTGGGTGCCGCCGCGCAGGCCCTCGACGCCGCCGCCGCAGGGGACTGGCCCAGCTGGACGCATCTCGGGGTCACGGCGCTGTGGGCGGTGCTGCTGATGGCCGCCGCCCGGCGCTGGTTCAAGTGGGAGTAGGGCAGGCTCGTATGAGGACGACGGTCGAGGGAGGCGTCACGGCGACGGTCGAGGAACGCTGGGCGCAGTTCTTCCGGTACGGCCCGTACGCCCTGCTGGGCCTCGCCACGCTCATCGGTGCCGCGGCCGCCGACGCCGTGATGACCCGGCGGGAGATGTACGTCGCGGGGGGCCTGGTTCTCGCCTCGCTGGTCCTCCAGGCGTGGTGGGCGCGGGCGGTGCCGCGGCTGCCGGCGCCGGATTCCGCGGCGAGCTGCGCCGACAGCGGCGCCCCGGATGGGGGCCCCGTCCGTGTGGCGTCCGCCCGCTTCGGCTTCGGTGCCCGCATCCCGCCCGGGGGTACCACCACGGGGTACGTCTACTTCGCGCTGCGCACCGCCCTCGCCTTCGCACTCACCTGGCTCAACCCCTTCTTCGCGATCTACGCGTGCCTCGGCTACTTCGAAGCCGGACCTCTGCTGTCACCGCGCGCCGCCCGGGCCGGGCTCGTGGTCACCGCCGTCACCATGGCGGGCTCCCAGTCCGGCGGCCTGCCGCCCGCCTCCCCGATCAACTGGGTCGTCTTCGGAGCCCTGTTCCTCGTGAACACGGCGCTCGCCATCGTCATGAACCACCTCACGGCCCAGGAGGCCGAGAAGGCCAGGGAGCGGGCCGAGACCATCGCCGCCCTGGAGCAGGCCCTCGCCGAGAACGCCGCCCTGCAGGCCCAACTCGTCGTCCAGGCACGGGAGGCGGGCGTGGCCGACGAACGCCGTCGCCTCGCGGCCGAGATCCACGACACCATCGCCCAGGGTCTGACCGGCATCATCGCCCAGCTCCAGGTGGTCGTCTCCACCGCCGACCCGGCCCTGGCCCGCACACATCTGGACCGCGCCCAGGCGCTGGCCCGGCAGTCCCTGGGCGAGGCCCGGCGCTCCGTACAGAACCTCTCCCCGGCCGCCCTGGAGCACGACACACTCCCCGAGGCACTGAAGAAGACCGTCGCCGAGTGGTCCGAACGCACCGGTGTCACCGCCCGGTTCACGGTCACCGGCACCGAGGAACCACTGCACGACGAGGTCGCCGCCACCCTCCTGCGGATCGCCCAGGAAGCCCTCGCCAACGCGGCCGGACACGCCGGTGCCGGCCGCGCGGGCGTCACCCTCTCCTACATGGGCGACGAGGTCACCTTGGACATACGCGACGACGGACGCGGCTTCGACCCCCTCGCCCTGCCGCCGCGCACCGGCACCGGCGGCTTCGGCCTCGACGGGATGCGCGCCCGCGCCGAACGCATCGCGGGCACCGTCACCGTCGAGTCGGAACACGGCCAGGGCACCGCGATCAGTGCTCGCGTACCGTTGGTGCGCCATGACTGACCGCGTCATCAGCCTGCTGATCGTCGACGACCATCCCGTCGTACGGGACGGTCTGCGCGGCATGTTCGCCTCCGATCCCGGCTTCGACGTCCTCGGCGAGGCCGGCGGCGGCGTCGAGGGAGCCGAACTCACCCTGCGTCTCGACCCGGACGTCGTCCTCATGGACCTGCGCATGCCGGCCGGCAGCGGCGTGGAGGCCATCGCCGAGCTCACCGGGCGCGGCGCCCGTGCCAAGGTCCTCGTCCTCACCACGTACGACACGGACTCCGACACGATCCCCGCGATCGAGGCGGGCGCCACCGGCTATCTCCTCAAGGACGCGCCCCGTGAAGAGCTGTTCGCGGCGGTCCGGGCCGCCGCCGAGGGCCGTACGGTCCTCTCGCCCGCCGTCGCCTCCCGCCTCGTCTCCGCCGTCAGGAAGCCCGCCGTGCCCGCGGGCGAGGTGCTCTCGGCCCGCGAGCGCAAGGTGCTCGAACTGGTCGCCAAGGGCACCTCGAACCGTGAGATCGCCCGGGAACTCTTCATCAGCGAGGCGACGGTCAAGACCCACCTCACCCATCTGTACGGCAAGTTGGGCGTGCGGGACCGCGCGGCCGCGGTGGCGGTGGCGTACGACCGCGGCATCCTGGGGTGAGCCGGTCAGGCGTCGCTGGAGTCGGGGTCGGGGTGTGGGGGCGGGCCGCCGTAGCCGTGTTCCGAGAGGGTCCCGGTGGGGTGGGTGACGCGGATCTTGGACTGGCCGTGGGGGAGCTGTTCCCAGTCGGTCATGAAGCGGGCCGAGAGGCCGTGTTGCTCGGCGAGGGCGACGAGGGTCTCGGTGCGGTAGTAGAAGTCCTCGCGCAGGACGTGGTGTTCCTCGCCCTCGGTGCGGTCGAAGGTGAAGTCGAACCAGCCGCCCGGTGCCAGCACGCGGCCGACGTTGGCCAGGCACTCCTCGATGACCGGGAGCGGGGAGTGGGAGAAGACGCTGTGGGCGTGGATCACGTCGAAGTGGGCCGCGGGGAGGAAGCCCAGGGTCAGGTCGCGGACCGGGGTGAGGGTGGGGAGCCGTTTCTGGAGCCCCATGGTCACGATCGTGTCCTGTGCGGCGGCGAGGATGTCGGGGGAGATGTCGATGCCGTAGTAGTGCTGCGGTTCCAGGTGCCGGATGAACCGCCAGCCGGCCCGCAGGTTGCCGCAGCCGATCTCCAGCATCCGGTGTTCCGGGCGCAGGCCGTGACCGAGCAGGTAGTCGAACTGCATCGCCCCCAGTGCCAGCCACCGCTCGCGGCTGCCGCTGCCGACCGCCGCGTCCGGGTCGGCGCGGGTGTCGGAGCGCATCACCGCGCGGTAGTAGGAGACGTGGTCCGGCCAACGGTGGCGCAGCCAGGCGTCCCGTGCGGCGCGGGCCATGTGGCGCGGGACCCGCTCGGGGTGGCGCAGGGCGTAGGCGATGCGGTGCCCGAGGGCGGAGCGGTCGACGGTGACGTTCTTGGCCGGCACGCGGGTTGTTCCTCTCGTCGGCGCGGACGAGGCGGCCGGGCCGCCGCGTCTCGCGGGTCTTCATGCCAGCCTGGGTGCAGGAGCGGGGGCCTGGCGCGGCCGTACGGATCCGATACGGGGGCGGTTCGGCGGATGCCGGTGTCAGCCGATCGGGGGTTGCGGCGCCGGGTCGGGAACGGTAGGCACGCCAGGCGGGTGGGCGAGGGCAACCGCCTGTGAGGAGGGGCCGGGTGAGGCTGTGAGGAGGCCATGGGTGCGGCGCGGAGGACGGTCATGGCGACCGTGGCGGACATGGCAGATTTGGCAGTCGTGCCAGGTGTGCGGCCGGTGACCGCGGCGATCGGGCGGCTCTCCCGAGGAGAGTCGGGAAGGCCCGATGGGGGCGAGCCGGGCGGTCCTGACGACCGGTGGCTGACGGTCGTCATGCACGCCGCGTTCTTTCTGCTGCTGGGCTCGTCGCTCGTCCGGTTCCTGACCCGTGACCAGGGGGGTGGTCGTACCGCATGGGTCGTCGCGCTGTTCGGCGCCTTCTGTACGGTCTACGTCCTCGGACAGTTCCTGGCGCCCGCACCGCGCCGCGGTGCCCGGCCCACCGCCCGGCATCTGGTCTGGCTGGGTGGGGTCTCGGCGGTCTGGGTCGCGCTGCTGGCGCTGGCGCCGAGCGCCACGTGGTGTGCGATGCCGCTGTTGTTCGCCGGTCTGCACACCCTGCCCGCGCGGATCGCGGTGCCGGTGGTGGCCGGGCTCACGGCGCTGGTCGTCGCCTCACAGGTACGGGTGTCGGACGGCGGCATCAACCCCAACATGGTGGTCGCGCCGCCGGCCGTCGCCGCGGTGGCCACCGCCGTCCTGGTCCATCTGCAGCGCCAGGCGGCCCGGCAGCGCGCCCTGATCGACGACCTGGTCCGCACCCGACGTGACCTGGCCGCCACCGAGCGGCGGGCCGGCATCCTGGCGGAGCGGCAACGCCTGTCGTCGGAGATCCACGACACCCTCGCGCAAGGGCTGTCCAGTCAGCAGATGCTGCTGCAGGCAGCGGAGCGCGTCTGGCAGGCGGACCCGGAAGCGGCCCGCGGGCATGTCCGGGACGCGGCCGGGATCACGTCCCACAGCCTCGCCGAGGCCCGGCGGTTCGTCCATGACCTGGCCCCGGCCGACCTCGCCGAACACACCCTGGCCGAGGCGCTCGGTGCCCTGGCCGAGCGGGCGAGCGGTCCGGGGCTGACGGTGGTGTTCCGGCTCGACGGCACGCCGGGACCGCTGCCGGAGCGGGTCGAGGCGGCACTCCTGCGCATCGCGCAGGGCGCGCTGGCCAATGTGCGCGAGCACGCCGCGGCGACACGGGCCGCGCTGACCCTGACCTGTCTGGAGGACCACATCTCGCTGGACGTCGCCGACAACGGCCGCGGCTTCGATCAAGACGGCGTCCCGGCTCCCGAAACGGACCGGGCACGCGGGCACGGGCTGCCGGCCATGCGGATCCGGGCACGGCAGTCGGGCGGCACACTCACCGTGGAGTCCACACCCGGCGAGGGCACGGTGGTGTCGGTGGCCGTTCCGCTCACCCCCACCCCGACCACACTCGTCCCCGACGCTCACGCTCCTCGTCCGAGAAAGGCCGCACCATGAACTCGCCGGAGTCCTCAACGCCCATACGGCTGCTGCTGTGCGACGACCACGCGGTGGTGCGGGCCGGGCTGCGTGCGCTGCTGTCCAGCACCCAGGGCATGGAGGTGGTCGGTGAAGCGGCAAGCGGCGAGGAGGCCCTGGCCATGGCCGCCCGTGTCCGGCCCGACGTCGTGCTGATGGACCTCCAGCTCGGCGGCGGCATGGACGGCGTGACGGCCACCCGGCAACTGTCGTCCACAGGTGGGGAAAACTCACCGTGTCCGCGCGTGCTGGTGCTCACCATGTTCGACACCGACGCCGACATCACCCGCGCCATCGAGGCGGGCGCGACCGGCTACATCCTCAAGGCCGAACGGCCGGAGGAACTGTTCGCGGCGATCCGCAACGCGGCGTCCGGCCGCACCGCGCTGTCGGCCCCGGTCGCCGACCGGGTACTGGCCCAACTGCGCAGCCCGCGCCCCGCCCTGTCGGAGCGTGAGCGGGACATCCTGCAGCAGTTGGCCGGCGGGCTGGGCAACCGGGAGATCGCGCGTGCCCTCTTCATCAGTGAGGCCACGGTGAAGACCCATCTGGGGCGGATCTACGGCAAGTTGGGTGTGGAGACCCGGGCAGCGGCGGTGGCGGTCGCCAAGGAGCGGCGGTTGCTGCCCTGACCGAACAGCGCGGCCGAAGCGTCTCCGCTGTCCCGCGCATCCCTCCGCCGTGTGACCTACGAGGCCGGTGCCTGGGTAGGTTCGCCCCACGACGCTTCGGATGTGACCGTCGGGATGACGGAGTCGTCCAGCTCCGGGGACGCCGTCGGGGCGGGTTCGGTGGCGGGGTTCGAGGTGAGGGCGGAGGGGCTGGTGGGTGTGGGCGCCCAGGGGCTGGAGGGTACCGGCGAGGGGGCGGTGGACGGGTCGGACGGTATGTCGGAAGGTTCGGCTGTGGGGCCGGCCGGTGTGGGTGAGGGGCTGTTCGCCGGTGACGGCGGGGCCATGGGGACCGTCGGGGTCGTGGGCTTCTCGGGTGCCGTGAGGCGCAGGGGCAGCGCGACCAGGGCCGCGACCGCGCAGACCAGGCCGGCACCGGCCGCGGTGCGCAGCATCCGGCGCCGGAACGCGCCGCGGCGGATCGCCTCGTAGTGGCCGGGCGGCGGTCCGAGATAGGCGGACGAGGGTGGTCGCAGGATGACGGCGAGAGGGTCGTCGGGGTCGAAGTCCGGACCGTCGTCAGAGTGTGTGATCAAGACTTCTCCTCAGGTGGGCGCGGAGCAGTTCGCGAGCCGTGTGAAGGTCGGCCTTGACGGTTCCTTCCTTGCGCCCGGTCAGCACGGACACCTCCCGGATCGGCATGTCAGCGTAGTAGTGCAGCAGGATCGGGACGCGCAGCCGTTCCGGCAGCGACTGCACGAGCAGGCGTACCGAGGGATCCGCCTGTTCCGGCTGCGGTCGTACGGCGGCCTCGGCGGTGGCGCGGTGCACGGCCCTGCGTTCGCGTTCGAGCTTGCGCCAGTGGTCCCGGACGAGGTTGGCCGCGGTGACGTAGAGGAAACCGCGGGGCTCCGCCACGGACGTCCAGCGGGCCCAGAGCCGGGTGAACGCCTCCGAGGCGATCTCGTGGGCCGTCTCGTCGTCGTCGACGAGACGGCGGCACCAGCCGGCGAGGCGTGGGTAGAGGGCGGCGAACAGCTCGGACGCTGCCTTCTCGCGGGACCGTTTCAACGCTCTCCAGGGTCGTGGGGCACCCGTACGGGGGTGGGGTCAGGGGGTGGCGGAGCTCAGCTCGGCGAAGACGATCACGTTGTCGCGGTAGCCGTCACCGGTACGGGGGCCACCGCACGTGATGAGCCGGAGCACCGGGCGGTTCACGTCCCCGTAGACCGCCCGCGTCGGGAAGTCCGCCTTGGCGACCGTGCGTACGGTGTCGACGGAGAACTCCGCCGTCGTGCCGTTCCCCAGGCGCGCCTCGATCCGGTCGCCCCGCCGGAGTCGGGCGAGGTCGTGGAAGACGCCGTCCCCGTAGGCGCCGACGGTGGCGTGGCCGAGGATCACCGACGGGCCGACCTGGCCCGGCGTCGGCGAGTGCCCGTACCAGCCGGCCTGGTCGTGGGCCGTGATCGGGGGCACCTGCACGCTGCCGTCCGCGGCGAGGCCCAGCCGCATGAGCGGGGTGTCGACCTCGACGGCGGGGATCCGCAGCCGGACCGGGACCGAACGCGCGAGGGCGTGGGCCGCGTTCGGGGAGGGCCGCGAGGGGGCCGGCGTACTGCCGTCGGTGCGCGGGCCGTTCGAGGCCGGGCCGGTCCGGCCGGACTCGTCGGACCCGCCGCCGCAGCCCACGAGCAGCGTGGCCAGCGCCGCGGTGAGGCAGGCGCGCCTGGAGAGCGAGGTCATGCCCCGGTCGCCCGCCGGCGCCGTACGACGAAGACGGTCGCACCGCCGACGAGGAGGGCCGCGGCGGCGCCCCCGCCGATCACACCGCCGTGGCCGCCGTCACCGGAACTCGACGCCACCGCGCCGGTGTCGGGGGCGCCGCTCGGTACGACGCTGACCTGGCTGCCCCAGGACGGCACGGCGCTCGGGTCGGCACCGGCCTGGCCCGGTGTGGGCGCGACGGTCGGCTCGGCGCTCGGGTCCTCGGTCGGCGGGAGCGTCGGTTCGGCGCTGGGGGCCGTGGTCGCCGAGGCGGTGGGGACCGGGGTCGCCGTGGCGGTGGGGACCGGGGTCGGCTCGTCCGCCAGCGCGGGCGCGGTGCTCGCCAGTACGGCGGTGCACGCGAGTGCCACGGCACTGAGGATGGTTCGGCGCATCAGTCGCTCTCCTTGGTCGGTCATTGCTCGGTCAGCCGGGCCGGTGGGCCGGGGGCTGCGTTGCTGATCGACGGGAGAGACGAGGGGGCGGCGGGGCAGGTTGTAAAGAGATGGCAAAGTCGCGGGACACGGTGCCGCCGAGCAGGCGGCGCCCCGCCCCGACCGGTGGTCAGCCCTCGATACGGACCTGCTTGGTCTCGCTCACCTGGTCCACGTCCGACACCCGCACCGTCACCTTCATGTCCCAGGTGCCGGCGATGGGCAGGTTGAAGGAGTCGGCGCCCCAGTAGCCGCCCTTGTCGGTGACCCGGGTGTCGAGGGGGCCGATCTTCTGGCTGGGGAGGGTGAAGGAGACGCGCAGTTCGGGGACGATGGCCGCGGTTCCGTCGAGGCCGAAGACGATGGCCTCCACCGCGTTGTCGCCGGCCCGGTTGGACTCGAGAGTGACCTGGACGCGGCCGCGCGCCCTGCCGACCTCGAAGGGGACGTCGGTGACGGAGGCGGCGATCACCGCGTCGGAGCCGGAGGGGGCGGACGCCTCGGCCTGCGCGCGGCCCGGGAGGGTGTTCGTCAGTACGGTCGTGATCATCAGCACCACGACGGAGACGGCGACCTCGACCAGCACCGAGCGGCGCAGGGCCTTGCGGTGGGCGTCCTCCGCGCCGGACACAACGGGGGCGACAGCACTGGGGGCGTCCTCCCGGCTCTCGGGCGCGGAGGGTCCGTCAGCCGCCGGTCCCCCCACCTGCGCGGGCACGTCAGACGCCGGTCCCCCCACCTGCGCGGGCACGTCAGACGCCGGTCCCCCCACCTGCGCGGGCACCCGTTCCTTCACAGCCACCTCGGCCTCCGTCTCTGTCTCCGTCTCCGTCTCTGTCTCCGTCTCCGCCGTCACCAGCCGAGCCGTCCAGCGCCGTGAGTAGCCCGCCGCCGCCAACAGCAGCGTCACCGCCGCCAGCTTGACGAGCAGGATGCGGCCGTACGACGTCTCCGTCAGCGCGTTCCAGGAGCCGAGGCCGCGCCAGGACTGGTAGACGCCGGTGACCGCCAGGACGATGACGGAGGCGAAGGCCAGCCGGGAGAAGCGGGCGACGGTGAGCGCGGGGAGCGGGCCGCGGTGGAGCAGGGTGAGCAGCGCGGTCAGGCCGCCCAGCCAGGCCGCCGTCGCCAGCAGGTGCAGCACGGAGGACGTCATCGCCACCGGGACCTGGATCCCGGCCGACGCATGCTCCGCCGAGGCCCAGGTCAGCGCCAGGCCGACAGCGACCGCGGCACCCGCGCCCACGGTCAGCCGGGTGGCCCGTTGCTGCTTCCGGGCGCGCAGGAGCACCGCGGCCGCGACCAGCAACAGCAGCAGGCGGGCCAGCAGGGCCAGGCCCGGCCGGGTGTCCAGGGTGCGGCTCAGGGTGGACGGGTCGAAGGCGGCCGCCGGCCCGGTGCCGGACTCGTAGGGAGCGCGCAGCAGGAGGAGGACAACGCTGGAGGCCAGCAGCGCCCACCAGCCGACCACGAGCGTCCTGCGCAGCCGGCCGGGCTCGGGCGGGCGGCAGACGACGAGGAAGACGGCCGTACCGACGAGCAGCGCCGCGGCGCCGTACGCGATGTAGCGGGCGAGGTCGTAGAGACTTGCGGTGGCCGGGTCCTCGACGGGGCCGGTGTTGATCACAGCCGGGGTCGGGGACGGCTTGCCGACGGAGTAGGTGAAGGCGCCGGCGACCGGGTGGCTGTCCGCGGACACCACCCGCCAGGCCACGATGTAGGTGCCCTCGGTGGCCTTCGCGGGCAGGCTGACCTGCACGGTGTCCGACCGGCCCGACGCGTGCCGTGCCTCGCCCTCGTCCACCCGGCGGTTGTCGGGGTCGAGGACGCGCAGGGAGTCGTCGAGCAGGCCTACGGACTCGGTGAAGGTGAGGGTGAGGGAGCGGGGTGCCGTCTTGAGGACGGTTCCGTCGGCGGGGTCGGTGTCGCGGAGGGCGGCGTGGGCCGACGCCGGTCCCGCGCCGCCGAGGACGAGCAGGACCAGCATGGCGCCCAGCAGCACCAGCCCTTGAAGTCGCCGGGTTCCGCCTCGTCGTCCGCCATCGCGTCCTTCGCCCACGTCACTTCTCCGTCTTCGGACTCGCCGCTTGGGCTTACGTACGGATGAGAGCCTCCCCGCGCTCACCTCGGGGTCGCGGTGACACGTCTCACCACGTGGGCCGCGCCGACACCCCACCGTCGACCACCAGATCCTGCCCGGTGATCCAGGACGCGAGCGGCGAGGCCAGGAACACGCACGCGTCGCCCACGTCCTCCGGCCGTCCGAGCCGGTCCAGGGCGACCGCCCGCCGCCACCGCGTCACACCCTCCGGCCATGCCTGAGCCAGCCCTTCGCGGTCGATCAGGCCGGGCGAGACCGTGTTGACGCGGATGCCGTACCGGCCGTACTCCAGGGCCGCCGACCGGGCGTGCATCACGACCGCCGCCTTCGAGGCGGCGTAATGGGCGTGGCCGTCGGCGGGCAGTCGGGCCTCGACGGAGGCGATGTGGGTGACCGTGCCGCCGCCGTCCTGTTCGCGCATGATCCCGGCGGCCGCCTGGGTGCACTGGAAGACGCTGGTCAGGTTGGTGTCCACCACGGCCCGCCACTGCGCCGAGGACATCTCGGCGAGCGGGCGGACCGGCTGGACGCCCGCGTTGTTGACGAGGGTGGTCAGCCGGCCGCCGCCCCACTCGGCGGCCTCGCGGACCAGGCGACGGCACTCCTCCTCGTCGGTCAGGTCGGCGCGCAGCACGACGGCCCGGCCGCCCAGCTCACCCACGAGGGACGCCACTTCGCGCGCGGAGTCGACGGCGGTACGGCAGTGCAGCGCCACCGCCGCGCCCTCCTGCGCGAACCGCAGCGCGATACCCCGGCCGATGCCGCCGCCCGCGCCCGTGACGAGGGCGATCCGGCCCGCCAGCAAGCCCCGTGGCTCCGGCGGCGCCAGACCTTCGCCGTTGCTCATGGACGGCACAGTTCCACGATCCGCGACGCCCACGCCGGATAACGCGCCGTCAGCTCCGCCGCGTCCCCGTGCTCGTACCCCTCGTCCGTGAACCCCGGCGCCATCGTGCAGCCGAAGAACGTCCACGCGCCGCCCGCCACCACCCGGCCGCCCATCCAGGTGCCCGCGGGCACGGTGAGCTGAAGGTGCTGCCCGGCCAGGACGTCCGGGCCGAGGACGGCCGTGCGGGAGGTGCCGTCGGGGGCCAGGAGCAGCAGTTCCAGCGGGTCGCCGAGGTAGAAGTGCCAGACCTCGTCGGAGGGCAGGCGGTGCAGGGCGGAGAAGTCGTCCGCGGTCAGCAGCGCCACGATGGCGGAGCCCTCCGGGCGGCCGTCGGCGCGCGCGGGTCCCGCCCAGGTACGGCGGAACAGGCCGCCCTCGCGCGGGATCGGCTCCAGTCGGTAGTGGGCGACGAGCTCCTCGGGGGTCACCCCGGGAAGGCTACCTCCCGGCGGAGGAAGGCGAGTTGGGCCTGCTTCTCCGGCAGGTACACGTCCGGCAGGTCGATCTCCGGCAGCGTGACGACCGGGCCCGCCTCAAACCCCTGCCGCAGGAAGCGGGACACCGCCTTCACGTTGGCCACGTCCGGGTCCACCACGACCCGGCGCCGGCCCAGGCCCAGCAGGACGTACGAGGCGATGACCGACACCAGCACCGCGGTCCAGCCGGGACGCGCGCCCTCGGGGCCGGCGGGGGCGAGGAGCAGGTGGACGCCTATGTCGCCGGGCTCGACCCGGTAGCACTCACTGACCCGGTCGGCCTCCGGTTCGTACGTCTGGAGGAGGGCGGCGGGTTCGCCGTCCTTCACGACGAGGAAGGCGTGGTGGGTGTCGAGGGTGTCCATGTGGGCGTAGATCTCGGCGACCTGGTCCCTCGTCAGGCCGTTCATGCCCCAGAAGGAGGCCCGTTCCTCGGCGGCCCAGCGGTGGATCACCTCGGCGTCGGCCCGCGGGTCGAGGTGCAGGACACGGACGGTGCCGAAGCCGTCGAGGACCTGCTCGTGGACGGGGGTGCGCTGGTCAGACATCGGTTTCCTCCGTGAGACGGCCCCGGTCGGCGCACACGGGGATGAGCTCCCCGCGGAGCCACAGCGGGTGTTGGTCGTGGTGGTGCGGGTCGCCGGGGTCGCCGGACGCGCCGAACGGCACCACCCAGCGGCTGTCCTCGCGCCGGGCCAGGTCCCACACGTAGCGGGCGGCCGGGCCGCGCGCGGCGAGATCGGTCCAGCCGGGCACGGCCGAGGTGCACAGCACGCAGTCGTGGTCGCCGGACAGGGCGGTTCCCTCGTACGAGGGGTCGGTGAGCGCGCGCCAGGGGGCGAGGCGGTGGGTGTCGCCCCAGCGGGCGGGCGGCACTGCGGCGACCTCCTCGACGGCCGCGCGGACCGTCGCGGGGCGGTCGACGCCGTACAGCTCCTCGGCGCGCAGCAGATGTTCCAGCGCGAAGCCGATGCGCGGGACGAGGGCGAGCCAGGGGAGGAGGACCTCCGGGTAGGCGGGCGGGGTGGTCAGCGCGGCGAACGCCGGGTGGGCGGCGAGGAGACGGACCACCGCGCCGCGCACCGCCGCGTAGGCGGCCGCGTCCCGGCTGTCCGCGTCCATGCGGCGGTCCCAGCGCAGGAGGCGGTCGCGCAGGGCGGCGCCCTCGTCGGACAGGTCGTCGAGGGCGGCGAGGTGGTCGAGGAGGGGTCCGGCGGAGCCGAGGTGGGTGTCCGTGTGGATCGCGGGCATGTCCGCCGCGGACCACTGGCGGCGTTCGTCGAGGAGGGCGCGGATGCGGTCGGCGCGGTGCGGCGGGGCGAACTCGACGCCGAGCGGGGCGGCCGGGCCGCGCTGGTTGGCCATGACCGCGATGCCGTCGGTCAGGCCCGCGCGGGGCATCTCGTGCCAGCCGGTCCACTCGTGGCCGGGCTCCCAGGCGGGCACCAGGCGGGTGCGGTTGGCCTCCGCGCGCACCGGGACCCGGCCCGCCACCCGGTGCAGCAGGCCGCCCTCGGTGTCGGCGGCCTGGACCACGTTGACGGGTTCGGCCCAGGCGTCGAAGGCGCGGTCCACGTCGGCGACCCGGCGGGCCCGCAGCAGCGGGAGCAGGGCGCCGAAGCCGAGGTCGGCGGTGACGCGGGGCGGGTGGCGCAGGCTGAGGGCCAGTGGCGTGCCGTCGTCGAGTCCTTCCGGCCCACCGGCGATCACCGGTCCCCGCTCGGTCTCGATGACCTCGACCTCGACGGGCTCCTCGCCGGCCACCCGCACGAGTTCGGTGTGCCGCGTGGCGCGCCGCCACACCCCGTCCGGGCCGAGAGCCTCGACGCCGGCGCCGGTGCGTCGCAGCCGCTCCCGGTAGAGGTCCTGGTAGTCGGCCATGGCGTTGGTGATGGCCCAGGCGACCGCGCCGGTGTGCCCGAAGTGGGCGATGCCGGGGACGCCGGCGACGGCGAGGCCGACGACGTCGAACTCGGGGCAGACCAGGTGGATCTGCTGGTAGACGCCGGGGTCCTCGATGAAGCGGTGCGGGTCGCCCGCGATGACCGCCTGACCGGTCACCGTGCGCTCCCCGCTCACCAGCCAGCCGTTGCTGCCGGAGGTGCCGGGACCGTCCGTCGCGAACAGCCCGACCGCCTCCGGCCCCAGGTGGCGCACGGCCTCCTCCCGCCACAGCTTGGCGGGAAAGCCGGCGAAGAGGATGTGCGTGGCCAGCCAGACACCGAGCGGCGTCCAGGGCTCCCAACGCCCGGGGGCGAGGCCGACCCGGGCGAACTCGGGGGCGGCGGTGCTGACGCTTGGCCCTGTGGAGCCGGGGGCGATGCCGCTGCTCGGGCTCGTGGGCGCGGGGGCGATGCCGCTGCTCGGGCTTGTGGGCGCAGGGGCGATGCCGCTGCTCGGGCTTGTGGGCGCAGGGGCGACGCCCTCACTCGGGCCCGTGGGCGCAGGGGCGACGCCCTCACTCGGGCCCGTGGGCCCAGGGCCCGCTGCGCCGCTCGGCGCCGTGGGCCCGGAGGCCGCCGCACCACCCAAACCCGAGGACCCCGAGGCCGCCGCATCACCCAGGCCCGAGGAGCCGGGAACCGCCGCGCCGCTCGGCCCCGTGGACCCGGGAGCCGCCGCACCACCCAAACCCGCGGACCCCGAGGCCGCCGCACCACCCAAACCCGAAGACCCCGAGGCCGCCGCACCACCCAAACCCGAAGACCCCGAGGCCGCCGCACCACCCAAACCCGAGCACCCGGAAGCCCCCGCGCCACCCGCGCCCGGGCCCCCCGGCGTCGCTGTGCCGGTCAAGCCCTCGTTGACGCCGTCGACGTAAGCCCTCACCCACTCCGCCGTCTCCGGGTCCGACTGCTCCAAGGCCGTCCAGCAGCGGCGGGCGGTGTCGTCGAGGCGGGCGCGGCGGGCGAACACGTCCCAGGCCACGGCCTCGGGGCCGAGGAAGGACGCCGAGGTGCCCTGGGCGCGGTGCCGTTCGACCTCCAGCTGCCAGGCGCGGTCGTGGGCGGTGACGCGGCCCTGGGCGCGGGCGAGCGCGAGGGGGCTGTCCGCGCGGACGTGCGGGACACCCCAGGCGTCTCTGTGGATCTCGGTGGTCACCCTGTGGCCCCTTTGCGCTTTAGGTTAGCCTTGCCTAAGTCGACTGTGGCGGAATCGTACGCGAGGGGTGAAGGCGCGATGGCGCAGGGGCGGGGATGGGAGGGCGCGGTCCTCAGGCTGATGCGCGCCAAGGACTTCGAGTTCACGGTGACGGACGCAGAGGACGTCACCGGGCACTACCGGCGCCTGCGCCTCACCGACGGCGGCATGCTCGCCGCGACCGGCGTCCACCCCACGATGTGGGTCCGGCTCTGGTTCGACAACGCGGGCAGGCCCCACCAGCGGGCGTACACACTCGTCGACCCCGACCCGGCCACCGGCACCTTCTCCCTGGAGTTCGCCCTCCACGAGGGGTGTGCCAGCGACTGGGCCCGGGCGGCCAGGCCCGGGGACACCATCGATGCGACGGTCCAGGGCACCGGCTTCGAGCCGCCCCAGCCGGCCCCCTCGCACGTCTTCGCGATCGGCGACCCGGCGTCGCTGCCCGCCCTCAACTCCCTGCTGGCGGAGTTCGAGGCCCCGGCGACCGTCTGGTTCGAGGGCTCCCCCGACGACCTGCCCTTCCGCACCGACCCCGCCCGCCACGACCTGCGCCCGGTCCCCCGCCGCGACGCCGGGGCCCACCTCGTCGAGCGGGTCCGGGCCGACCTCCCGGACCTGCTGAGGGCCACCCCGGAGCCGTACGTGTGGATCGCCTGCGACACGGCGACGACCCGCGCCCTGTCGTCGTACGTCCGCAAGGAGCTCGGCATCCCAAAGCAGCGCACGCACGCGCTGGGGTACTGGCGCGCGACCTGATCCCGTACGCGGGATCATCGACGCATGGACGTCACCCTGCACCTCGCCCAGGACCCCGAGGCCGACGAGCTCCTCGGGCGCTCCCCGCTCGCCGCGCTGACCGGCATGCTGCTGGACCAGCAGGTTCCGATGGAGTGGGCGTTCAAGGGCCCCCGCACGATCGCCGACCGGCTCGGCTCGTCCGACCTCGACGCGCACGAGATCGCCGCCCAGGACCCCGAGGCCTTCGCCGCCCTGCTCTCCGAGAAGCCGGCCGTGCACCGCTACCCCGGCTCCATGGCCAAGCGCATCCAGCAGCTGTGCCAGTACCTCGTCGAGCACTACGACGGTGACGCCGAGGCCGTCTGGAAGGGCGTAGGCGAGGGGCGGGAGCTGCTGAAGCGCCTGGAGGAACTCCCCGGGTTCGGCAAGCAGAAGGCACAGATCTTCCTGGCGCTGCTCGGCAAGCAGCTCGGCGTGCGGCCCGAGGGCTGGCGGGAGGCGGCGGGCGCCTACGGCGAACCGAAGTCCTTCCGGTCCGTCGCCGACATCACCGGCCCCGAGTCCCTGACCAAGGTGCGCGCGCACAAGCAGGAGATGAAGGCGGCGGCGAAGGCCGCCAAGACCGGGAGGACCGGGAAGCAGTAGGCGTCAGCCGGGTGGCCCGCCCCCGATGGCGGGCCGGTCGCGGCCGGTCCCAGCATGGACCATGACCGAGCCACCGACCGGCTCCCCCCAGGGCCCGGACTACGACGACCGAAGGGTGCACGCCCGCCACACCGCGTCCGCGCCCACCGCGTCCACGCACACCGCGACGGCCCACGAGCCCGAGCCGCCCTTCGAGGGCCCCCTGCACGCGCTGTCCCGCGCCGCCTGGCAGGTCGTCCTGGTCACCGGCGTCGCCTCCCTGGTCATGGGCGTCCTGGTGCTGGTCTGGCCGGGCGCCTCGCTGTTCGCGGCCGGCATCCTCTTCGGCCTCTACCTCGTGATCAGCGGCGTCTTCCAACTGGTCGCCGCCTTCGGCACGCACAAGACCACCTCGCTGCGCGTCCTGGCCTTCATCAGCGGCGCCCTGTCGATCCTGCTGGGCCTGTTCTGCTTCCGCGGCCCCATGCAGTCGATCCTGCTGCTCGCCCTGTGGATCGGCATCGGCTGGCTGATCCGCGGCATCACCCAGACGCTGGCCGCCGCCTCCGACTCCTCCATGCCCGCGCGCGGCTGGCAGATCTTCCTCGGGATCGTCACCGTCGTCGGCGGCATCGTGCTGATCGACTCGCCCTTCGAGTCGGTCGCCGTCCTCACCCTCGTCGGCGGCATCTGGCTGGTCGCCGTCGGAGTCGTCGAGATCGTCGTCGCGCTCACCATCCGCAGGCGGGCCCGCCAGGTCCCGCACACCGTGTGATGCCCCCCGTCCCCCGTCCCCCGTCCCCCGTCCCCCATCCCTCATCCCTCATCCCCCGTCCCCACGTACGCCTCGTCCCTCCCGTACGCCGTACGAGCGGATTTGGCGGCCGACGCGATGAACGCCCCGGGACCGGCGGGGAGATGACCCCCGTGAGCACCGCACGAGGCCTTCCGCGCGGCCGCGCCTGGCTGCGGGTGCTCGTGGTGCTGCTCGCCGTACTGGTGCCGGGCGCGCACGCCGAGGCGCCCACGGCGCCCGTCGGGGCCGCCGTCGGGGAGAGCGTCGAGTACGACGCCCTCGACACGCTCCTACGACCCCCGTCCCGCCACGCCCACCGCTCCGCCGCACCCCTGCGTCCCGCACCCCTCCCGGCCTCGCCACCCGGCGTCCTCGCGGACCTGCCGCTGCCGGCGCCGCCCGGCCCGCCGTACACCCCGCACATCCTGCGCTCCGTGGTCCTGCGCTGCTGACGTGCCTGCCCGCCTCCCCGGGCCGACCGGCACAACTCCCCTCACGGGAAACCCAGCACGCGAGACAAGGACCGAGGAACACAGCCATGCCCACAGACCCGTACGCCGTCCTGCGCGCCCTGCTGCGCGCGGAGGCCGCCCGCAGCACCTCGAAGCCGCAGCTGAAGGAAGCGAGGCCGCAGCAGCAGCGGCCCCCGAAGGAACGCGGACGCTGAACTGCCGGCGGAGGCGGGCCGACCGCCTCCGCCACGCGCACGTGACGAAGAACACATCACCCCCTTGGGAGGGAATCAGCTGAAGCATCCGGGGAAGGGAACGCGCGCTGGGTGCGCCCGGATCGAGGACCGGGCGCGTTCTTTCCGGTTCGCCCCCTTTCACGGCACCTTTCCCCCCTCACACTCCGTCGCCATGGCTGCGCCCGGAAGGTCTGGGCCGGTAGGCTTTCCGTGTGATCTTCAAGCGCATCGGAAACGGCCGGCCGTACCCCGACCACGGCCGGGAAAGCACCCGGCAGTGGGCGGACGTCGCGCCGCGCCCGGTCCGCCTCGATCAGTTGGTGACGACCAAGCAGCAGCTCGACCTGGAAACGCTCCTCGCCGAGGACTCGACGTTCTACGGCGACCTCTTCGCGCATGTCGTGAAGTGGCAGGGCGACCTCTACCTGGAGGACGGGCTGCACCGCGCGGTGCGGGCCGCGCTGCAGCAGCGCCAGGTGCTGCACGCGCGCGTGCTCGAGCTGGACTGACGTAGGCCGGTTGCGGGTTGGCCCTTTCGGGTTCTCCTGAGCGGTGCCGAATGATCATCTAGTAGGCATGGCCGCCCGGGCGCACTACGCTGCGCTCATGAGCATGCTGACTCCCCCGGGCATGGGCGGCAAGTACCGGATCACGGGGGACAAGTACCCACGAATGCGCCCTCACCGACGGCGCGGCAGGCTCGCCGTCGTGACCGTCGCCTGTGCCGCCGCGCTCGGAGTCGCGGGCTGGGGAACCCTGCAGCTCATCGATGTCTTCACCGGTGGCGGCGGAACGGCCTCGGCGGCCGGTACCAAGGCGGACTGTGACACCAAGGCGAGCCCCTCGGCGGGCACGACGCCCGCCGCCGCGGCCGTGCCCGAGCCGGGCCGGATCACCGTCAACGTCTTCAACGCCACGCCCCGCAGCGGGCTCGCCAAGAAGACCGCCGACGAGCTGAAGAAGCGCGGCTTCCGGATCGGCGACGTGGGCAACGCGGGCAAGCAGTACGACAAGAAGGTCGACGGGACCGGCGTCCTGCTCGGTCCCGCCTCCTCCCTGAACAGCTCGCTGCCCGTCCTCGCCACCCAGCTCGCCGGCGCCGAGCGCCGCACCGACGCCGCCCGCAAGGGCGACACCGTCGACCTGATCATCGGCACCGGCTTCAAGGAACTGACCAAGCAGGCGGACGCCGACAAGTCGCTGGCCGCGCTGGCCGCGCCTAAGCCGACGCCCAGCGCGGGCAAGAAGAGCTGCTGAGGCAGTCCGTACGGCTCAGGGGGCCTTATCCGTACGGCTCAAGGGTTTTTATTCGGCCGCGCCGTAAAGCCGGTCCCCCGCGTCTCCCAGGCCGGGGACGATGTAGCCGTGCTCGTTGAGGTGGTCGTCGACCGCGGCCGTGACGACCGTGACCGGCGAACCCGCGAGCTCGCGCTCCATCAGCTCGACACCCTCCGGGGCGGCCAGCAGCACCACCGCGGTCACATCGTCCGCGCCGCGCTTGATCAGCTCCCGGATCGCCGCGACCAGGGTGCCGCCGGTGGCGAGCATCGGGTCCAGGACGTACACCTGACGCCCGGAGAGGTCCTCCGGCATGCGCGTGGCGTACGTGGACGCCTCCAGCGTCTCCTCGTTGCGGATCATGCCGAGGAAGCCCACCTCGGCGGTCGGCAGCAGCCGCACCATGCCGTCCAGCATCCCGAGGCCGGCCCGCAGGATCGGCACGACCAGCGGGCGCGGGTAGGAGAGCTTGACGCCGGTGGTCCCGGCGACCGGGGTGATGATGTCGACCTGCTCCGTGCGCACATCGCGCGTGGCCTCGTAGGCGAGCAGGGTGACCAGTTCGTCGGCGAGACGGCGGAAGGTCGCGGAGTCCGTGCGCTGGTCGCGCAGCGTGGTGAGCTTGTGGGCGACCAAGGGGTGGTCGACGACGTGGAGACGCATGACCACAACAGTAACTGGGCCCCATGGCACCAGCGCCCCCACGCTCCGTAAGGCTCTGCCCATTGCCCTCACCCGTCCGCAGGTATCAAACCCGCCGACCGGGGGAAAGTGGTGGGAACGGACTGGGGTGGTGAGCCGATGCCCGACCTGCCTGACCGCACATCCGAACATGGCCCCTCGCGGGAGCCCGAGACGGACGCTGAGCGCCGCCGACGCCGCGCCCAGTTCCTGCGCGATCTCGCCGAGGCCCGCGAACTGCGCGACCGCGTCCAGCCCCGCCGCGCGAAGGCCGCCCGGCTGCGGCACGCGATGCGAATGCGGACGTTCCGCTGGTAGGGGCGTACACCGGGAAGATCCACGCCCACTGGGGCGTTGCGGCGGCGGGTGTGAGCGGACGCCTGGGAAAGCCGCGTACGATCCGCAGGTGGCCGCAACGAGTGTGCTGGTGAGTTGCTTCGGACGTGCTCAGGGACGTGCGATCAAAACCACCGGACACAGGGAGCGGAAGACGTCCCCTGAACGCCTTGTTTCTGCCACGATTCCGAGTGGGTGGGGCTCGGAGCCAAGCTCTCTCCGCCCGTAACCTCCGCCGGGGGGACCCCCAACCGGCACGCCTAAGACCAGTGGGAGAGTCACGGTGTACTTCGCCGCACTGCTCGCGCGCACCGAAGACGGGTGGGAAGCGAGCGACACAGAGCTCGACGATGTGGAAACCCTGTCGGATCTGGCCGACCTCGCCCGGGAAGCCTCCCCCGACGAGGACACGGTGCTCGTGCTGATCGAGCAGGAGGACGCCTGGTTCGGCGTCGTCCGCATCGACGGCGAGGAGGACCCTCGCATCTATGTCTCGGATGCCGCCGCCGCTGCCCGCAGCAGCTACGGCGAAATCCTGCTCACCGACGAACTGCTCGGCAGGGATCCCGGCGACGACGACGCCGACCTGGACTCCCTCGACCTCGACGGCACCGAGGACGGTGAGGACGGGGACGACGACACCGAGGACGGCGGCTCCGCCGACGCCGTGCCGCACGGCCCCGTCGGTGACGTCGGCATCCTCGACGACCTCGGGGTCACCGAGAAGGAGCTGAAGTTGCTGTCCGCGGACGCGGTCACGGAGATCGCCGACGCCCTGGGCGCCTCGGAGACCCTGGAGACCGTCCGCTGACCGCACCGACCGCGGGAGGGACGCCCGACCCGGTACGCGACCGGTGGCGGGCCGCGATGCGGCTCGCCCTCGACGAGGCCGGGCAGGCCGTCCAAGGCGGTGACGTCCCGGTCGGCGCCGTCGTGCTGGCCGCGGACGGCACGACCGTACTCGCGACCGGACACAACGAGCGCGAGGCCATCGGCGACCCGACCGCGCACGCGGAGGTCCTGGCGATCCGGCGTGCGGCCTCGCGGCTGGGCGAATGGCGGCTGTCCGGCTGCACCCTCGTCGTGACGCTGGAGCCCTGCACGATGTGCGCGGGCGCCCTCGTCCAGTCCCGCGTGGACCGAGTCGTCTACGGCGCCCGTGACGACAAGGCGGGCGCGGCCGGCTCCCTCTGGGACGTCGTACGGGACCGGCGGCTCAACCACCGTCCCGAGGTGATCGAGGGAGTGCTCGCGGACGACTGCGCGCGACTGCTCACCGAGTTCTTCCGCTCCCCCTGAATACCGATTTCAAAGCAGGCCACGCCGTGCTGTAAGGTCTCCCTCGGTAGCGTGTCCGAGCGGCCGAAGGAGCTCGCCTCGAAAGCGAGTGTGGCGCAAGTCACCGAGGGTTCAAATCCCTCCGCTACCGCTCTTGACGAGGGGCTCGATCCGATGGATCGGGCCTCTCGTGGCGTTCGGGCTCCGCTTGCCCAGGTAGAGCCAGACGAGGCCGCCGAAGACCGGGGCGTGGAACAGGAAGAGCAGCCACAGCAGCTTCGGCACGAACCGGAACTGGTCCGACGGAGTGCGGACGCAGTCGATCAGGGTCGTCACCGACATCAGGACCACGAGGCCCACCAGGGCACAGGTCAGCAGTTGCACCATTCGTCTCTTCTCCCTTTTGCGTCGGCCTCGGAGAGGCGTTCACTGCCTCATCGGACGAGACCCCGCGAACGGTTCACGGCACTTCACGGCACTTCACGGCCCGTTCCTGGACGCCGAGCTGTTGATCCTTAAATAGGACATGTAGTTACACTCACCGTCGTCGGCAACAGGGGGCCCTACGGGCACAACAGTCACAGGGAGGCCGCGGTGGCGGTGAACGCCAAGAAGATCGCCGTGTACGTGCTCGTGGTCTTCGCGCTGTACGTGATCATCACGGACCCGGCCAAGGCCGCGGACTACGTCCAGATAGGGTTCGAGGGCATATCGGACGCCGCCAAGGCCGTGGGCGAGTTCATGACGTGGATCGCAGGCGGAGCCAAGTAGCCAGGTCCACCGCACGCGCCAGGCCCACCGCACACGCTGGGAGTGCCCCATGATCCGCCACCTGGTCCTCTTCAGGCTCAACGAGGGCGTCGAGCGCGACGACCCCCGGGTCGTGGCGGGCGTCGCGGCCTTCCGCGCCCTCGGCGACACGATCGAGGAACTGCGCTTCTGGGAGCTGGGCTGGAACATCAGCGACCGGCCCATCGCCTACGACTTCGCGATCAACTCGGCGGTCGAGGACGCGGACGCCCTGAAGCGCTACCTGGAACACCCCGACCACCAGGCGGGCGTCGCCCTGTGGCGGGAGTTCGCCACGTGGGCGGTCGCGGACTACGAGTTCTGAGCAAATTCCGGGCCCCACACTCCCGAAGCCCTTCGCCGATACGGCGGAGGGCTTTTGTGCTCCATATGCCCAATTATCAGCCTCAACACGGGTATATGGGGTGCTTGCACACAGTGCACATGTCTTGTGATGCTATGACCGCTTTTGACGGATGAGTTGACCGATGAAGAGGTGGCGTTGACCGTGTCGGCCAGTACTGCGCCGCCCCAGGAAGAGACTCCCGCCCAGGCCCCGACGCCGGCGCAGGCCGAGCCGCCCGCCCCCGAGAAGCGCCGCGGGGCCGACACCCGGGCGCTCACCCAGGTGCTCTTCGGCCAGCTCAAGGAGCTCCAGCCTGGCACGCCGGAGCACAACCGCGTGCGCGCGGCGCTCATCGAGGCGAACCTCCCGCTCGTGCGCTACGCGGCCGCCCGCTTCCGCTCCCGCAACGAGCCCATGGAGGACGTCGTCCAGGTGGGCACCATCGGCCTCATCAACGCCATCGACCGCTTCGACCCGGACCGGGGCGTGCAGTTCCCGACGTTCGCGATGCCGACGGTCGTCGGCGAGATCAAGCGGTACTTCCGCGACAACGTCCGCACAGTCCACGTACCGCGCCGGCTGCACGAGCTGTGGGTGCAGGTCAACACCGCGACCGAGGACCTCACCACCGCCTTCGGGCGCACCCCGACGACCGCCGAGATCGCCGACCGGCTGCGCATCACCGAGGAGGAGGTGCTGTCCTGCATCGAGGCCGGACGGTCGTACCACGCGACCTCGCTGGAGGCCGCCCAGGAGGGCGACGGGCTGCCGGGCCTGCTGGACCGGCTCGGCTACGAGGACCCGGCGCTGGACGGCGTGGAGCACCGCGACCTGGTCCGCCACCTCCTCGTCCAGCTCCCGGAGCGGGAACAGCGCATCCTTCTCCTGCGCTACTACAGCAATCTGACCCAGTCACAGATCAGCGCGGAACTCGGCGTCTCCCAGATGCACGTGTCGCGGCTACTCGCGCGTAGCTTCCAGCGACTGCGATCCGCAAACAGGATCGAGGCGTAACTCCCAGGAGCGAATCGCTCACCTGGGCTGTTCCCGACAGTTCTGGGCTGAAAATCCGTCAGACCCCCTCTTTCCAGGGTCGTTTCGTTACTGAGATATCGACATGTCACTACAGCGTGTTGCCGACATGTGACATTCTGCGGGAAGCGCGTTTGCCGAGGCTCCGGCTCCGGTATTCAGGTGAAGGTCGGCGTTCCTCGATCGGGAGTGTTCGCCGCGACCGTCCCGCGACCCAAAGGGGGTGGCATGTCCGTAGACCAGGGCAGCTCGAAGGTGCTCACGCTCACGAAGAGCGAGTCCGCGCCCGACGCCGCGCTCCACGACGTTACGGCCGTCGAGGCCACCCCGGCCCCGGCCCCGGCCTTCACGGCATCGGAAGCCATCGACACCCGCACCCTGTCCCGCTCCCTGTTCCTGCGGCTCGCCGCCCTGGACGAGAACAGCCCCGAGCGCGCCTACGTCCGGGACACGCTCATCGAGCTCAACCTCCCCCTCGTGCGCTACGCGGCGGCCCGCTTCCGCTCGCGCAACGAGCCCATGGAGGACATCGTCCAGGTCGGCACCATCGGCCTGATCAAGGCGATCGACCGCTTCGACTGCGAACGGGGCGTGGAGTTCCCGACGTTCGCGATGCCGACGGTCGTGGGCGAGATCAAGCGCTTCTTCCGCGACACGTCATGGTCGGTGCGGGTGCCGCGCCGGCTCCAGGAGCTGCGCCTCGCTCTCACCAAGGCCAGCGACGAGCTGTCCCAGAAGCTGGACCGCTCCCCGACGGTCACCGAACTCGCCGCGGTCCTGGGCGTCTCGGAGGAAGACGTCGTGGACGGCCTTGCCGTCGGCAACGCCTACACGGCGTCCTCCCTCGACTCCCCGGCCCCCGAGGACGACGGCGGCGAGGGCTCCCTGGCGGACCGCCTGGGCTACGAGGACACGGCGCTGGAGGGCGTCGAGTACCGCGAGTCCCTGAAGCCGCTGCTGGCCAAGCTGCCGCCCCGCGAGCGCCGCATCATCATGCTGCGCTTCTTCGCCAACATGACCCAGTCCCAGATCGGCGAGGAGGTCGGCATCTCCCAGATGCACGTCTCCCGCCTCCTGACCCGCACGCTGCAGCAGCTGCGCGACGGGCTCATCTCCGACTGAGCCGTGGGGCCCCCGAGGGGTTCCTTCCTGACGCACCGTCAGCCACACTGACGCGATGCGTCGAGCGACATGGACACGGACACATGGCCGCCGCCGCGCCTTGATCGGCGCGTCGGCGGCCGTCGTCTGCCTGGGCGGAGTCCTGGGAGCATGCGGAGCGGACGGCGACGGCCACGGCTACGTGGCGATCGGCTCCGGGGGCGACCCGTCGGCGTCGGGGGCGGGGGCGAGGCCGACGGAGGGCGTGAGGTTGGTACCGCTGGATGAGCCGGCGGGCCGGCCGGGGGATGCGCCGGGGAGTGGTGGCGACGGCTCCGGGACCGACAGCGGGTCCGGGGGCGACAGCGGTTCGGGGAACGGCAGCGGCCCGGAGAGCGGAGAGGGTTCGGGAAGCCAAGGGACCCCGGGAACCCCAGGAACCTCGGGAAGCACGGCAAGCACGGAGGGCTCGGGGAGCGCAGAAGGAACGGGGAACTCAGAAGGCTCGGCACCGGACCCGCAGCCCGACCCCGGCACCCCACGCCCCACACCGAGCCCCGACATCACCCCGAACGCCCCCACCCCCTCGCCCACGAGCCCAACACCCCGCCCGCCCTCAGGCAGTACGCCGGCCCCCTCCCCCGCGACCCCCGCCGCCCTCACCGCAGGCACCCCGGAGCGCGAGCCCGCGGACCAGCGCTGGTGCGAGAAGGTCACCGTCGCCTTCCACAACAGCGGGGGTACGCCGGTCCGCTCGGGCACGGTGACCTTCGGAACGCACATCATCGGCGCGCTGGGAGTCGACTGGGCGACGATCGAGTCGACGCAGGAACTCCCCGCACCGATCGCACCCGGCGCCCGCAAGGAAAAGACCTGGACGGTCTGCGTCGACGCCTGGCGCGTGCCGCTGGGCATGCACGTGGAGACACGGGACGTGTCCGTCGAGTGGGAGTGACGCCGCCAGGCGGTATGCCTTCGGCAGGCCTGCCGACGGGAAAGGGAGCCCCATGGGCAGGCATGCCTACGAGGACGCCCCGGACGCGCCCGAGGTGAACAGCCTCGTACCGGCGGCCGGTCGACGTGGTCGACGAGGTGGGGCGGATCCTGCTTCAGCGCCGGACCGGCAACGGCATGTGGGCGCTTCCGGGGGGCGCCATGGACATCGGTGAGTCCACGGACGTCCGCTGGTTCGAGCAGGCCGAAGTCGACGCGCTACCCATGCTCCCCAGCATCCGCAAGCGTGTGAACGCCTGGCTCAAGGGCGACATGCCCTCCCTGCGGCAGCCGCCGAGGGTTCGTGGCGTGGGGCGCGAGTTCGCCGTAGCGGGTCGGACCGCGCCCCTCCGAGCGCCTACTTCAGCGCCAGCCAGGCCACCGCCGCCACGATCGCCACCGCCACGATCACGCCGATGATGAGGCCGACGCGCGGGCCGGAAGGGGCCTGCTGCTGCCTGCCTGCGGGGGCCTCGTCTACGAAGGCGCGGAACATCTGGGTGCTGCCGGAGGGGTCGTGGTTGCCCTGGGGGCCCTGGGTGTTAGCCATGCCCCGAGACACTAGCGAATCCGGGGGTGTGGCCCAAGTGGGGGCTAGGGGGCCCTATCGCCGCACTTCACCTGCGTGTTTACGGTCGCAATACTTGCCTTTGCCAAGTTTTTGCGACACGGCTTCCCGTTTTATTTGCCTGTAGCAACCAAGCGGTTCTATGGTTGCCCTAAGCAACGATAACGGGAGGTGCGATGGCAGAGCAGGCGCAGTACGAGGAGCTCGCGCGTCAGCTCAGGGCCGTCGGGGCTGTGAAACGGGACCTCGGGCGGATTTTGCCGCCCGACTGCCCGGCCGGCTCGGCCGCCGTACTCACGCTGCTGGGACGGGACGGCGACATGCGCATGAGCAAGCTCGCCGAGCTGCTCGCGGTGGACATGTCGGTCACCAGCCGGCATGTGGCGCACGTGGCCGATCGGGGCTGGATCCAGCGCTCCCCCGACCCGGCGGACAAGCGCTCGCGCATCCTGCGCCTCACCCCGGCGGGCAGCGCGCAACTGGACGAGCTGTCCCGGCGCAGCACAGACCTGCTGGCCGATCGCCTGAGCGACTGGACCGACGACGAGGTCGAGCAGCTCGTGCGGTGCCTGTCCCGGCTACGGGCCAGCTTCGGCGACTGCCGCTCGGCGCCCCGGTCGGCCGCACCCCGGCCACCCGCGCCCCGGCCGCCCGCACGGCCCACACCTGCCGTACTCGACATGACCACCCGTACACCCGCAAACACGTAAGAAAAGGAAGCCCATGGCAACGACCACACCAGCCGGTGTGCGGGCTCACGCCAAGCACGGGGGAGGTTCCCACGGGTCCTCCGGCGGCGCGCCGATGACGCACCGGCAGATCATGGAGGCGCTCTCCGGGCTGCTGCTCGGCATGTTCGTGGCGATCCTGTCGTCCACGATCGTCACCAACGCCCTCCCCGAGATCATCGGCGACCTCGGCGGCGGCCAGTCCGCCTACACCTGGGTCGTCACCGCCGCGCTGCTGTCCATGACCGCGGCCACTCCCCTGTGGGGCAAGCTCGCCGACCTGTACAGCAAGAAGGCACTCGTCCAGATAGCCCTCGTCATCTATGTGCTGGGATCGGCCGCCGCGGGTCTGTCGCAGAACCCCGGCATGCTGATCGCGTGCCGCGTGGTGCAGGGCATAGGCGTCGGCGGTCTCTCCGCCCTCGCCCAGATCGTGATGGCCGCGATGATCTCCCCGCGTGAGCGTGGGCGTTACTCCGGCTACCTCGGCGCGACCTTCGCCGTCGCCACCGTCGGCGGTCCGCTGCTCGGCGGTGTCATCACCGACACGAGCTGGCTCGGCTGGCGCTGGTGCTTCTACGTCGGTGTGCCGTTCGCGATCCTCGCGCTGATCGTGCTGCAGAAGACCCTGCACCTGCCCGTCGTGAAGCGGGACGTGAAGGTCGACTGGGGCGGCGCCTTCCTCATCTCCGCCGCGGTCTCGCTGCTGCTGGTCTGGGTCACCTTCGCCGGTGACAAGTACGACTGGCTGTCCTGGCAGACGTACGCGATGGTCGGCGGCTCGGTCGTTATCGGCCTGCTGTTCGTGCTCGTCGAGTCCAAGGCGAGCGAGCCGATCATCCCGCTGCGGCTGTTCCGCAACCGCACCATCACCCTGTCGTCGCTCGCCTCGATGTTCGTGGGCGTCGCGATGTTCACCGGCACCGTCTTCTTCAGCCAGTACTTCCAGCTGGCGCGGGACAAGTCCCCGACCATGTCGGGTGTCATGACGATCCCGATGATCGGCGGGCTGTTCGTCTCCTCCACCGTCTCCGGGCAGTTCATCACCCGCACCGGCCGCTGGAAGGCCTGGCTGGTCAGCGGCGGTGTGCTGGTGACGGCCGGAATGGGTCTGCTGGGCACCATCCGGTACGACACGGACTACTGGAAGATGGCCGTCTTCATGGCGCTGCTGGGTCTCGGCATCGGCATGATGATGCAGAACCTGGTGCTCTCCACGCAGAACCAGGTGGCCCCGTCCGACCTGGGCGCCGCCAGCTCCACGGTCACCTTCTTCCGTTCCCTCGGCGGTGCGGTCGGCGTCTCCGCGCTGGGCGCGGTCATGGCCCACCGGATCACCGACTACGCCCAGGACGGCATCGCCGGCCTCGGCCCCAAGTACGCCTCCCTGGCGAACGGTGCGAGCTCCACCGGCGAGATCCCCGACATGGACAAGCTGCCCGCGCCGCTGCGCACGGTGATGGAGAGCGCGTACGGCCACGGCATCGCGGACGTCTTCCTGATCGCCTCGGGCCTGGCGCTGCTCGCCTTCCTCATCACGCTGTTCATCAAGGAGGTCCCGCTGAGGACCAAGGGCGCGCTGGAGCAGGGCACCGCGCAGGAGACTCCGGCCGACGCCGAGGCCTCCGTCGCGGCCACGGCCGAGACCGGGGAGAAGTCCCCCAGCTGGGCCACCGCCTCCACCGAGACCGACCCGACCGGCCCGACCGGCCCCGAGGGCACCCAGCGCCTCGCCGCCGCCGTCGCGGTGGCCACGAAGGAGTCCGCCGGTTCCGGCGCCTCCGGCGGCATCCCGGTCCGCGGCCATGTCCGCGGCGCCGAGAGCGCGCCCGTCCCGCAGGCCGCCGTCACCCTGATCTCGCTCTCCGGCCGCCAGCTGGGCCGCTCGGTCGCCCAGGCCGACGGCGCCTACGCCCTGGACGCGCCGGGCACGGGATCGTACGTCCTGATCGCCTCCGCCGACGGGTTCCAGCCGCAGGCGTCCACGATCGTCGTGAACGGTGACGAGCCGATCGCCTACGACATCCTGCTCAGCGGCACCAGCGGGCTGAACGGCACCGTGCGGGCCGCGGGGACCGGGCTGGCGGTCAAGGACGCGATGGTGATCGTGACCGATGTGCGCGGGGACCTGCTGGCCACCGGGACCACCGGTGAGCAGGGCGAGTTCGGCTTCGCCGAGCTGGTGCCGGGTGCCGTGACCGTCGCCGTCAACGCCGCCGGGTTCCGGCCGCGCGCCCTGCCCGTCGAGGTGGGCGGCACCGGCGTCACCCGCGTCGAGGTCGAACTGGACGCGGGGGCCCAGCTCCAGGGCGTCGTACGGGCGCCGCACGGGCCGCTGGCCGACGCGCGCGTCACCCTCGTCGACGCGGCGGGCAACGTGGTCGGCACGGCGACGACCGGGGTGGACGGGGCGTACGCCTTCGCCGACCTCGACGGCGGCGAGTACACGGTCATCGCGACCGGTTACCCGCCGGTGGCCACCGCGCTGACGGTGAACGGCACCGGAGTCGACGGCCACGACATCGAGCTCGCCCACCCCGGCGAGTAGTCCGACCCCGGCCCGTGGCGGGCCGCGCGCTCCGGATCTCGGGCGCGCCCCGCCGCGGGCCGGTTCCATGTGCGCCATGTGTGCCAGGTGCGCCATGGGTTCCACTTGTTCCATGTGAGGAGTTGCTGAGATGGGACTGACCGCGAGGATCCACACCCGTGACGGATGGGCCGTGTCGCACGCGGTCGTCACGGTGACCGACATGACGGGCACGCAGGTGCTGCGCGCCGAGGCCGACGCGGACGGCGTCGCACGGGACGCGACGGCGCTGGCGCCGGGGGCGTACACCGTCATCGTCACGGCCGTCGGGTACGCACCCGTCGCCTCCAGCGCGATCGTCACCGCGAGCGGACGGGCCGAGGTGGGCACGGTGACGCTGGCCCGCCAGGGCGGCACCGAGCTGCCGCCGCCCGGGCCGTGGACCGTCGACCCGGCGCACTCCACGGTTGGCGCCGTCGCCCAGCACCTGGGTATCTCCAGCGTGCACGGGCGGTTCACGGACTTCACCGCCGCCATCGAGATCGCCCCGGACGACGTCACCAAGTCCCGGGTGGAGGCCGTCATCCGCGCAGCCTCCATCGACACGGGCAACGGCATGCGCGACGGCCACCTGAAGTCCGCGGACTTCCTGGACGTCGAGAAGTACCCCGAGATCACCTACCTCTCGACGGGCCTGACGGCTTCCGGCCCGGACCGCTGGACCGTGCACGGGGAGCTGACCCTGCACGGCGTCGTACGCCCCGTCGACCTGGACCTCGCCTACCTCGGCACCGGATCCGACCCCTGGGGCGGGACGCGGGCCGCGTTCCGGGCGACGACGGAGCTGCGGCGCGAGGACTTCGCCATGAACTACAACCAGGTCGTGCAGGCCGGCATCGCCGCCATCGGTACGACCCTCAAGGTCGAGCTGGACGTCCAGGCCGTGCAGGGCGAGTCACTGCCGCAGACATAGGCACGGCAGGGTCAGCCGAAGCGGCACCCCGAGCGCCTAGGCTGGCGCCATGGCACCGAACATCGCGACCAACACGCGCGTCTCCCTGGACGAGTTGCTGGACTTTGTACGCCCCCGCCACCGCGCCCTCCTGCTGACCCGCCGCGCCGACGGCAGCCCCCAGGCGTCCCCTCTGACCTGCGGTGTCGACGACTCCGGGCGGATCGTGGTCTCCACGTACCCCGAGCGCGCCAAGACCCGCAACGCCAAGCGGGACCCGCGCGTCAGCGTCGTCATCCTGAGCGACGACTGGAACGGCCCGTGGGTCCAGATCGACGGCACCGCCGAGATCGTCGACACGCCCGACTCCGTCGAACCGCTCGTGGAGTACTACCGCAACATCGCCGGTGAACACCCGGACTGGGACGAGTATCGGGCGGCGATGGTCAAGCAGGGCAAGTCGGTCATCCGGATCACACCGGAGAAGTGGGGACCAGTGGCCACCGGTGGCTTCCCGGCGCGGCTGGTCGCCGAGTAGCCGGCAGCTGCCCTCAGCCGCGCTCCACCATCGCCTCGATCCCCGCGATCAGCAGGTCCAGGGCGAAGGTGAAGTCGCGGTTCAGCATCTCCTCGACCGTATCGCCGCCGCGGGCCGCCATGATCTCCTTCGACTCCTCGATGATCTGGGCGGCAGCGGGCGCCTCGGTCACCGAGGTCATGGCGTGCTGGAAGTAGTCGTCCGGGGTCATGCCGGCGTCCTCGACGCGGGCGAAGAAGTGGCCCTCGATCGTGCCGTAGCCGTACACGAACTGGAAGACCGCGGAGATCGCGCCCGTCACGCCGTGCGCGGGCAGCCCGGTGCGGCGGATGACGCGCTGGACCGTGCGGGAGAAGGCGAGCGCGTTCGGCCCGATGTTGAGGTAGCGCCCGGCGAGCGGTGACACCCAGGGATGGCGGACCAGCTGGGTGCGGTAGGCCGTGGCCAGCGTGCGCAGCTGGTCGCGCCAGTCCTCGTCCTCCGCCTCCGGGTCGGGCAGGCCGAGCTCGCCGAAGACCGCGTCCAGGGCGAGTTCGAGGAGTTCGTCCTTGTTGTCGACGTACCAGTAGACCGACATCGCCGTCACGTTCAGCTCGGCGGCCAGCCTGCGCATGGAGAACTTGGCGAGCCCCTCGGCGTCCAGCAGCCGCACGGTGACCTCGGTGATGCCCTCCCGGTCGAGCCCCGACGGCTGCCCGCCCCTGCGACCACCCCGGCGCGCCTTGTCCTCCAGCCACACACTGCCCCGCGCGGCCCGCTCGGCTGCCTTCACCATGGCGCACCTTCCTCACTCGGTCACTTCTCAAGATGCTAGGTGGCAGCCAACCTCTTAAGGGGCGCGGGACTGCGCCGATATGCGGCTCCGCCGCGTGGGCGCGATCAACCACACACAACCCGCACTCACGCGACATCCCCAGCCCCCGAGCTCTCAGGCCACCAATGCCGCCGCTTCCTCCCTCGCCGCCCTGCGCAGCAGCACCGTCGCCACCACACCCCCCAGCAACACAGCCAACGCCCCCACCAGCAAACTGGTCTCCAACCCGGAGGAGAACGCGTCGACAACGCGCCCCTTCTCCTCGGCCGAGCCCGCCGCGGCGACCGTCGCCGGCAACGACGCCGCCGCCCCCGGAACCAGCGCCGCGAACCGGGAGTTGAGGACAGCCCCCAGCACCGCCACGCCCAACCCGGTCCCGAACTCGGCCAGCGTTCCGTTGATTCCCGCGCCGACCCCCGCCTTCGCGGGCGGGATCGCGCTCATGATGGCGTGGGCCATGGCCGGGCTGGCGACCGCGGTCCCCACCCCGATGAGCAGCAGCCCGAGCAGCGTCCCGGCGTATCCGTGCGCGGCGAGCATGGCGATCGACGCCAGGCCCCCGGACATGAGCACCATCCCCAGCAGGATGGACACGGGTCCACCGAGCCTGGCCATCACCTTCGCCGACAGCCCGGTGAAGTTGAGGGCCACGACGGTCAGCGCCAGTGGCGCGGTGCGCAGGCCGGCCTCCAGAGGGCCGTATCCGAGGACGAACTGCAGGTGCTGGGTGAGCAGGAACAGCGCGCCGCCCATCCCGAAGGTGACCAGGACCGCGCCGGCCACCGCGCCCGTGAACCGGCGGTCACGGAAGAAGTGCGGGTCGAGCATGGGGTACGGGATCCTGCTCTCCCAGTAGGCGAACAGGGCGAGGACGACGACCGCGACGGCCGCGCTCACCAGCACCCGTGACGACGTCCAGCCGTGCGTCGGGCCGGAGATGATCGCGAAGACGAGCGAGGCCATGCCGATCGTGGAGAGCAGCGCGCCGAGCAGGTCGGGGCGGTCGCCCTGCGGGTTCTTGGACTCGGGGACCAGGGCGACGACCGCCGCCAGGCCCAGCGCGGCGACCGGCAGGTTGATCAGGAAGATCGCGCCCCACCAGAAGTGGTTCAGCATGAAGCCGCCGATGAGCGGTCCGGCGGCGAAGCCCAGCGAGTTCACCGCGGCCCAGATGCCGATCGCCTTCGGCTGTTCCTCGGGCGTGAAGATCTGCATCGCCACGGCGAGGGTGGTGGTCAGCAGCAGCGCGCCGCCGACGCCCATGCCGGCCCGCGCGGCGATCAACTGGCCGGTGGAGTCGGCGAGTCCGGCGACCAGCGAGCCGACACCGAACAGGGCCAGTCCCGTTATCAGCATCTTCTTGCGGCCGTAGCGGTCGGCGGCGCTGCCCGCGGTGAGCAGCAGTCCGGACTGCACGAGCGAGTACGCGTTGATCATCCACTGGATGTCGGAGGTCGCCGCGTCCAACTCCTCGGTGAGGGAGGGGATCGCGACGTTCAGGATCGTGTTGTCGAGCAGCACGGTGAGCTGCGCGAGACAGATGACGCCGAGGATCAGCCAGCGCTGGGGGTGGCCCTGGGTGTGCGTCTGGGCCTGTTCCTGGGGGGACGTTGTCATGCTGTACACCGTAGAACGACTCCCATACGGTGTACAACGGAGATATGAGGAAGGGGGGGGGGGGGGGGGGGGGGGGGGGGGGGGGGGGGGGCCGGGCGCCCCGCGGCCGCGGGGGGGCGGCCGGGGGCGGCGCAGCGGGGAGCGAGGGCGTGGGAGGTGGCTGTGTGAGGCGAACGCAGAGGGG
>NZ_JBIAPU010000053.1:0-41722 GCF_042888465.1 Streptomyces sp. NPDC002888 | reverse complement strand
CTACGAACGCAAGGCCGAGCACTTTCTGGCCTTCACGAGCATCGCCTGCACCCTCATCTGCTACCGCAGGCTCACCAAATGAGATGTCCTCTAAATGCCGAACACGCACGGCCATGGCACGCACCCCACACTCTCCACTCGGTCCGTCACTGGCGTACTCAAAGAGTCCCATGGAGCACTGACAATCGGCAGAGCGAGAACCCAGCCAAGCAGGCAGAGATCCGTACCAGTCTGTGCACCCTCCCGCGTCTGTCACCGCTGTCCCGAAGAAGCGATGCTGGCCAGTCGACGGTGATCACCGTACGGAAGCCTGGGGTGTGTCGACCTGCGTCGACAAGATCCAGGTAGAAACGTGGGCTTGACTGCATCGTGCCCTCGAGCCACTGCTTGGCTCTGCGTGCCCCCGAGAAGCCCTTCACCTACTGCGAACGCGCCCGCTCCGGATCGGCGAACACGAGACCGTAGTGGCGTGACCCATCATCCCGGCCTCCTGCAGACCGCTCCCCTGCAGGGGGAGACGACCTCGTCGCTGATCTGCCGCATCGCAGGCCGCTACGGGATGGAAGCGAAGGTGTTGCGGTCGTGCTGGCAGTGGCACAACTACCCGCCAGGGCAGGACGGCGGGGGCGCGCGGGCCGACGCCGAGGTGCTGCTGAACGCGGCCGGACGGCAGCTCCTGGCAGGCCCGTGCGGCGTCACCGAAGACGTGCTTGCGCGGGCGTTGCCGTCCTGGGGACAAGAGGACGCCAAGCTGCCGGCCGGGAAGAACGGGGTGCCAGCGGCGGCGTGGCGGATCGGCGGCGCGGTCGCCGGGCTGGTCGCCTTCGGCTGCCGACTGTGCGCGGCCCGGCGCACGGGGACAGCCGGGCGGGTGGTGCGGTACGCGTCGCGCTGGCAGCGGGTGTGCGTGCGGCACGGGCAGTGGCTCCTGGACGCGGACGCCGACCAGCCGCTGGAACACCTCGACCTGCGCGGCGTGCCAGAGGTGGCCGCGGCGCAGCGGCGGTGGGCGGGTGTGGCGCGGCGGGCGGTGCGGGCCGGAGCGGAGCCGGAGCGGGTGTTCGCGCTGGCGCATGCGGTGGTCGCCCGGTGGTGGGAACAGGCCCTCAACTGGGATCGGGAGACGGTCTGGCCGCGGCGGCTGCACCAGGTCGCGGGCGGCAACGCTGGTGGTGATCTGGCGCGGTGGCGGATCGTGGGCCGGGACGCGGTCGTCTTCCCCGAGGTGGTGGCCGTCGCCGACGCACTGCTGGACCCCGCCATGGCCCAGCTGGCGTGGACCGACAGCGGCGCCGGGCAGCCGCGGGCGCTGCCCGCCGACGGCGCGTTCTTCCGCAGGCTCGGCGAGCGGGTGGACCGGGACTGGCTGGGGCCGCTGGCCGCCACCGACTACGGCGGCCCGCTGAGCGGCTGGAGAGGCGCGATCTTGCGCGCTCGCCGCGGCAGCGGGCCGCCGGGGTGGGGGGACGATCCGTGGCATCTGAAGCGGGAGCAGCAGCCGGCAACGATGGCCGGCCAGCTGCGTGTCATGGCGGCAGAGGCACAGGCGGGCGGCTCGGGTACCCGGTGGTGTGCCAGCGTTTCTGCCGAACACCGCTTCCACATCACGCGGTTGCTCGACGAGGCCCGCGAGGAGCTGGCGCAGTTGCGCGGCGTGCAGAGCGGCACCACCGCCGAGGTGGCCCGGGAACTGCTGGAGCACCTCAGTCAGGGTGCCGAGCTGATCGACCGGGCCGTGCTGCATACCGCCGCCGCGGCCGTCGCTGCCGGGGTGGCGCTTGAGGAGGTGGCCCGGTGGTCCCGCCTGCCCGCCGAGGAGCTGTCACAGATACTCGCCGCGGTCCGCAGTGAAGACTGACGCACCCGACGCCAGCCAGGCCGTGGCATTACGGTCCGCTCTGCGTGCGGCGAGCAGTGGTCGAAGAAGGGCGGCCCGGAAGCCGAAGAAGTGCAGGAGTGCGCACTGACACCGGCGAGCCCGGGTGGCACCCTGGCCCCCGCGTGCAGCCCAACAGGCTTGCCAGGCAATGCAGTTGACGCGATTGTGGGTTACCGGCCGGTTCGCCTGCGCGGCAGGACAGGCATGGCGTTATGTGGAGTTCGTGATCATCGACAGCAGCCAGGACGGCGCACAGGCCGGCTTGCCCGCTGTCGCGTCCGGCGCCTGCCGGGTGCCGGAACCGGGCGCGGTGGAGGCTGAGTTCGCCGGGCCGGAGGGCATGCTGGTGCAGCGCCGCTGGGTGGAGGCGGCCGTGGCGGTGCGGTTCGAGCAGCTGGGGCCGGTGGCGGCGTTCCCGGTGGTGCCGGGACGGCGGTGGGGGCCGGGCTGGTGGTGGTCGCCCACGACCGGGCGGCATGTGATGCACGGTTCGCAGGCGATGTGCATGCAGCTGATGGTCCTGGACCGCGAACCGCAGGTAGTGGGTTTGTCGGCGCGGCCGGTGCGGCTGATCTGGCGGGATCCGGACAGCGGGCGAACGCTGACGTGGGTGCCCCAGCTGTTCGCCCGCTACGCCGACGGCCGCGCCCTGCTCGCCGACTGCCCCGCCACAGCGGCGCCCGCCGCAGGCCGTGCCGAGCGCGCGGCCGCGGTGCTTGCCGCGGCGTGTGCGGCGGTGGGGTTCACCTACCGGCGCCTGGTGCCGCCGGATTCGGTGGTGGCGGGCAATGTGCGGTGGCTGGCCGGCTACCGCCATCCGCGCCACCGCGACGCCGGCGGACTTGAGCAGGCGGTGCTGGCGGCGTTCACCAGCCCGCGGCCGCTGATGGCCGGGGCCGCGGCGGCGGGCGAGGTCCTCACCGCGCTGCCGGTGCTCTATCACGCGCTGTGGAGCGGCCGGCTGACCGCAGACCTGACACGGCCGCTGGGCGAGCACACTCTGGTTGCGCCCGGCCCGGCCACAGGCGACGGGGAGCAGGAGCAGCACGGCAGGTGAGCAGGCACAAGGTAGCCGCCCCCGGCGGGCGGTGTGTTGAGGTGGGCGCTCAGGTCAGGTTCGAGGCCCGCATCTGGCAGGTGACCGGTCTGGTCGACGGGCGGGTGTATCTGGCCGCCGACGACGGAGCCACCGGGTGCGTGCTGGCCGCCCGCTTGGTGGCCGCTCACGGCTTCGAGGTCGTCGGCCAGGCCGCCTTGCAGGTTCCGGCCGCCGCCGTGTGGGCGGCGCTGCCGCTGCCGGCCCGGGAGCGGGCGATGGCCTGGCTGCGGCACATCCGGGAGGTGGAGACCGGCCTGCCCGACGGCCCCGGCAGCGGCGGGGTACCGCGGCCTGAGTACGACCCGCAAGCCTTCACGCTCGCCGAGCGGGAGCACGCCAAGGCGAAAGAGCTTGTGGGACTGGGCTGGACGAAGGTCAGCCGGCCCACGGTGCAGCGGATGCGGCTGGCCTACCAGCGCCAGGGAATGGTGGGGCTGGTGGACAAGCGGTCCCTGCGCGTCCCCTCCCCCACCGGGCGTACGGACGAGCGGGTGGTGGCCGCCGTGTTGGAGGCGCTGCGCCGACGTCGCAGCCGCCGGGCAACCAGCGTGAAGCAGGTCATCGACCTGGCCGAACAGATCGTGACGGAGACCCATGGCAAGGGCCGGGTGCGGCTGCCGGCCCGGTCGTCGCTGTACCGGCTGGTGAGGGTGCTGGCGGATCCGGCCGAGCCGCCCGGCAGCCCGGCGCGCACCGCCACCGGCCCAGACCGGGCAGGCGGCCCACCGCCTGCACTGCGGCCCGCCGAGCGGGTCCATGTCGCCACCGCCCGCCTGGGCATCGAGGTGGTGGGCGAGGACGGCCGTGCGGTGGCGGTGGCGGTCACCTGCGCGCTGGACGGGGCCACAGGCTGCGTGCTGGCCGCCGTGCTCCATCCGCAGCAAGCAGCGCCGGTCGAACTGTCGGTGCTGCTGGCCGAGATGGCCGTCCCTCTCGCGGTGCGCCCCAGATGGCAGGAGATGCTTCAAACAGCGCACGAAGGGCTGCCCAAGCGGCTGATGCCCCTGGACGCGCGCATCGAGGCAGCGGCGGCGCGACCGGCGGCCGTGCCCGAGACGCTGGTCCTCAACCCGGCGGCGGCCGCCGTCACTTCCTGGTTCCTCACGGTGTGCGAAAGCCTCGGTGTGAGTCTGGAATCCGTCCCCTCACGGCAGGGCGGCGTGCGCAGTGTTGCCGGGGACACGGTGAAGGCTCTCGCCGCTCTGTTCACACGGCACGCCGCCTCCCTGGCCGCTGTCACCGGGTCTGCCGTGCACCCTCAGGACAGCATGGCTCGGCAGGCAGGATCAGAGGTGTTCTTCAGTCTGGTGCACCTGCAGGATGTGCTGGACGAGTGGATCACCGCCCGCTGGCACAACCGCCCCCAACAGGCCTTGCGGCACCCGCTGCTGTCCAAGGCGGCCCTGACCCCCAACGAGATGTGGCGGGTACTGCTGGGCGCCGCGGGGTCGGTACCTCTGCCGCTGACCGGGCAGCACTTCGCCGAGCTGCTGCCGGTACAGCACCAGGCGGTCACCGAATCCGGGATCCGCCTGGGCCGGCGCCGCTACGACCACGAGTGCCTCGATGAGCACCGCGGCCGGGCTTGCCCCACCACGGACGACGGCCGGTGGGAAGTCCACCACCACCCCTACGACATACGGCAGGTCTACATCCGGCTGCCCGACGGTCTCCTCCACGAGATCCCCTGGACCGAACACGCACACGCCTTGCGCCCGTTCGACGACGCCGTGCGGCGGCGCGCCGGGCAGACCTTCGCCGGCCGGAGCGGCCCGCCCGGGCATCCGGCACGACCGGACGGCGGCCTTCAGCAGGAGGCCGGTGTGCCGGTGCTGGTGCCGGGCCAGGGCACGGTGGACAAGCCGGCACCGGGCGGCGGCGCCGTGGCACCGGCCCCGGACGGGCCCGGGCGAGCGGGCGCCTTCGGAGTGTGGGACGCGCAGGCGGAGGCCGAGCAGTGGTGAGCGCACCCGGCCGTCCGGGCCGCCCCGTGGCCGCTGCGAGCAGCAGGCAGGTGAAGCTGGGAGCGTATGTGACATTCCAGGGCGGTACCTGGCAGGTGGCCGCCGTGGCCGGTGCGTCGGTGACGCTGGTCGACGAAGACGGGCAGACAGCGTCGGTCCTGGCCTCGTTCCTGTTCGCCGACCCCGAATTCACGGTGATGGGCTCCCCCGCTACCGGTGTGCAGCCGTGGGGGCTTATGGAGTCGGTGCCCGCCCGGGAGCGGGAGCGGGCTCTTGCCTGGCAGCGGCACATCCGCGAGATCGAGACCGGACTGCCCGACGGCCCGGGCAGTGTCGGGATGCCGCGGCCCGAGTACGACCCGCAGCGCACATCGATGGCCGAGCGGGAGCAGGCCAAGGCCGACGAACTCACCAGACTGGGCTGGCCGCGGGTCAGCCGGGCCACCGTGCGCCGCATGCGCTCCCGCTACCACGACCAAGGGTTGTGGGGTCTTATCCCGCGCCGCAAACCGTCCAGTGCGACCGGGCAGGCCGACGAACGGGTGGTGGCCGCGATCCTGGAGGCACTGCGCCGCCAGCGCGGCCGCTCCAAAGGCACGCTGAAGGGGCTGCGGGAGCTGACCGGGCAGATCCTGGCCGACACCCCCGGGCCGGGCACGGTGGCACTGCCACCGCCGTCGACGTTCAACCGGCTGGCGCGGGTACTGGCCGACCCGCTGGAGCATCCCGGCCGCCCGGCCCGCACCGCCACCGCGCCGGTACGGCCCTTCACACCCACGGTGGCCCTGCGCCCGGGCGAGCTGGTGCAGATCGACACCACCCGCCTCGATGTGATGGCCATCAGTGAGGACGGCAAGCCGCTGCGTCCGGAACTCACCATCGCTCTCGAGATAGCGACCCGCTCGGTGGTGGCGGCCGTGCTGCGCGAGGAGGGCACCAAGGCCGTGGACGCCGCCCTGCTGCTGGCCGAGATGGCCGTACCGCACCCGGTGCGGCCCGGCTGGGGCGAACAGCTGCGTCTGGCCCACGCCGCCGTCCCCTACGACCGGCTGCTCACCCTGGACGAGCGGCTTCAGTCGGCGGCGGCCCGGCCGGTGGTGGTACCGGAGACGATCGTCATCGACCGCGGGGCCATCTTCGTCTCCACCGCTTTCCTGGCCGCCTGCGAAACCCTCGGCGTCAGCGTGCAGCCCGCACCGCCCCGCTCCCCGGCCGCCAAGGGCGCCGTCGAACGGACCTTCGGCAGCATCAACACGCTCTTCGCGCAGCACGTCGCCGGATACACCGGCCCCCACGTCCTCGCACGCGGCGAGACAGTCCAGGGCGAAGCACGCTTCACCGTGGCCCAGCTGCAGGAGCTGCTGGACGAATGGATCACCGCATGCTGGCAGCACCGCCCCCACGACGGGCTGCGCCACCCGGTACTGCCCAAAGCGGCGCTGGCCCCGAACGAGATGTGGGGTGCGCTGCTGGGCGCGTGCGGATACGTGCCGCTGCCCCTGACCGGTGCCGACTACGTGGAACTGCTGCCGGTGCGCTTCCATCCCGTCACCGGCCGCGGCATCCGCATCAACCACCGCACCTACGACCACACCCTGCTCAACGAGCACCGCGGCCAGCCCTCCCCGGCCGCCGGCCGAGGCGGCAAATGGGAGATCCACTACAACCCCCACGACGTACGCCAGATCTACATCCGGCTGCCCGACGGACACCTGCACGAGATCCCGTGGATCCACCGCGAACACGTCCACGCCCCGATGAGCGAGACCACCTGGCGCCACCTCCGCGCAGCCCTCAACCGGCGCGCCGGCCGCGAGAAGCACGAAGCCGCCCTCGCTGAGGCCGCCGACCAGGTCCTGCGCCGCAGCCGCCCCCTGCCCGGCAGCCCCGCGGCTGACACCCCGTCCGGGACGGCAAGCTCCCCGGCCGGGACACTGCCGGCTCAGCATCCCGTCGAGGCCGCCGCGCATAGTCTCGACGCCGGCGACGCCCGCACCCATGACGATGACGACAGCCGAGCCGGTGGCGAAGAGCCCCCGCCGCCGGCCCGATTCGCGCTGTACGACGCCTTCGAGGAGGCCGAGCACTGGTGACCAAACCCGACACCACGCCCCCCGTCGAGGAGACGTCCGCACAGGCAGTCACCACCTTCGACGCCTTCGCCCGGTTCGCCCACGCCGCACCGCCCACGCCGCCGCAGCCGGGCCAGACACCGCGCTCGCTGGAGGAACGTCTGGCCTACCACTCACAGTTCGTCACCGTGCGCACCCCGGCCATCGAGAACCTCTCACGCAGTGTGCGCACCCTGATGATCCTCGGCCGCCACCAGAGCGTCACCGCACGTCCGTCCCTGATCGTCACCGGCCCGGCCACCACCGGCAAAACGACCGCGCTGCTCGAGGTTGGCCGCACCTGCCACCTCGCCCACACCCGCCGCGCCGCCCCGAGCGACGACAGCGTGCCCGTCGCGTATGTGCTGGTGCCGCCGGGCGCCACAGCCAAGACGCTGGCCGGGGAGTTCGCCCGCTTTCTCGGCATCCCCATCACCACGCGCATGACCACCGCACAGATCACCACCGCCGTCTGCCACACCTACACCGCGGCCGGGGTCAAGCTGGTGCTCATCGACGAGATCCACCGGCTCAACCCCCGCACGTCCACCGGCGCGGAGGCCGCCGACTGGCTCAAAGACCTCACCGAACGCGTGCCCGCGACGTTCGTCTACGCCGGCATCGACGTCACCGCCAGCGCCGTGTTCACCGGGGTGCGCGGGGCGCAACTGGCCGGACGCGCCTCCCTGATCGACTGCGGAGCGCTACCCGCCCGCGCCGG
Organism: Streptomyces sp. NPDC002888; assembly: GCF_042888465.1. Lineage (NCBI taxonomy): Bacteria > Bacillati > Actinomycetota > Actinomycetes > Kitasatosporales > Streptomycetaceae > Streptomyces > Streptomyces sp. NPDC002888. Next base: position 33,948 of record NZ_JBIAPU010000053.1, on the reverse strand, counting down.
CGACCGGGAACCGTTCCGCGAACTGATCACCGCCCTGGAAGCGGCCCTCGACCTGAGCGCGCACCGGCCGGGCAGCCTGCCCCGGCTGGCGCCCTACCTGCACGAACGGACAGCCGGACGGATCGGCAGCCTGGCCCGCCTGATCCGCCAAGCCGCCATCGAAGCCATCCTGAATGGCCAAGAACGCATCACCAAGACGCTGCTGGACGGAATTACGCTGGACCACCTCGCCGAGGAGCACTACCGGCCCCGCACCCCCGGACGCCGCGCCCGGCCCGGCAGCCGGTGACCGCCCACACCGCGAGCCGCCCCGCGGTACGAGCCAACGCCATGTGGCCCACCCCGCCCGGCGCACTGCACGTACGGCCACTGCCCCGCGAGGCCACCGCCTCCTACCTCACCCGCCTCGCCGCCGCCTACCACCTGAGTGCCGCCTAACTGGTCGACGGCCTGCACATCACCACCACCGGCACCCCCGCGGCCCCGCCCGCCACCGACATCCACCTCAGCAACGAAGCCACCCGCCGCCTGTCCGACTTCACCCGCATCCCGCCCGCACACCTCTCCCGCGCACTGCCCCGCCAGCCCCCGCCCGCCGCCATCGGCACAGCCCACGCCGCCACCGCCCGCTGGCAGCCCGTCCAGCCCGCGATGCAGCCGCTGCCCGTGTGCACCGCCTGCATCATCCGCCGCAGCCCCCATCAAGCCGTCCCCGCCTGGATCCACCCGGCACCCGACCTGCCCCGGGCCCTCATCTGCACCCGCCACCAACAGGCCGCCAGCGACCCCAGACAGCGCACCCCCCTCGACATCCGCTCCGCCCCCGAACTCACCCATTCCCGCCTCACCACCCGCCGCCCGCCCACCGCGGCGTCTCTGAGCTGGTCAACAACGATCACCACGCGCTGGTACGACCACCACCAGCACCTCCACACCCGCTGGCACACACGCCTACACCGGCTCCGCGCCGCCAACCCCCACCTCACCCCAGGCCCGGCCTCCCTCACCTTGACCTGCCGGAACCTGATCACCTACCCCGAGACCCTCACCCTCGCCACAACCCTCGACCGCCTGCCCCCACACCCCCTGACACGCACCCAGCAGACCGCCTTCCTCCACCACCTCGCCGGCCGCCTCCAACTGCCCCGCCTCGCACCCGCCGACCACGACCTGCTCTGGCAACGCCTCACCACCCGCTGAACGGCCCACACCCCTTGCCGCCCCAGCCCTCACAAGACCGGCCGGCACCGGTACCTATAGGCGCGCCAACCACACTGAGCAAGAACTGCTGCCCCACTCAGCTCACTGCGCAGCACCAAACAGCCAGCTCAGCCCACGAATCCCCCGGCGCCAGACACTCGACTCCGCGTGAAACCCCACCCACGGAACAGACCCACCGCTCAGCACAGCTGAGCAACACCAGGCCACAACCAAGATCAATAAGCAACCACGTCAGCTACGCCACATGTCCCCACGCCTCGCGCGCTGGCCCTGTCGGCGATCGACCCCTGGTGGAACCCGCCCTGGACGCTGGAATGGCAGCGCTCCTGGCACCAGGCACGCACCCACGTCCAAGACGGCCACGTCCTGGATCCCGCCGCCGGATTCCCCGGCACCAGCAGCGCGCTCGCCACGTGGCTGACCACCCAGTGCGCCCAGTACGACACGCTCCTGCCCGATCAACACGGCCTGCTCGCCTGCATCGGAATCACCGCGGACCAGGCCCGAAGTGCCGCCGCCCGGCCCGCCGAAAGCGAGGCCGACTTCGCCACCGCCCTGGGCTACGCACGCTCCTACCACGCCGTCCACGGCACCCTCGCCGCCGCAGTCGACACCGTCCACGACGGCTTCCAGCTCGGGCGGTGGCTGCGCCGGCAACGCCAGCACGCCCGCGACCACGCCCACCGCGGCACACCTCCATCCGCCCCGACGAAGGCCCTGTCGGCGGTCGATCCCTGGTGGTGCCCGCCCTGGAGCCTGGCGTGCCAGCGCGCCTGGCAGCAGATCCACGACCAGATCAAGGCCGGCCACCGGCTCGACGCCGACCACCACTTCCGCAGCTTCGCCCCCGACCAACGCACCTGGCTACGCGCACAACGCAACCACTACGACGACCTCCACCCCGACCAGCAGCGCCTCCTAGCCGACATCGGTCTGACCCGCGACAGCGCCCGCACCCGGCCCCTCAACCCCTACGCCGAGACCGCCCTCGCCCACGCCCGCGCCTACGCCGACACCCACCACACCCTGGCCGTGGCCTACTCCACCGTCCACGACGGCTTCCCCCTCGGCACCGCTGGCTCAACGACCAACGCCAACAGGCCCGACGCGAGACCACCCCCAGCGCCCGCCACCAGGCCCTGACCGCGATCGACCCGTGGTGGAACCCGCCCTGGGATTTGGCCTGGCAGCGCGCCTGCACCCGCGCCCGCACCACACAAACCCGCCCCCACGGTGTCCCGGCCGACGTACGCACCTGGATCAGAGCACAACACGCCGCCTGGCCCCACCTACGCCCCCAACAGCAACAACTCCTGACCGACCTGGACATCACCCCCGAAGCCGCCGCACGCCGCCGGACCAGCCGCGTCTACCCCATAAGCCCAGGCCTCGCCCACGCCCGCGCCTACGCCGCCCTGAACGGCCACCTCTCCTGCACCAAAGACACCCGCCACGACGGTTTCACCCTGGGCGACTGGCTCGTACAAAAACGCCGCGCAGCCCGCCAAGGCCGCCTCTCCCCCACCACCAACCACGCACTCGACACCCTCGACCCCTGGTGGAACCCACCCTGGCCCAGCATCTGGCAACGCACCTACCAACAAGCCAAGTCGCACCACCACACCGGCCAGCCATACTCCCCCGCCCTCCAGCGATGGACCGACAGGCAACGCACCCGCTGGACCACCCTCCACCCCCAGCAGCAACACCTCCTCACCACCATCGGCATCCACCCCGGATAGAACCGACAACACCGCCACTGTCAGACCCATGCGGAACAATCCCGCCATGGGCGAATCCCTCGCGACACAGTTCCTCAGCGCGGACCTCGAGACGGCCTGCCCTGCCTGCGGCTACCTGATGTGGGTCCGCTACTCGGAGGTCGTGGCCCAGACCGCCGTGACCTGCCCCTGCTGCTACACCCAGGTCTGGCTGGTCGATGAGACCGGCAGCGCGCAGAACGCCGGCGACGCCGTCCAGCAGCAGGTCGCACAAGCTCTGAAAGGCCTCTTCCGGTGAAGTACCAGCAGCGACTCCAAGTCTCCGTACGCGAACGCCTCCGCAAACTCATGACCGCCCCCTTCTCCAGCGCCGGCCACGAAGTCCACCTCGCCGTCACCTGGATCAACAGCCAACCCGCCCTCACAGGCCTCCTCGAAGAGGCGTCCCAAGCAGAACCAGGCCTCGACCGGGAACGGTTCCGCACCGGCCTGACCCGCAGCGGCCGGTTCGTCTGGCCCAGCCGAACCGAACAAGGGCGAGCCACCCTCATCTGGGAACTGATGCAGGACATTGCTGACCAGGAAGCGGACAATCCCGAGATCGGGTGGCAGACCGCTATCGGCTACAGCATCAGCGGGCGCCCCCAAGACAGTTGGCGGGAGTTCACCGAAGACATCCTGCAGCCCCTGTTCGACTTCCTCAGCGAACGCGTCGGCGCCGAGAGCAGCATCCTGCACACCCTCGAGCGCTACCGGACCCGCATCGAATGGTTCGACCGCCAGGAGCTGTACGCGCGCTTCGAAGCCGACCGCGCCAACGGCGAAGAGGTCTACAACCTCGACCTGCAGCGCTTCCTCTTCCTCGAGGGCGACCACATCACCCACGCCAAACCACGCTCAGCCTCCGGCGAAGCCGACCTCATCGGCGACCTCGACGGCCGCGACCCCCTGGTCTGCGACGGCAAGATCTTCGACGGACAGGGCCGCGGCAAGAGCTACCTCGTCAAAGGCGTGCACCAGATCATCAAGTACGCCCACGACTACGGGCAGCACACCGCCTACCTCGTCATCTACAACATCACCGACAAACTCCTCGAACTGCCCACCGACGGCACCCCCGGCACATGGCCTTCGTACACCGAAATCTCCGGGGTCCGCGTCTACTTCATCCACGTCCGCGTCCTGCCACCCACCACCACCGCCAGCAAAGCCGGCAAAGCCACCCGCGTCACCCTCACCAAAGAGAATCTCACCAACCCGGACGCCGCCTGACGTCCGATTCAGCAGGTACTTTCGGCAGAATCCATGCCTCAGCCATTTCGACGGGGAGCACTGTGAACAGCCGTGACCGCATCCCGTACTTCCGCTGGCAGCGCCACTTGCGGCGCCTCATACAGGACCGGAGCACAGGCCTGATGATGGCCGCGGCGGCGGTCATCGCCCTCTCGTTCAGCGTCATCGGCGGTCTCGCTGAGCTGTCCAGCCCATCATCAGATCCGTGCCAGCGGGCCCGCGACATCGCCGACGAAGCCCGCCCCGCCGACGGAAAGGTCGACTCCGGACCTGAGCGCGAGCAAGCCATCGAACCAGCAGACGACTGGCTCGACGCCGCGACCGATTGCCAACACCGCGGCGGCGACCCTGGCCCCGGGTTCTAGCCGCCACACCGCAGTCCCAGAGGCAAGGCCTCAGGACCCCTGACACCACCGACACCTCAAGTAGCGACCCAGGAAAACTGCACTGCGCCCGATCAACCTGCACACACCACATACACGCAGGTCAGAAGCCACCGCCGCGCTCAGCCCCACACTCCGAGCGTCCCGGCCACCACGAAGACGACTCACAAAACTGAGAAGCCCCTGCTCGTAGCCACAGCAACACTCAGAAAGACTGGGCGACGACACAGGCCCTGGCTGCCGACGTGGGGGACACCCTCATCCGCGGCCTGTCCTTCGCCACCCCCGGCTGGCTCAGGCCCAACGGCCAGTGGCCGGGCTAGCCAAGCTCCTGGAGAACCTCCCGGCCGTGAAGGACGACGACCCCACAATCCGCAACCGTTCCCGACGGCGCTGGAGCCGTTCTGGCCGCCAGCCCCGGTCCCTGAGCACTTCAACCGGCACGCCACGGCTCGCGCAGCCGCGATCACGCAGTACACCCCGGTCAACGCCGCAACTGCGGTCATGCTCGCCATCAGCGTGCTCCGAGGCATCGACGACATGGGCTACCCCGTCCAACTCCACGCCTGATCTGAACACCCTGTCCGCCCTCATGGGCTCCCCCGCTGGCCTTGTTCACGAGAACGGGCTCTGGCTCAACTTCTGTGGTGACGGGCCGACGCTCGGCGCATCGGGCTACCGAACGCGGGGAACCGGCAGGTTGGTCCGGCGCCGATACGAGCGCGCACGGCACCGTTCCACAGAAGTTGAGCCAGAACCCGAGAACGGACAGCACCTGTTCACTACTTCGGGAGGCACCTGGTGAGCTGGCAGAAATCGAACTGCTGGGGCGGCACGAGATGCTGCACCGTCATGGGTGTGGCCGGGTTTCCGTACCGTTCGAGGAACGAGGGTAGGGAAACCCTATGCGCCGACAGTGCTGCCGCTACAGGGCCAGCCGGTGCACGCTGCCGCCGCGCAGGCCGGCGTACAAGCACGGCTCCGCGGGATCGATCGCCAGGGCGCGCACGTCGAGGAGGGGCAGGCCGCCGGAGGCGTCGTGCCACGTCCGGCCGTTGTCGCGGGAGCGCAGGACGCCTCGGCCGACTGTGATCCCCGCCGGGTCCCCCTGGTACCACACACTGGCCGTGGCGGCGAACAGGACGCCGTCGTGCTGGGCGAACGCGACGACGCGCAGGGGATCATCAGCGTCCTCGATGCGCGCGGCATGGAACGTGGTGCCGCCGTCGTCGCTGTAGCGGATGGCTTCGCCCCCGATCAGCAAGCGACTGCCTGCGAAGTGAACGGCGCTGGCTTCGTCGGCGGTCTTGGCCTCCCAGGTCTCGCCGAAGTCACCCGAGTAGTAGAGGCCGTTGGTGGAGGAGGCCATCCAGACGCCGTCGGGGTTGCCCGGGTCGGCCACGAGATCGAGGTAGTAGCGGCCGTGGCCGTGCTCCACCCAGGAGACACCACCGTCGTTCGTCGTCCGTACCCCGAGGACCTCCGCACCGTCGTGCACGTAGCCGAAGCTGTGCATGACGCGGTCCGGGTCCTGCGGGTGGATGTGGACGGCGAAGATGGCTTCCGGCCACGATCCCCGCTCCTGCCACGTCAGGCCCGCGTCCAGGCTGCGCTCGGCCGCGCACTTCAGGCCGATCCTCCGGGTCCGCCACACCAACGACCGGTCGTCCGCCCATACGTCCAGGTCGACGACGTGGTTCCCGCTGGCGAACAGCCCACCGGGTGACTCCCAGTCGGGCCCGGCGACAGGCACGGGGGCACGGAGCACGCCCGCCTCGGTCCCTGCCAGGACGGCTCCCTCGGCAGCGGCCAGCGCCGTGACGACGGACGCTGGAACGCCGACGCGTTTGAAGTTCCTCCAGTCCGTCGTGGAGTAGAGGCCGTGGACAGAATCGGCGGCGAGCCAGCCACCCTCGGGCAGAGGGCAGAAGTCGGCCACGGTGTCCGCCGGCCGCTGGACCTTGTGGAAGGAGCCGTCACCGGTGTCGAGCTGGGTGACGTGGTCGGACTGGTGCAGGATCTGGTCACCCTCCCTGGAGGTGCTCACCACCGCGGTGCCTCCGTAAAGATCCTGCTGGGGATCGGCCCACGTGTCGCCGGCGTCCCGGCTGATAACCAGTCCGCCTCCGGGGCCCAGGGCGACCGCCCCGATCGTGTGGCCGGCTCCGTCCCACGAGAACAGGGTCTGTCCGTCCTTCAGGAACTCAAGGAGCGCAGGGGACTGTGGCTCACCGGCGGCATCGCGGACGGCGTAGAGAGCCCTGTCATCCCGCTGGGCCTGGAAGATGAGGTCGTCTCCCAGGAAGGCGAGCTTGGAGACGGCACGACCCGCCATGAGGTCCTCGGCCTTCCAGGTGTCGCCTCCGTCCCGGCTCACGTACGTGTCGCCGGTCGCCGTGAGGGCCACCAGGACCTGCCCCTCCCTGTGCGCGGAGATCGACTCGACGCCCTCCGGCACTTCGACGTCGAGCCGCTCCCAGGACGCGCCCTTGTCGTCGGTGCGGAAGATGCCGCTCTCGTGCGCCCCGGGCAGGGCGGCGGTGGACAGCCACCACCGCCGCGGGTTCGCGTGGCTTCCGACGAGACAGGTGCCCACCGGGTAGCGGGTGGGCGGCTTGACGGGCTGCCAGGTGTCGCCGCTGTTCTCACTCCAGAAGCCACCTGCGGTGGCGGGGGAGGAAGCCAGGATCAGGCGATCCCCGTCGGGCCCGGACAGGCACTCCACCGTCGCAGCCGAACTGTAGGGGCCGACCGACTCCCACCGGTCCGCTTCCGTCCTCGTTGACATCGCATCTCCCTCTGACCGGGGGCTCGGAGCCCTGAGGCGATGACTACTGAAAGTAGTCGAGTGATCTGCCCGCCCGCCGATCACAATGCCCCTGAACTCGCCGCTGAGGACCTTCCACGTCGTCACCGAACCACGCCGGGCACCCACTCCCACGGCCCTGAGAATCGAACAACCGCCGAGCGCGGCGCCTCCCGAAGTGGTGAACAGGTGCTGCCCGTTCTCGGGCTCTGACTCTGGCTCAACTTCTGTGGTGACGGGCCGACGCTCGGCGAATCGGGCTACCGAACGCGGGGAACCGGCAGGTTGGTCTGGCGCCGATACGAGCGCGCACTGCACCGTTCCACAGAAGTTGAGCCAGAACCCGTTCTCGTGACCAAGGCCATGGCGCAAGTCTCAGATGACCTGATCCGCCTGATACCCCACCTCGCGACGGTCGTCTCACGGGTCGGGTTCGCGGCTCTGTCAACGAGTAGCTCAGGTAGCGCCCGGGGCGCGGCGATGCGACTTCATCCTGCTACTGGCGGCGTCGGTCCGTCATGTTTTGCATGCAGTTGATTACCCTTCGTAACGAAGGTTGATCATTCACGGGAGAACAGGTGGTGTGTGATGTCCCAGGAAATCTCGCCGGGAACGCGGTCTGGAGATGCCGACATCATCTTCTCCGGCGGTTCCATCGTGACGGTCACCGACGACAAGTCGGCAGCGCCCGAGGCAGTGGCGGTCAAGGACGGCCGGATCGTCTTCGTCGGCAGCCTGGCCCAAGCGCAGGCCGAGTGGCGGGGGCCGGACACACGGATGCACGCCCTGCTGCCCGACCAGGCTTTGCTGCCGGGCTTCATCGATGCGCACGGCCACGTCACCGGTACCGGCCTGCAAGCCACGATCGCCAATCTCCTGGCCGCTCCCGACGGCGACGTCACCGACATCGCGTCCCTCCAGAACAAGCTGCGCGAGTTCGCCGAGAGTGAGGTGGGGGAACGCTCGGACTGGATCATCGGTTTCGGTTACGACGACTCCATGCTCGCCGAGGGCAAGCACCCCACCCGCGACGACCTGGACGCGGTGTCCACCGAGAAGCCCGTGCTGGCGATCCACCAGTCCTTCCATCTGGGAGCGGTCAACAGCCTGGGGCTGGAACGGCTCAAGTACACCGCCATGACACCGGACCCGGAGGGCGGGGTGATCCGGCGGAGGCTGGAGCGCGGGACGGAAACCGGGCCCCCGTACGGAGAGCCGAACGGGGTGCTGGAAGAGACCGCGTTCAACCCCGCTGCCGACCTGGCCATCGCCGGGATGGACCCCATCGACAGCGCGCAGTTCCTGCCCATGGGCCTCCTGTCCGCGGCGAGCTTCGGTTTCACAACCGTGCAGGAGGGGGCAGCGAGCCTGGAGGTCCTGGGCCTCATGCGACAGGTCGCTGACGCCTACCCCGCCGGCCTGCCCACCGACGTGGTCGTCTACGTCAAGGCCGACCAGGCCATGAAATCTCCTGAGACGGTCCTGGCCAGCCGAAAGTACAGCAAGGGCCTGCGCGCGGCCGGGGTGAAGCTGATTCTGGACGGCTCGCCCCAGGGGCGCACCGCCTGGCTCACCGAGCCCTACCTCACCCCGCCCGACGGCAAGGATGAGAAGTACCGCGGCTATGCGGCCCTGTCGGACAAGGACGCCCTGGCGCAGGTCCAGGCGGGTTTCGCCAACAATTGGCAAGTCATCGCGCATGTGAACGGCGACGCCGCCATCGACCAGCTCATCCAGTGCGTACGCACGGCCACCAAAGAAGCCGGACAGGACCGGCGTACGACGGCGATCCACTGCCAGACGGCCCGCGAGGACCAGATCGAGGTGTTTCGGGAACTCGGGATCATCCCGTCGTTCTTCTCCATGCACACCTACTACTGGGGCGACTGGTACCGCAAGACCGTGCTCGGCCCCGAACGCGCTGTCGACATCTCGCCGGCCCGGTGGGCCGTGGATCGCGGCATGGCCTACACCTCACACCACGACGCCCCCGTCGCCCTGCCCAACTCGATCGCCATCCTGTCCAGCCAGGTCACCCGTGTCACCCGCACCTCAGGAAGCGTCCTGGGCCCGGACCAGTGCGTGTCGGCCCTGGACGCGGTGAAGTCCATCACCATCAACGCCGCCCGCCAGTACTTCGAAGAGGACACCAAGGGCAGCATCGAGGTCGGCAAGCTCGCCGACTTCGTGATCCTCAGCCACAACCCGCTCACGATCCCCGAGCGGAAGATCAAGGACATCACCGTCGTGGAGACCATCAAGGAGGGCAGGACCGTCTACCCGCCCTCTCCCACGCTCCCAGGTCCCGCCCCCGTCCTGCGAAAGGCCATGCCCGCAGCCTTTGCCCACTGCTAACGCCCCGAAGGTCACCCAGCCGAGGGGCTGAGTACCGGCCCGTCTACCGCCGCCCAGCTCGTCACCACCGGCCGACGACACATCCTCCGCCTCGCGAAGCACTGGCCCTGGACCCACCTGATCACGGAAGCCCTGGCCCGTCTCGACACCCTCGCGAACGCTGGCTGACCAGCACTCTCCCGTCCCTGCGAGCAGCACCATCCCGCCGGAGCCGTGGAACCCGGCGCCCACCCGACGCGACAGCCGGGCCCTCAGCCTGCCCATCACCAGCCCGACAATTCCAAACGGCCCACCCGTTGAACTGGCGAGCCGTCACGAAATGCCGAGGTTAAAGATCAAGTTAGGCAGGTAACTGACAGGCCGCGTCGGCCTTCTCTGCATAGACGAACTCGGCTGTGCGCCACGAGGCGCTGATGGATCTCGCGGGATGAGAGGCCCGCCGCCAGTCCTCGCAGGGACCGGTTGAAGCTGGAGGCAGGCTGAACCCCGGATTGGGGGCAAGGCCGGAAAGCAGCCTCGACAACGTAGGGGCGGACCGACACCACCAGACGGTTCGTGCCCGCAAGCGAAGACGGAATGGGTGCAAGGAAACTGAACCAGTGGTTGACGTCCCGTGAGTCGTCAGCGGCCTGCCGAACCTGGTGGATGGGCCGCTTTGCAGTGCTGGAGAGTGCTCTATCCGATGGCCTCTCCTCTCCCGCCGCCTTTATCCCATGGGTTTCGGGAGGCCCGGACCAAGACTGCGATGTGCGGTCCGTGGCGATGCTGCCGGGGTATAGCTGGGCACCGACGTCGTCACAGAGATCCTCAGTGAACGTGGGAAGCGATCTGGCATCGCCCTTCCCGTCCGGCAGCCGGCCGGGCGTCGGGCAGGCGCAATGCCCGCTGATGAAGCCAGATCGTGGCGGAGTCGCCGTAGTACTCGGAGGCCGGGAAAGCCGGTCACATGGGGAAGGGCGACAGCGTGATAGCAGCGGGGCTGCTGTCGGGGAGGAACGTTGTTGAACAACGACGCGCCGCCGCTTTGGCCGGGCAGTATGACGGCCGGGCGACGGGTACTCGATCATCAGATCAAGCTGCACCGATGGGCAAGGAACGAGCCGGAACGCCGGTTCGATGATGTATTCAACTTGATCTGCGACCGGGCCACTTTGGTAGTGGCCTGGGAACGGGTGTCCGGCAACCGGGGTGCCAGGACAGCAGGCGTGGACGCGGTCACCCGCTACCACATCGAGGAACGCCATGGAGTGATCCCGTTTCTGGAGGAGCTTCGCTCCTCGCTCAAGGACGGGTCCTTCACTGCGCTGCCGGTCAAGCAGGCGGTGATTCCCAAGAAGAACGGCAAGGTCCGTTACCTGGGCATCCCGACCCTGCGGGACCGCGTCGCGCAGATGGCCCTCAAGCTGGTCCTGGAGCCGATTTTCGAGGCCGATTTCTACCCGTCCAGTTACGGGTATCGGCCTGGTCGTCGAGCCCAGGATGCCATCGCCGAGATCCACCGCCTCACCCGCAAGCCGTCGACCTACGACTGGGTCATCGAGGGCGATATCAAGGCTTGCTTCGACAACGTCGACCATCACGTCCTGATGGACCTGGTGGCCGAGCGCATCAAGGACCGCAAGGTCTTGCGGCTGGTCAGCGCGTTTCTGCGGGCCGGAGTCGTCGAGCTGCACGGTGGATTCGCGGAGACCCTCACGGGAACTCCGCAAGGAGGAGTCGCCTCACCGCTGCTGGCCAACATCTATCTCTCCGTTCTGGACCGGCATTTCTCGCGGATCTGGAACACCGAGATGAGTCCCGGATGGCAGAGGCAAGCCCGACGCCGCAAGGGACTGCCGAACTACCGACTGGTGCGATACGCCGACGACTTCGTCGTGCTGGTGCACGGCACCAGGTCCGAGGCCGAAACGCTCAAGGCGGAGATTGGTGAACTGCTGGCCCGCAGGCTGAAGATGACCCTCTCGGTTGAGAAGACCCACATCACCCACATCGACGACGGCTTCGTCTTCCTGGGCTTCCACATCCAGCGAAGGCCCTGGTGCGACGGTCGTCGCGTCGTGCTCACCATTCCGTCCAAGCCCGCCTTGGCGTCGGTGATGCACAAGATCAAGAAACTGACGGGGCGAAGTACGACATCGCTCTCGTTGGAGGAGGTGCTGCGGTCGGTGAACCCGGTCCTTCGGGGCTGGGCTGCCTATTTCCGCTACGGCGCATCCAAGAGAACGTTCTCCTACCTCGGCTGGTACGCGTGGTGGAGGCTACTTCTCTGGATCCGCTACAAGCGCCCCCATCTAACCTGGAAACAGCTGCGGCGCCGCTACTACGGGGCGGACCGCATCACCGAGGGCGGAGTCGTCCTCTACAACCCGGCGAAGATGAAGGTCCAGCGATACACGTTTCGTGGAGCGCAGATCAGCACGCCTTACAACATCGACGAGGTCGATCCCGATGGAGCACGCTTCCGCCGGACGAACCACGACGATGTGGCCTTCGTCGGCCAGGTCAGCGAATACCTCGCCTGATCCAGCGGATCACGTGGAGAGCCGGATGCCCGGCCAACGGGCACGTCCGGTTCGGCGGGCGGGGACGGGAAAACCGGCACCGGAAACGGAGCACGGCGTCCCGTCCCCGACCCAACACATGGAGCTCGACCGGCGCGGCGCCGAACTCCTTTTCCAGGTGCTGACCGAACGCGAGGAGAAGAACAGCGTCGCCATCGCCTCCAACGAGTCCTTCTCCGGCTGGACCAAGACCTTCACCGACCCCCGCCTCTGCGCGGCCATCGTCGACCGCCTCGCCACCACCCGTGCCCGAGCCGGACAGCAGTCCCGGGGCTGAGGGCTGAGAACCCTTGAACTGCTCTAAACGAAGGCAGTTGAGGCGAACTGCGGGAGACTACATCTGCTCACTCGGAGTTCGGGCGGCCGGAGCGGGCCTTCGACAGCCTCAGATTCAGGCGGGAGAAGTTGACAGCGGCCTGGACCACGAGCGCCCCGGCAGGGCAAGAAGAAGGGCCCACGGCACCGCGCCGACCGCGGCCAAGAGGCAGATGACGGGAAGGGCGATGAGAGTGGGGACCGTTGCGGTCAGGGCGATACGCACGCGGGTTCGACGGCTCATAACCAGACTCCTTGGGCACATGAGGACGACGGGGTGACCACATCGGGCTCGGGTCAGGCGGGGCTGTGGCGAGCGCGGTCCAGGTACTCAGCCAGCTCTCGCCAGTCGTCGGCCGGAGCGCCGAGGTCTCCCGACATGGCGGCTGGATCGTCGTGCCAGGCAGCCCTCACACCGGCCGAGATACCGGCATCGCCGCCGGTGAACAACGCGCTGAGCTCATCCATGCGGGCCACCAGCCGGCGGACCTTCTGATCAGTGGCAGGAGTACCTGCCCCACGGAGTCTTTCGGCTCTCCGGTACAACTCGGGCCACTCGACTTCGAGCAGGTAACGCATCGCGGGCCCCAGGGCGGCGGCACGAGTCTGCAGGACCTGTATCTCGTCGGCATCCAGGTGGCGGCCCAGCGTGTGCTCGCTCTCCGGACCGGTGCCGCCGATCGCCTGCAGCGCATCTAGCAGAGCCGTGGCCGCCGGAGCCTGGTCAGCTGACAGCTCCTCACCGAGTCGCACGAGCCGCTCTCGCAGGACACCGAGCGCGGCTATGGACGCCTCTACACCCGCCAAGTGATCACGGACCAGCCGTGTCGGATCGACACCAGCATCGAGACAGACGGCGATGGTATCCAGCGCCAGCCAGACTACGCAGCGCCAGCACCTGATAGAGGCGAACGAGGTCGTCCTCGGTGTATTCCCTGTGTCCTCCCGTGGTGCGCTGTGAGGGGCTGAGCAGGCCGATGGTGTCCCAGTGGTGCAGCGTGCGCACGGTCAGTCCGCTGGCCTCCGCGAGTCGGCCTACTTTCCAGGTTGCAGAAGAGGTCATGCAGCCACGATGCATCCTCACGCCGCGTGAGGTTCAAGCCATGATGGCAACCTGCCTGCCGCAACTTGCGCACAGGCAGCTTCGATTGGCCGGGGCTCTCGGGCCATCTATCGGTCTTCGTCACACCACGACACGCCGCCGGGGCGGCGTTCTGGGAACTCGACGACATTGTGGACCCGCTTGATCAACATCTGTTGCCCGAACTCGGCATCAACCGTTCTCGCCTTACACCGATGAAGCCATGCGGGCCTGGCGCCCCGCGTTCAGGACGTCCTCGATCGCGGCGACGGCCGCGGATTTCTCGGGGTCGTCCTTCTGCCTAAACGTCTCCCAATAGCGGGCGAGCTGCCGCAGCGTGGCATCGGCCCGGTCGAATGGTGTCCGAACCCGCTGGCGCGACCGGCTGAGTCGTCGCCCGACGATGCCAGGGGCTGCACTCGCACGGGTGGCATCCCGGCCGTATCGCTCTATCTGCGGCTTTCTCACCAACTTGGCTGGCCGTCATGGCTGATCAACGCACGCGTGTGCCGGCGGGACCAGAGCTGTCCGACTTCGAGGCAGTGTTCGACATGGCCGGCGGCCTGGAGCAGGAGCGGTGGGAGCGCGCCGCGGCACGGGTGCGGTTTGAGGGCTGCTGGAGCCTTGCTGCCGCGATGTCTCCCCTGGTCTCGCTCCGGCTGTAGCAGACAGGTGCTGGCCGTGTCCCGCGCTTGGGACGTGGCCCCTTCGTTCGCGTGACGCTCCTTGGCGACCAGTGTTTCTGCGCATGGTTCACGTACTTGGCTTGCGGCTGTGAGCAGTCGCGCAGACGTAGCGGGCGGCCCGGGGCTGGTTGTGAGTCAGTGTTCAAGGATGTGTCGGGCTGTGTGCAGCAGCTTCCCTGGCAGAAGGCCGCCGCATCCGTCTCGTTCGAGGAACTGCCGCCGGTCGCGGCTTTTCCCGTGATCCCGGGGAAGCGGTGGGCACCTGGCTGGTGGTGGTCGGCCACCACCGGGCGGCATGTGGTGCACGGGTCTGCGGCCATGCTGTCCCAGCTGATGCTGCTCGATCGCGACCCCAGGGTCATCGGCCTGGCCGGGCGGCCGGTACGTGTGGTGTGGCGCGACAAGACGGGCATGGTGCGGTCCTGGGTGCCGCAGCTCCTCGCCCGGTACACCGACGGAACGGCACTCCTGGTCGACTGCCCCGCGGTCGCCGGCGGGGGGCGGAAAGCGGGCGCTCCTGACCGCGCATTGGGTGGGTGCGGTGTGCGCGGAGGTGGGCTGGACGTACCGGCGGCTGGCACCCGTCGACCGGGTCCTGGCGGCCAATGTGCGGTGGCTGGCCGGCTACCGGCACCCGCGCAATGCCGGCGGGCCGGAACGGATCACCGCGGTCGAGAGCGCCTTCAGGCAGCCGCGGCCGCTGATCGAAGGCGTCCACGCGGCAGGTGATCCGGCCGCGGTATGGCCGGCGGTGTTCCACGCCCTGTGGTCCGGGCGCCTGACCGTGCCGCTGTCCAGGCCTCTGCACGAGCGGGCCCTGGCCGGATTGGCCGGCCGTGCCGGTGCCGCCGGCGGGGAGGCGTGATGGGACGTGCTGCGGGACGGCCTGTGGTCGCTGTCGGGGGCACGTGGTCTTCGAAGGCCGCATGTGGCAGGTGGTGGCCATGGACGGCTCTGTCGTACGGCTGGTTGCCGAGGACGGAACCGTCACTTCGCTCCTGGCCGGCCATCTGTGCGCGGCTGCCGACTTCGCCGTGGTCGGGGCCCGGCCTGCGGCGGGGGTGCCGCAGTGGGGGCTGTTCGAAACGGTGCCGGTGCGGGAGCAGGAACGGGCGGCGCTGTCAGCTCGATGTCAGCAGCCACGACCAGGATGACGAGGCAGCGCAGTGCGTCACTGCCGAGTATCACCCGACGGGGGTCGAACCGGTCGGCCACCACGCCCCCGCCGAGCATGAGTAACGCTCGTGGTAACGCCCCTGAGGCCATGACGAGGCCGACTTCGGTGGGACCGGCGGCCTTCTGGGCGGACCAGGCGAGGGCGACGAAGTACACGAGAGCAGGGCAGGCTTCTCCGCCTGCAGGGCGAGACCCCTTTGCCCCGACGGCGCACGGTGACCCGTGCGAGGACGGCACCAGACTTTCCATTGCGGAAATTTGAGTCTTGCCGCACTGGAAACACTCCACTAGTCTTTCCATCATGGAAACCAACGGGGACGTCATCCGACCGACACCGCAGCAGGCTCGCGACGCACTGGCCGACACCGAGCAGATCCACGCCTCTACCACCGCCCTGTCCGCTACCCCGTGGCCGCTGTGGTTCACCACCGCGCTCACGCTGTACATAGCTGCCATCCCGCCGGTCTACGGAGGCCTGGTGGCGGCTTCCGAGTGGCTGCTGCCCAAGGTCGCCTGGGCTGTCGTCATGGCGGTGATGACCGCCACTTACCTGGCACTCTTCGCCGCCGCGGCCAGCTCCTGGAAGAAGAAGACGGGCGTCGCACTGCGCCTGGACGTGCTGCCCAAGCGTGCCACCGTTCCGATGGCCGTCGCATTGCCCGCGCTCCTGGTGGGATCGGTGATCGCTTTTCGCGCCACCGGCGAGCCGGTGTGGCTGTTCGCCGCCTCTGCCGTAGGCGCCGCGGTATCGATCGCCTTCCACCTCACCTTCATCCGTCTGCACCGGAAGAACTCGTGAGCCCCGACCCCGCCGACCCCATGGATGGCTTCGACATCACCATCCACGCCCCCAACCGGCTGCGCATCTGCGCCCTGCTCGACACCGCAGGCGAAGCCGAGTTCGCCATCGTCCAGCGAGAGCTCAATGTCTCCGCCTCCGTGCTGAGCAAGCACGTCACCGTGCTGATGGACGCCGACTACGTCGAGCAGCGCAAGGCCGTCCGCGACACTCGCCAACGCGTCTGGCTTCGGCTCACCAGCCGGGGCCGCGACGCCTACCAGGCGCACCTGGCCGCCCTGCGCGCCATCGTCGGCTCGTAAGGCGAGCCCCGGCCGGCTGGTCGCGGCACTCAATATCTGATGAGACGGAATCCCGGCGACCAAACTTCGGTGAGACGGCTCACTCTTCGGTGCTACAGGACAGGCTCCTCACAGAGGTCCGTGGAGGCCGTTGTGCTAGGGCACGTATCCGGTCGTGATCAATGAGCACCGCAGCTTCCGGGGCGGGTGCCCCGTACTACACCTGGTACCGGCGCTATCAGGCCGAGGGAGTCGAGGGCCTGCGGGCCCGTTCCAAGGCGCCCGAGCACAGCCTCAACGCAACGCACGTCGAGATCGTCGGGAAGATCATCTACCTGCGACAGAACTACCACTGCGGCCCCGAGAAGATCGCCATGTACCTCAAGCGCAACCACGACGTCACCATCAGGAAGTCCGGCGTCTGGCGGATCCCGAACCGGCTGGATGCAGCCTGATCACACAGTGAATCCTGCGCAGCGCATCAGAAGGGCAGGCCCCGCAGGTCCACACTGACGGTGGGATGAGGCAGGCCGACTAGGTCGTGGATCATGGTGGTCACTGGCAAGGTCCGAGCGCTGTCGGGCTGCTGGAAGGTGACGGGCACGGAGAGTCGGCTCCATCCCAGCTGCGTGTAGAGCGGGACCAGGTCCGGGTGGCAGAGCAGAATCATCGTCTCGGCACCGGCTGCTCGTGCGTGTTCGACCGCCACACTGATCACGGTCCGGGCGATGCCCTGGTCTCGATAGGCGGGGTGCACCAGCACACCGCCCAGCCCCGCGGTGCGACGCGGAGATCCGTCGAAGGCCATGTCCCGCAGCAGCCATCCCACGGAAGCAACCGATCGGCCTTCGGAGACAGCCGTGAGGGTGTGCTGTTTGTCAGCCCACACCGGGCCGAGCCCGTTCACCCCGAAGGGGTCGGGCAGGCCATCGCGGAGTGCGGCTTTGTCATCCGGGGAACCGGGGCCCAGCGCATGGATCAGCTGGAGGTCCGTACAACCGTCGTCGACCATATGCTCCGCAGCGGCTGTGTGGGCGGGGCCAAACCGGTAGCGCAGGCAATGCAGGCCACTGGACTGGACAGTCCCGTCCGTCTGGGCGCCCAGACGGCGCAGTACCGCGATCGAGGCCGCATTGTCGGGCAGGACGAACGCGAAAACGGCAGGGAGCGAGAGGCGGCGAAACGCCAGGTCCAGGCACGCACGGCCCGCTTCGCCGGCGATCCCACGGCCTTGGGCCCGTGGGTGCAGGGCGAAACCGAGGTCGACTCCGTACTGGGGCCGATTTCGCAGTCCCACCCGGCCGAGAAACGCGTGCGTTGCGGCATCCCTGACGGCGAAGTCGCCGTAGCCGTGTCTAGCCCAGTGGGCAACGTGATCGTCGCACATGGCCTCGGCCGCAGACCGACTGTCCGCCCGGCCGGTCGCCAGCCATCGCATGACGCTGTCCTGACTGACCACAGCCTCGAAGAGATCCTCGCTGTCCCCTCGGCGGATCGGCTCCATCACAAGCCTCTGGGTAGACAGAACGGGTCCACGTAACCGGGCCACTCAGCAACTCCTCTCGACCAAGGACTGAAGGAGCGTACCCAGCGACTCAGGCCAGGACCCGCCGCTCGGCAACAGGCATCTTCAGCTACAGCCCCTCCGTTACAGAACGTCACAGATCACCGGCTCCGACACAGCTTCTGACTCCTTCATCGGGCCGGCCCGGCGTGTTGGCGGCGAGCAGTTCCTGCAGGAGTTCAACGATGAGGTCGGGCTGTCCTACGAACGGGGAGTGGCCCGTCTGCCACTCGCGCACGTCGGTGCAGCGCGAGGCCATCTTCCGCTGCAGGGCCGGGTCGATGGCCCGGTCCTGCGCGCAAACAACGTAGGTGGAGGGAGCATGCTTCCAGCTGTGGCGCTCTGGGATCCCTCGCCCGCAGCCGGGGGCTTGCGCACGCAGGAGGCCAGCCGCCCAGGCGGCGAGAGGCTCGGGACAGTCGCCGTAGAGGGTGTCGGCAGCCCGGTCGGGGTGCAGGCTGGTCGAGCCGTCGGGCTCAGGGTTGATCGCGTCTTGGAGCTGCGGGGACGCGCCACCCAGCCCGGCCGCGCTCTCGCCGACATCCGGCACGAAGGCCGCCAGATAGACCAGGTCTCGCAGCCCGCGCAGCCCAGTGATCACTGACCCTCCGTAGGAGTGACCGAGCACGGTCGGTGGCTCCGGTAGCGAGTCGATCACAGCCTGGACCGTGGCTGTGTCAGCGGACAATGAGCCCCGGTGGAGCTCCGGAACGACGACCTCGGTTCCTGTGGTCCTCAAGCGTTCTGTCACCAGGGCGAAGTGTTCGGGACGGTGATACAGGCCATGAACGAGCACCACGGCGGCCAATGCGTACGCCTCCTCGGGTCGGTGTCAGACGAGTGTTCCAGGTCCGGTCAGCCGTACCGCTGCAGCAATCCGTCCACGTACGCCTCCAGCCGTTCTCCCAGCACCTCGGACGTCAGATCGTCCCGCCCAGTTCACGCCACGGCCCGGCCAGCTTCGCCGCGTCGGGGCAGTAGTGCAGGGCGTCGAGCAGCCGCCAGTACAGGTGGTCGGGGTCGTCGGCGAGGTCCCGGCCGCCGTGTGCCTCGTACCGTTCGGGGAAGTCCAGCCCGTACGCCGGCCCGTGCAGCAGCGCGAGCGCGGTCGAGCAGTGCGCCACGTCCAGGTCGGCAGGTCCCCACGAGGTCTCGACCCAGTCCACGACACCGGTGATCCGCAGCCCCTGCCCGGCCCCCGTGAAAAGCACGTTCCCGGGGTGGAAATCGCGGTGTAGAAAGCGCCCTTCGTACGGCGGCGGATCGCGGCGGATCACGTTCACGGCCCGCTCCCACAGAGAACCGTCCGGGGTGCGGACGCGCTCCGGGGACGTCCACGCCTGGTACGTGCGCGGTCTTTCGTCCGGTACAACGTCGTGGACGCGGACGAGCTGGGCCGCGAGCAGGTCCAGGCGACGGTCGAGGTCCTCCTCGTCCACGCGGACGCGGCCGGACAACGCGGACATCAACAGGGTCGGGTGGTCGCAGTGTTGGGCCGTGGCGTCCACAGCGACGAACCCGGGCGCTGGGATGCCCTCCTGCCCGGCGAGCAGCGCCAGAACGGACGCCTCGCGGGCCAGCAGCCCGGGCCCGTGGTGGTGGAAGAACGGCTTCACGAAGGTCCATTGCATCAGGGCCGTGCTGTCGTCGAACGTGAGCCGGCGCATCTGGGAGCTCCAACCATCGGACAGCAGGCGGGAGTCGGCGACCGAGCGGCCGTTGCCGAGCTGCTTGGCCACCCACGCACGCGTGGCCGTCCAGCCACGGTCGTCGAGGCCGGTCAGCACCGCCTCCGCGAACTCCCGCCGGTCGTCGCCGTGATCGCGGAACCACACTCCCAGCCGGTGCTGTGCGTCCGGAAGGTCGAACCGCGTGTACTGGGCGCGCGCGGTCAGCGCTTCCTGTACGGCCTCGGTCACCGCGGGCGGGATCACCGTGTCCGTGCCCGGCACGGCGAGCACCGCCCGGCCCTCGTACGCCCGCAGCACCTCAAGCGCGGGCGCCTGCCGCCAGCCATCCCGCCGCCGGATGATTTCGCTGAACCGGCCGTTCGGGGCCCGGTGGCGCCGACTGTTTGATTCCCTGGGGGTACCGGATTGGCTTTCCCGTGACGGACGGGTGCAGGATGCGCCCTGAGATTTCCGAAGTAGCTGCGCAGCAGTTCATTCGTAGACCTCTTCGCAGGGGGCGGCGGCTAACACCATGCGGTCTTCTGCTTGGCCATCGTGGTCCCCGCATGCAAAAGGGGAGCCCTGGAGGTCGTACCCGAAGCTTGCCGGCGGGGTACGGCTGAGGACTCCCTGGCTTTATGCGTGAGTAGTGCCGTCAGATGTTCACGGGTTTGGGAGGCACCCAGATCCACGGTCGGGTGATGTTCACGAGTTTCGACAGCACTGTGGTACTTGCCCGTCGCCGCGGCGCCGTCCGCGAGGGACTGCATGCTGGAGGCAAATGGACGGCCGCCTCCGGTCGCCTCGGGCGGCCGTCCTGCGGTCAGTCGAAGAAGTCCTCGAAGACTTCGTTCTCCCCGCCTTCCAGGATGCGCGCGACCGGCGTGTACGGCGGGAGTCCCGCCTTGGTCACGTACTCCTGGGCTGCGCTGCTGGCCTTGCGGCTGCTTACGGCCGCCTTGACGGGCCTGGCCGTGTACAGCCCCACCGCGTTACCGGCCTCGTCCAGGATCGCGACCCGTCGGGAAGATGGTCCCGCCGGTGACGGTCAGAACAGAAACTCCGTCCTTGTGCTGAAGCGTCAACGTGCCCACCTTCACGGATGCGGGCCCCATCGCTTCGGGCATGCGATCTCCTCTGTTCGTTTTCCCTGCGGACGAGCGTGAATCTTCCCATCACGTACAGCAACAAAACAGCAACGTTCAGTGACGACTGTGGTGGCGAACAATCTGGAGGAGCGACGAGCGCCGGCCGCACTCGGTCCGGGAGGAAGGCCGCAGTGCCTCCCGAAGTCGGCTCTGGTCCACTTCTCGTGGTCGCGTACGCAGGGTGACTGTTGATCTTCGTGTGATGGAGGGTGAGTTCGCCTGAAAATCGCCCGGCTGGATGGTGGTGTGGTCGACAGTCCTTCGCCGTGAACGAAGTGCTACCGGAGTTGGATCGTCTGCCGTGACCGGGCTCCCTTCTTTGCCGAGGGTGCGACCCGCGGCGCCCCGCAGGCCCTCCAGGTCGCCGACCGGTGGCATCTCTGGCACAACCTGGGCGAAGCCGCCGAGAAGTGCGTCGCCCGGCACCGCAGCTGCTTACGTCCCACGCCGGAACAGCCGGAGGAGCCCCAGGAGGAACGAGCCCCGGTCACCTCATCGCCCTGGCCGACAGGGCACCGGTTCGCCGAGCGCACCCGCGCCAAGCACGCCACCATCCACGCTCTCCTCGACGCCGGTCACAGCAAGCGGTCCGTCGCCCGGCAGCTCGGGATGACCCTCAACACGATCCTGCGCTTCTCCCGCGCCACCACTCCGGAGGAGATGTTCACCGGGCAGTGGCAAAACCGTTCGACCAGGCTCGATGCCTACAAGCCCTACCTCGATCAGCGCTGGCAGGAAGGCTGCACCAACGCCTGGAGACTATGGGGGAGATCAGGGAACAGGGCTGTCCCCGGGCTACGCCGGCGTCCGCGGCTACGTCAGCAGGACGCTTCGCGACAAGCCCCAACCGGTCGGCCCCCGCCCGCCGTCGGCCCGCGCCGTCACGCGCTGGATCCTCACCCACCCCGACGCCCTGCCCGAAGGCGACCGGCTCCAGCTCAAGCCGTCCTGACCAACTGCCACGAACTGACAGCACTCTCCGAGCACGTTCGTTCCATCGGCCACATGGTCGCCCACCTCCAAGGCGACCAATTGCCGACCTGGATCGAAGCGGCCACCGCCACTACCGACCTGCCCAGCCTCCGGCACTTCGCCCAGCACCTCGAACGCGACCTCGACGCCGTCATCGCCGGCCTCACACTCCCCTGGAACTCCGGCGTCGTCGAAGGCCACGTCAACCCGATCAAGATGCTCAAGCGGCAGATGTTCGGCCGTGCTGGTTTCGAACTCCTCCGCAAGCGAGTTCTCCTCGCGCCGTAATTTGATTGCTGGACCTGCCCCGGACTCTACGATCGAGGAGTGACGATCGAGTACGAGTGGCGGGGCGACTTCGACAACACCGCCCTCAACGCGCTGCATGCTGACGGCTTCGGCCACCCGGTCACTCAGACTGACTGGCGAGAACGACTTGAGCGCCACAGCCTCGGCTGGGTCTGCGCCTGGGAAGACGGCTTGCTGATCGGCTTTGTCAACGTGGTCTGGGACGGCGGAGTTCACGCCTTCGTCCTAGACACGGTGGTCGCCCAGCATCGCAAGCGGAGCGGTGTTGGCGGCGCGCTGGTCGCAGCTGCTGCTCACGAAGCTCGTGCCGCGAAGTGCGAGTGGCTCCACGTTGACTTCGAGGAGCACCTTCGTTCGTTCTACTTCGACGCCTGTGGCTTCAAGGAGACGACTGCCGGACTGATCGCCCTTTAGCACGGTGGGTCAGGCTCTGGGCCAGGATGCACAGAGCCGGAAGCAGTATCAACAAGCCCTCACCAGACCCCTGACCCAATCTCAGACGTCACCGGGAGTGACTGCACCACACGAAGTGGACCAGAGCCGAGAACGGGAGGCGTTTGTAGGGGCATTCGGAAGTCACCTCGGGGGCCCGGCTCATGATCAATGTCGATGAGTTTGGGAGTCCCTGCGGCCTTCCGTTCGAGGCGGGTCGCCATCTCACCCGCTCCCCGTTGTGGCCTGTAGGGCATCGGCACCAGATTTCCCACGTCTGTTCGCTAAGCCCAGCCAGGACGGACCGTGCGAAGCATGGCGTCTCCACCCCCGACGGTGCCGGATCACAGGTGCGCGACCTTCGGCGTCTCGGTTGTGCAGGCGACGAGCGCGCCGGCCACGACCACCAGAGCTCGGAGTTCGAACAAGCCGTGAAGAGGACTCGTCAATGACGAATCCGGGGCCGCGGGTGCCCCCACGACCCGGTACAGGACGGTGAGCTGCGCTGGCAGCGGATCTGCGCGACATGGGTCGTCGGGAATAGTCTGGAGAAGAGTGGCACCGGGACGGAAACAGAGCCTCCCGATGCATTCCCTTTACTGAGGGGGACGTAGAAGAGGGAGGCGAAGAGCCATGCCCTGGACTCTGAACGGCACGTATCTGGAGAGCTGCAACTGCGACGTGGTGTGCCCCTGCACCACCTCGGGCCTCACCGCACCGGCCGACCACGAGCGCTGCCAGGTGACCTTCGCGTTCCACGTGGACAGCGGGAACGTGGACGGCGTGAACGTCTCCGACCGCAGCGTCGCCGTCTTCGTCGACGCGCCCCGGGTGATGGCCGAAGGCGGCTGGCAGGTGGCGCTGTACCTAGACGCTTCGGCCGACGACGGCCAGGCGGAGGCGCTGGGCAAGGTCTTCTCCGGCCAGGCCGGCGGGCCGATGGCGGCGCTCACTCCGCTGATCGGCGAAGTCCTCGGCGTGGAGCGCGTTCCCATCGACTACCGCGACGACGGCCGCCGCCACGCCGCACGGGTGGGCGACGCCATCGACATCGAGATCGAGGACCAAGTTGCCCCACAGTTCGGCGAGGACGGTCCGGTCATGGGCCTGACCGGCATGTTCCACCCGGTGAACAGTACGCTGACCATTGCCCGGTCCACCCGGGCGACGGGCGACGGCGTGTACGGCCGGTCCTGGGACTTCTCCGGCGGCAACGGACACTCGGCGCCCTTCACGTGGTCCGCGTGACCGGTCGGCTGGTCACCGTCCGCCGCAGGGCGAGTCCCGCCGGACTGCTGCTGGTCGCGGCGGCTACCGCCTGGGTCTGGGTGGTGACACGCTGGGGCGGCATACAGGCGATGCCGGGCACCATGGGCCTGGGCCTGCTCGCTTTCCTGGCCATGTGGACGCTGATGACGGCTGCGATGATGCTGCCCGCCACGGCGCCCGTCGCCGCGCTGTACGCACGCACCATCACCGTGCACCGGGCGCCGCGCATGGTCGTTTTCACGGTCGCCTACCTGCTTGTCTGGGCCTCGGCCGGACTGCCCGCGTACGGGCTGGCCGCCGGCCTGGGCCGCGCGGCGAGCCTCCCCGCCGAGGCGGGGACCGCAGTGGCCGCGTCCGTGTTCGCGGTCAACGGCGTCTACCAGCTCACGCCCCTCAAAGACCGCTGCCTGGCGAGGTGCCGCTCGCCGATCGGGCTCATGCTGCGCTACGCCTCGTACCCGGGGCCCTCGCGCGATCTGCGTGCCGGAGCCCACCACGGGGCCTTCTGCCTGGGCTGCTGCTGGTCGCTGATGGTGTTGCTGACGGCATTCGGTGCGATGAACCTGTGGGCCATGGTGGTCCTGACAGCCGTGATCACCACTGAGAAGCTGGCTCCGGCCGGCCGCCTGGTGGCCCGTGCCGTGGGAATCGCCTCGATCGCCCTGGCCGGCGCCGTCTTCTGGGTCCCGGCGTTGGCTCCGGGCCTCACCGGTAGCGGCATGGCCGGGATGTGAGGACGGGGCCACGCCCGCCGAGAAATCACACTTGGATGAGACGGCGACCCGGTTCACTTCAAGGAGAGCAATGCCGCCGGCCGCAGCCCGGGTGCTTCCCGAAGTCATGTACATCGGGTATTCGCGCGATCGTGCGACTCCCCATCTCGCGTCAAAACAACGTCGCTACTCGGCTCTGTCACAGATCTTGGGGAGCGGTCTCAGAGGGTCACTGGAGCAGAATCAACTTGCGGACTAGTTCGAATCCGGCACGTCCATAGAGCTGCTTTCTGATCTTTTTGATGCGGTTTACGGCGCCTTCGGTGCCGCCGGAACTCCAGTGCAGGGTGAGCCCGGCGGCCACGGCGTCGAGGTCGCGGAGCAGGTGGAGTGCGAAGCCTGTGAGGCCGGGCAGTTGGCTGGCGTCGACGGGCGTTGATCCAGGCTGGGAGCGTGGCGCCGAGGCGGTCGCTCATGATTTCGCCGAAGTCGCGGACGTGTCCGGCGGCGGTGTCCAGTTCGGGGCAGCTGGCCAGGACGTTCTTCAGCCCGGCGCGTTCTTCCTCGCTCAGGGTTGCTGGTGTCGGGTGAGCCAGCCGGTCACCTTGCGCACCGTCGGCGGCGGGGGCGGTGCCTGCGGCGAGGCCGTGCGCAGGGAGGCAATTTGGGCGCGGACCATCTGGTAGGTGACGGGGGCGTCCTTGGCGAGGAGTTCGCGGTGGAGGCGGGTGACACTGGTGCATCCGGAGGCGAAGCGCCGCTCCAGGTAAGGAGTGTAGGGGTCGAAGCGGCTGGGCCGGGGCCGGTTCTCACGGAAGGTGTCCTGCCAGTGCGCGGCGTGTGCGTAGCGCAGCACGGTATTGAGGCCCCAGCCCATCCCGCCGCACGTCCTCTCGCCACTACGTCGACCGTGCCGAAGGCGGCGGTCACCGCCTCGACTTCCACGTGGTCGATCCCGGCGAACACCAGCGAGTCCCAGAACGATAAGTCGGCCTGCATGACCAGCAACGTCACCGGCCACAGCCGACCAAGAGCCTGGCCACCGCACGCCTGACGGAGCGTCAACCCCGCCCGCCGGACGGCGGGGCGTACGCCGTCTCATGCGAACCCGGACCTTCGCAATCGAACCACAGCGGTCATCCTCTGCGACCGCTCCCCAAGATCTGTGACAGAGGCGAGTTTTGGCAACACCTGAGGGCTTGCGGTGGGAGCATCGAGGTGCTCCGCGGGATGAGTAAGGCGATTAGCGTGATCCACCTTGCAACAGGCGGCGCTACTCCTCATCGACATTCTCGGGCTCGTTGATCGCGAAGTGATTCCCAAACCCATCGACAAGCGTTGCTCACTCCCACCTACGAAGCCACGCATGCGGGAACTGATCCGCCCCGACGTCCTGGTCCTCGACGACTTCGCCATGCGCCAGCTCACCGCCACCCAGGCCGACGACCTCTACGAGCTGGTCAGCGAGCGGCAGGGCCGGTCCCTGATCATCACCAGCAACCGGGCACCCAGCGATTGGTATCCCCCCGTTCCCCAACCCCGTCGTCGCCGAGTCCCTCCTGGACCGGCTCATCAACACCAGCCACCAAGTCATCATGAACGGCCCCAGCAGCCGACCTAACAAACGCCCCAAGAAGACCACCGACACGCTGCCGACCGCTAGCCTCGATCGTTCATGAGTCCTCGTCGGTGTGCTGACGGGACTCTGTGTTTGCGAGGTGCGGTCTTTGCGGGGCAGGGGCAGGTTGAGGGCCCGGTTGTCGCGTCGGGTGGGCGCCGGGTTCCACTTTCCCGGGTGGTGGTGCGGATCGTTGGGGCGGTCGGTGTGGCTGGTCAGCCGGGGCTGGGCAAGGCGCTGAGCCGGTCGATTGTCCGGGTGATCTCGCCGGTCCAGGGCCATCGCGTCGTGAAGCGGAGCCGGCGGGTGCGGCCGGTGGTGACGAGTTGGGCGGCGGCGGAGAACAGCCGCAGGCGGAGCTTCTTGGGTTTCCAGCGGCGGTTCTTGCCGGTCAGGGCGAGCATCGGCATCCAGGCGAGGAGGTCGAGTGCGAGGGAGACGATCTCCAGCCAGATCCGGTTCTGGGCGGAGTCGTGCAGAGGCAGGTTGCGCAGGCCGGTGTCGCGGGCGCCTCGGATGCGGTCCTCGCAGCGGGCCCGGCGGCGGTGACGGAGTTCGAGGGCGGCGAGCTGGCCGCCGTTCGTGTTGGTGGCGAAGCAGGTCAGCCGCAGCCCGTCGACGTCGGTGAAGCGCAACTGGGCGCCGGGGTGCGGCCGTTCCTTGCGGACGATCAGCCTCATGCCTTTCGGCCACGTGCTCAGGTCTGGCATATCGGTGATCTCCGCGACCCAGGCGCCGGGCCGCTCGGTGCCGCCGGCGTCGTAGGCAGGTGTCCACGCCTTCTTCGGGATCTTCAGGACGGCCTGGTGGATGGTGTCAGTGATGGTCATTCCGACGGAATACGACAGCCACCGGCCCCGGCGGGTGAGCCAGTCGAGGAAGGCGTGGGTGCCGCCGGCGGAGTCGGTGCGGATCAGTGTCTGCCGGCCCCGCCGCAGGTGTCTGGGGAGTTGGGCCAGGGCGAGTTGGGTGGTGGCGATGTGGTCGGTGGCGGTGTTGGAGCCTGCATCGCCGGGCCGCAGCAGCGCGGCCACCGGTTCCCCGGAACCGGCCTGGCCGTGGTAGACGAACGCGACGAGCGGATGATGGCCGAAGGTCTTCTTCCAGGTCGCGGTGGCGTCCTGCTTCTCGGAGTGCGCGAGGACCAGCACGCCGTCGATGTCCACGATCACGCCGCCGTCGGCGGCCGGACTGTCCGCGCCGGCCAACTCCCAGACCCGCGTGCGTACTTCGGCCCGCGCCGTGCGGATCGCAGTGAGCGCCTGCGGCCCGGCCGCCGCAAGGACGTCGATGAGCCGGGAGACCGTGGGGTCCGATGCCACCGGGCCGAACGCGTCGGCCTCGGCCCGCAGCATGGCGACATCGGCGAGGCAGTCCCCGCCCAAGGCGACTCCGAGCGCGACATCCAGCAGAACCTTGCCCGGGTCGTGCACCGCCCGCGGCTTGCGCCACGGAGCCATTGCCGCCGATATCGCGGTGTCCAGGCCCACCTTGCGGACTGTCTCGACCAGCAGCACCGCCCCGGCCTGCGAGACCGTCCTTCGGCCACCGCCCTCGACGCGGACACGCTGGTACAACCCGATACGCTTGCTCACCTGGAGAGTGCTTCTTTCCGTGCAGCCAACAGGACCCTAAGGACTGTCCCGTCAATGGTTCTTGGTCGGCTGACGTGGCTGTTCGTTGCTGGCCGCCCACCGCCCGCCTACCCGACGAGGGCAAGGTTGTGCATGCACGCGATGCCGAGCATGGCGTGGTGGACGCCGTCACCCACCGTCGGTGATTGTGGTGATCTAGCACAGGTGCAACGGCTGGACCCGGACGTTCGCCCCACCGGCCCTTGACCTAGAGCGCGGTCCAGCATCTAGCTTCTCCGTCATGACGACACCTCAGCACAAGATCGGGTCGGGCTTCGGCGCCCGGAGCACCGCGGACGACGTCCTGAGCGGGATCGACCTGTCCGGCAGCACCGCGATCGTCACCGGTGGCTACTCGGGACTTGGTCTGGAGACAACCCGCGCCCTGGCGGGTGCCGGAGCCCGCGTCGTGGTCCCCGCCCGGCGACGGACGGCCGCTCAGAAGGCGGTCGAGGGCATCGACGGCGTCGAGACCGACGACCTCGACCTGTCCGACCTCGAAAGCGTCCGCGGTTTCGCCGAGCGGTTCCTGGCCTCGGGTCGCAAGGTCGACATCGTGATCAACAACGCGGGGGTCATGGCCTGCCCCGAGACGCGGGTCGGCCCGGGGTGGGAGGCGCAGTTCGCCACCAACCACCTCGGTCACTACGCGCTGATCAACCATCTCTGGCCGGCGATCGCCCGCGGTGGCGCGCGCGTGGTCGCCGTGTCCTCCGGCGCCCACGGCATCACCGGCGTGCGCTGGGACGACGTGCAGTTCGAGCGTGGCTACGACAGATGGCAGGCGTACGGGCAGGCGAAGACGGCGAACGTACTGTTCGCCGTGCAGCTCGATGCGCTCGGCCGCGACGCCGGAGTCAGAGCGTTCGCGCTGCATCCGGGCAGCATCCTCACCCCGCTGCAGCGCCACCTTGCGAAGGCGGAGATGGTCGACGCGGGCTGGATCGACGAGAACGGCAACCCGACCGATCCCACCTTCAAGACGCCCGGGCAGGGCGCGGCGACGCAGGTATGGGCGGCGACCTCCCCCCAGCTGGCGGGCATGGGCGGCGTGTACTGCGAGGACTGCGACATAGCCGAGCCAGCCGGCGTCGGCTCGGAAGGCGGCGTGCACGCACACGCGACCGACCCCGAGCAAGCCGCGCGCCTGTGGGCGCTGTCGGCCGACCTCACGGGCATCGACGTTTTCGCGGCGGCAACCTAGCCCCGGACGTCGCGGGTCACCGTTCCAGGTCTGTGGCCAGCCGACCCCCCGGGCCGGTCACACCATACGAATCAGCGACCCGCGAGGTACGGGCCTACTGTCCCGTAAAAGATCTTCAGTAGGTGGTCGGCGTGACCTGCGGGGTGTGCGCACCCGTCATGCGCTCTGGTGTGCAGCTGTGCCGCCTCAGGCTTGTCGGGGGGAAGTCAGGGTGCTCGCTGTAGGACGACCATGTCGTGGCATGGCCAGGGGTCGCCTCGAACTGGCAGCCGCGGCGGTCGTCCCACGGCAACTCCGGGTCGCTCGCTGCCGGACTGAGGACGTGACGGGCCAGGACGAGTCGCTTGGCCTCGATCTCACGCAGAACGCGGGCCGGGTCGTGCAGCGCCACGTGCAGCTGAAATGACCTTGTTGTGCCTAGTTTGATCACGGCGTCGGAGCCGTCCTGGATAGCCCCGTTCGCCGGGCTGAGTCCCCGTCTGTTCGGCAAGCTGGCGAGTGCGCTGCGGCGTGACGGTGCTGACGCTGTCCCAGGGGGCCGGCGGTGGGGCCTGCCGCTAGAGGATCGGGTGCTGTTGGTAGCGGCTTACTGGCGGAGAAACTTGACGGTGCGTCAGCTAGCGCCGCTGTTCGGGGTTTCGAAGTCGGCCGCGGCCCGCATCATTGACCACCTTGGGCCGATGCTTGCGCTCCAGGCGCGTAAGAGGTTCGCCAAGGATGCCGTGCTCATCGTGGACTGCACCCTCGTTCCGACCCCCGCGATCACACCATCGCTCAGCAGTCCAAGAACTACAGGTACTCCACCAACCACGAGGTCGTCATCGACGCCGACACCCGACTTGTCGTCGCGGTCGGCCGACCCCTGCCCGGCAACCGCAACGACTGCAAGGCGTGGGAGGAATCCGGCGCCGAGGCCGCCATCGGTAAGACCACCACAATCGCCGACGGTGGCTATCCCGGTACCGGACTTGTCATACCTCACAGGCGGCGCAAGGGCGAAGCTCTGCCCGACTGGAAGGAAGCCCACAACAAGTCCCACAAGCAGGTCCGCGCCCGAGTCGAGCACGTCTTCGCCCGGATGAAGACCTGGAAGATACCGCGACTGTCGCCTCAAAGGCGACGGCGTCCACTACGCCATGCTCGGCATCGCGCACATGCACAACCTTGCCCTCGTCGGGTAGGCGGGCGATGGGCGGCCAGCAACGAACAGCCACGTCAAGCCGACCCAAGAACCAATTTACGGGACAGCCCTTCGACAAGTCCCATCGTTGGAGGTCAGCAGCACTCTCCTCTTATTTGATCAAGGCATGGACGAGCACGCTCATGAAAGCGTGAGGCTAGCGTCCGGCTCAGTCCACGTTCCACTCCTGCGGCAGCACCCCGTCGCAGAAGACGCAGACGAAGTCCTCCTCTCGCACGACGTTGAGCTGCTGACAGGAAAGACAGCGGCGGAACACCACCTCCTGAGTGAACCCGGTCGGGTGAACGATCCCGGCTCGGTCCAGGGCCAGCGAAACGGCCGACCACGAGTCAACATCCGGGCAATACCCAGTCGACTGGTTGCTGACCTCATCAACCACCAACCGTCGGGACTCCTCGCGGAAACTCACCTCACCCGCACTCAGCACCGCCCCTCCGCCCGCGCACACCACGTGCTCGCTGCGGCGCGGCGCAAGCCGCAGGATCCCGGCGACATCGACAACGAAGGTGAACGGCTCGGTCAGCTCCTCCGTTGTCCGAGCCGCTGCCCACTCCTCGAAGTCCACAGGCGAGAGCATGCGCTGGCCCTCGCCTCCTGGCCGGACAAGAGCCGGCAGATCGGCAGGACCCACATACCGATAGCTCCGTCCCCGCGCGTTCATGCCGGTCAACCTATCCCCACACCGGGGCGAGAGCCTGGGGAATTACGTGACCGCAGGCACGGGGAACAACGTGATCGTCCACACCAGAGTCGAATACCCGTGGACGACGGCGGGGGCCGGGGATGTCATGACGGATCCTCCAGGGCTCGTGGCGTTGCCGTAAGGGCTACTGGACCAGCGCGGCGAGGGCCTGGTCGGCCATCTGAGCGCCCATCGTGGCCGCGATGGTGGTACCGGCCTCCAGGAGCTTGTCCTTGAGCTGGGTGGCGAACTGGCGCAGGCGACCCGGGGCAGGGTTCTCGGAGGTCGCCTCAGTGTGAAGGTCCTGGGCGACGCGCTCCAGCTCGGCTCGGTCCGCGTCGGACATGCCCAGGGTGGTGCTGACCTGGCCGATGTACCCGGCGAGCTGGGCGAACAGCGTCGGGTCGACGCCGTCGGTGTGAAGAAGCCGAGCCCGGGAGGACGAGACGCAAGCACCTGAGGCCTGCCATTGTCCCGCTTCCTCATCCGAACTCATGCCGGAGGCAGTACCGATGACCACCCCCAGGAGCCCAGGGCAATACCCGCGCCGATCGCCGCTACGCTGAACACGCCACCCTGGGCTCGGGCCGAAGCCCCGCAGGGACGCTCTCAGGCAGAGAGCAGGAGGACCGCCGACCGCGAGGCGCGCACCACCCCCACGCGGACGACACCACGACAGGTGTCCGCCGTCTCTGTTCCTCCGCCTCGTAGGAGACTCCCGATGTCTCGGGACCCGCAATCCCCTGTACCCGCTCGCCCGGAACCGCCCGGCCCGCCCAGCACGGGCCTGCGGTTGTCGAAGCTGCCGCACCACAAAACGCTGGACGACTACGACTTCTCCTTCCAGCCCGAAGTCGACCCGCGCAAGGTCAAGGACCTCGCCGCCCTCTCCTTCATCGAGGACAAGGCCAACGTCGCCCTGCTCGGCCCGCCCGGGGTCGGCAAGACGCACATCGCCGTCGCCCTGGCCGTCGCGGCCTGCCAGGCCGGCTACTCGATCTACTTCACCAGCCTCGACGACATGGTCCGCAACCTCAAAGCCGCCGAGGCGGCAGGCCGGCTGACCAGCAAGCTCGGAACCTATCTACGGCCGGGCGTTCTCGTGGTCGATGAGGTCGGATACCAGCCCCTCGAACGCGCCGAGGCGAACCTGGTCTTCCAGGTCATCTCCAAGCGTTACGAGAAGGGTTCGATCATCCTCACCTCGAACAAGGGTCGTTCGGGGCGCACTGACGACGTGCAAAGAAGGCACCTGCGACCGTCTCGTGGCAGTAGCCCTTCGGACGCCCGCCCCGGCCCGCGCCATCCCGGCACCGGCAGCAGATCCCGCACCAGCGCCCACTCGGCATCACTCATGTCCGAGCCGTACCGGGGCCGGCGTCCGGCCGATCGGACGCGTTCCCGAACCTATGGGCGAGACAGTCACACCCAGGAGTGGGCGGACAGGTCCGCAACCGCAAGAAGCGCGGGTCCAGCGGTGGCCGGCCACCGAAGTTCGACCCAGAGGACTACAAGGCCCGGCACGCGGTCGAGGGCGGCATCAATCGCCTCAAGAGACATCGAGCCGTGGCCACCAGGTACGACAAACTCGCGGCCCGCTACGAGGCTACCGTCCTCGTTGCCGCCATCAACGAGTGGTTGTGACGTACTGGTCCGACGACAACTCGAACACCCGCACTCGCCGACCGCAGGTGGGATTGACGGTCTCACGGACCGGATGCATCCCCAGTTTGGTCATGATCCGTTCGGAGGCGTCGTTGCCCACTTGAGCGATGCTGACGATCCGCTCCAGCCCTCGCTCTTCGAACCCGAACCGTACAGCGGCCGCAGCGGCCTCGGTGGCCAAGCCCTGCCCCCAGTGGGAACGTCCCAGCCGCCAGCCGACCTCAACCGCCGGCAGTACCTCCGGCAAGAAGTCGGGCACCGAGAGGCCGGTGAACCCGGCCAGCTCGCCAGTAGACCGGATCTCCACGGCGAACAGACCGAAGCCCTGTGACTCCCACTCGCTCTCCCATGCCTGGATCCCGCCGCGAGTCTGCTGTTCGTCACGGACGCTGCCGTCACGGATCCACCGCATGACCTCGGGGTCGGCATTGACGGCAGCCATGGGCGCAACGTCTTCCTCGCGCCAGCGACGCAGGATCAAACGGGGAGTCTCAAGTGTGACCATCCAATCATTCTGGATCACAAATGGGCTCTCCTCCATCCTCACCAGGCACTTTCGATACACGCCCCAGTCTTCTGAGTCAGGAATTCTGTTCAGATGTGCAAGCTTGCCGGGTGGCACGGACCGGGCGGCCGAAGGCCGAATTGGCGCTGTCGGATGAGGAGCGGGCTGCCCTGGAGGGGTGGGTGCGCCGCCTTTCGACGCCGCAGGCGTGGGCCTTGCGGTGCCGGATCATCCTGGCCTGTGCCACCGGCGCTCGAACAAGGACGTTGCTGCTCAGCTCGGTTCGACACCGCATGCGGTGGGGCGGTGGCGGGCGCAGTTCGTCGAGCACCGGATCGCCGGGCTGGGTGACATGCCCCGTTCGGGTGGACCCAGGACAGTCACCGACGATCAGGTCGAAGCCGTGGTCAAAAAGACGCTGGAGACCACGCCGAAAACCGCCACGCATTGGTCGACGAGGGCGATGGCCAAGGAGTTGGGGCTCTCGCAGTCGACCGTGTCGCGGATCTGGCGGGCGTTCGGCCTGCAACCGCACCGCTCGGAAACGTCGCCTCGCAAGCTATGTGAACAGAATTCCTGACTCTGAAGACTAGCTTGATCTTTAACGTCCGGCATCGAATGGTGCGTCGAACTTGATCACTCAGTCCGGTAACTGCCGTACGCAGAAGCGGCCTTCGTCTGAAC
>NZ_JBIAPU010000052.1:0-42080 GCF_042888465.1 Streptomyces sp. NPDC002888 | reverse complement strand
CCTCGCCCGCCCCCCCCCCCCCCCCACCACCCCCCCCCCCCCCCCCCCCCCCCCCCCCCCCGGGCCCCCGCGCCGCCCCGCCCGCCCCCCGCCCCCCCCCCCCCCCCCCCCCCCCCCCCCCCCCCCTCGACCGCCAGTTGCGAGAGGCGGAGGCTCAGAAGTCCTCGTCCAGGTCGACCGTCCCCTCCACCGCGACCTGGTACGCCGACGGGCGCCGCTCGAAGAAGTTGGTCAGCTCCTGAACACCCTGGAGCTCCATGAAGGAGAAGGGGTTCTCCGAGCCGTACACCGGCGCGAAGCCCAGGCGCGTGAGGCGCTGGTCGGCGACGCACTCCAGGTACTGCCGCATCGAATCGGTGTTCATGCCCGGCAGGCCGTCACCGCACAGGTCGCGAGCGAACTGCAGCTCGGCCTCGACGGCCTCCCGCAGCATGTCGATGACCTGCTGGCGGAGCTCGTCGTCGAAGAGGTCCGGCTCCTCCTTGCGGACGGTGTCGACCACCTCGAACGCGAAGCTCATGTGCATCGTCTCGTCGCGGAACACCCAGTTGGTGCCGGTCGCCAGACCGTGCAGCAGACCCCGGCTGCGGAACCAGTAGACGTACGCGAAGGCACCGTAGAAGAACAGACCCTCGATGCACGCGGCGAAGCAGATGAGGTTGAGCAGGAAGCGGCGGCGGTCGGCCCGGGTCTCCAGGCGGTCGAGCTTCTCGACCTCGTTGATCCACTTGAAGCAGAACTCGGCCTTCTCACGGATGGAGGGGATGTTCTCCACGGCGTCGAAGGCGGCCGAACGGTCCTCCGGGTCGGGGAGGTAGGTGTCCAGAAGCGTCAGATAGAACTGGACGTGGACGGCCTCCTCGAAGAGCTGGCGCGACAGGTAGAGGCGCGCCTCCGGGGAGTTGATGTGCTTGTACAGCGTCAGCACCAGGTTGTTCGCGACGATCGAGTCGCCCGTCGCGAAGAACGCGACCAGACGGCCGATCATGTGCTGCTCGCCCTCGGACAGCTTCGCTAGGTCGGCGACGTCCGAGTGAAGGTCGACCTCCTCCACGGTCCAGGTGTTCTTGATGGCGTCCCGGTAGCGCTCGTAGAAGTCCGGGTAGCGCATGGGGCGGAGGGTCAGCTCGAAGCCCGGGTCGAGGAGGTTCTTGGAAGACACAGTCTTGGCTTCGCTGGTCATTACTGGCAGGCCTCGCAGGACTCGGGGTTTTCCAGGGAGCAGGCGACGGC
This sequence comes from Streptomyces sp. NPDC002888, assembly GCF_042888465.1. Lineage (NCBI taxonomy): Bacteria > Bacillati > Actinomycetota > Actinomycetes > Kitasatosporales > Streptomycetaceae > Streptomyces > Streptomyces sp. NPDC002888. The sequence continues at coordinate 40,847 of NZ_JBIAPU010000052.1, read as the reverse complement.
GTCTTCGGGTGCCGGCTGCTGAACGGGAACGGTGGCTCGTGCGGCGCGGGCGATGCGGGTCGCCGGGCGCGAGCGCAGGTAGTACGTCGTCTTCAAACCCGACTTCCAGGCGTACGCGTACATCGAGGAGAGCTTGCCGATGGTCGGCGTCTCCAGGAAGAGGTTCAGGGACTGCGCCTGGTCCAGGTACGGGGTCCGGGCGGCGGCCATGTCGATCAGGCCGCGCTGCGGGATCTCCCACGCCGTGCGGTACAGGGCCCGGACGTCCTCGGGGATCCAGGCGAAGTCCTGCACCGAGCCGTTGGCGTCGCGCAGCGCCTCACGGGTACGGGCGTCCCACACGCCCAGCTCCTTGAGGTCCTTCACCAGGTAGGAGTTGACCTGGAGGAACTCGCCGGAGAGCGTCTCGCGCTTGAACAGGTTGGACACCTGCGGCTCGATGCACTCGTACACACCTGCGATCGACGCGATGGTGGCGGTGGGCGCGATCGCGAGGAGCAGCGAGTTGCGCATACCGGTGGTCGCGATCCGCTCGCGCAGCGCCGCCCAGCGCTCCGGCCAGGTGAACTCGGCGCCGTAGTGGTCGGGGTGCAGGACACCCTTGGCCGTACGGGTCTTCTCCCAGGCCGGCAGCGGGCCGCTGCGCTCGGCGAGGTCGGCGGAGGTCTCGTACGCGGCGAGCATGATGCGCTCGGCGATCCGCGTGGAGAGCTGCCTGGCCTCGGGGGAGTCGAAGGGCAGACGCAGCTTGAAGAAGACGTCCTGGAGGCCCATCGCGCCCAGGCCCACCGGACGCCACTTGGCGTTGGAGCGGCCCGCCTGCTCGGTCGGGTAGAAGTTGATGTCGACGACACGGTCGAGGAAGGTGACGGCGGTGCGGACGGTGTCGTCCAGCCGCTCCCAGTCGATGTCATCGCCCGCCACGAACGCGCCGAGGTTCACCGACCCCAGGTTGCAGACCGCCGTCTCCCCGTCGTCCGTGACCTCCAGGATCTCCGTGCAGAGGTTGGAGGAGTGGATGACGTGACCCGGCTCGGCGGTCTGGTTGGCGGTGCGGTTGGCGGCGTCCTTGAAGGTCATCCAGCCGTTGCCGGTCTGCGCGAGGGTGCGCATCATCCGGCCGTACAGCTCACGGGCGGGGATGGTCTTCTTCGCGAGCCCGTTCGCCTCCGCCCTGCGGTACGCGGCGTCGAACTCCTCGCCCCACAGGTCGACCAGCTCGGGCACGTCGGCGGGGGAGAACAGCGACCACTGCCCGTCGGCGTTCACGCGGCGCATGAACTCGTCCGGCACCCAGTGCGCGAGGTTCAGGTTGTGCGTACGGCGGGCGTCCTCGCCCGTGTTGTCGCGCAGCTCCAGGAACTCCTCGATGTCGGAGTGCCAGGTCTCCAGGTAGACCGCGGCCGCGCCCTTGCGCCGGCCGCCCTGGTTCACGGCGGCGACGGAGGCGTCGAGGGTCTTGAGGAACGGGACGATGCCGTTGGAGTGCCCGTTGGTGCCACGGATCAGCGAACCCCGGGAGCGGATGCGGGAGTACGACAGGCCGATGCCGCCGGCGTGCTTCGACAGGCGGGCCACCTGGTGGTAGCGGTCGTAGATGGAGTCCAGCTCGTCCTTCGGGGAGTCGAGGAGGTAGCAGGACGACATCTGGGGGTGGCGGGTGCCGGAGTTGAACAGCGTGGGGGAGGAGGGGAGGTAGTCGAGGCGGCTCATGAGCCCGTAGAGCGCGGCGACTTCGTCGACGGACCTCACGGTGTCGTCCTCCGCGAGGCCCGCGGCGACGCGCAGCATGAAGTGCTGCGGGGTCTCCACCACCTTGCGGGTGAGGGGGTGCCGCAGGAGGTAGCGGCTGTGCAGGGTGCGCAGGCCGAAGTAGCCGAAGCGGTCGTCGGCGCCGGTGTCGACGAGGGCGTCGAGCCGCTCGGCGTGCACGCGCACGAACTCCGCGGTGCGGTCGGCGATGAGGCCTTCGCGGTGGCCGACGGCCACGGACTCGGTGAAGCACGTGACGCCCTGCGAGGCGGCCTCGGCGCGGATGCCGATGGTCAGCAGACGGGCGGCCAGCCGGGAGTAGACGGGGTCCTCGGAGATGAGGCCGGCGGCCGCCTCCGTGGCCAGCTCGCGCAGCTCCGTCTCGTCCGCCCGCGCGGACCGGCCCCGCAACGCGGCGGTGGCGACCCGGCCCGGGTCGGCGTCGGGCAGGTCGGCGGTCAGCTCGGTCAGGGTCCGCAGCAGTGCGGCACCGGGACCGTCGTACTCCAGCTCGGTCGCTGAAGCCGGTTCGGCTGGCGCGATGGTCACGTGGGGCTCTCCCTCGCTCGGCACGGGGCCTGGCGGAGGGCAGGGGGCAGCACACGAGCGCACGCGGCGTCGCGTCCACCGACCCACTCCACGAGGCCCGGACGTCGGGCACCCGGACCGGACGGGCCGGGCGCGCTGTCGACAGGTCCTCGGACTGACGCTCATACGCGGGCATACGCGCATGAGTACACCGTTGCGGGACAGTTCCGGATTCGCACCGGATTCCCCTGTGGCGACAGCGAGCACGAGCATACATCTTGTGCCGGGCTACGGTGACACCCCCAGATGTTGTGTTGCCGTGGTTTCACAGCGTCAACTCATAGGTGAGGAGAGTGATGTCGTCGAGGTGCGGGATCGGGTTCCAGTCGCGCCCCGGGGTGCGGGTGAAGCCGAGGCGTTCGTAGATGCGGTGGGCGGTGTGCATGGTGGCCTGGGTGGAGAGGACCATGCCGGTGCAGCCCTCGACGGCGCGTGCCCGCTCGACGCAGGCCCGTACGAGGGCCTCGCCGACACCACGCCCACGCGCGGTGTGCGCGACCGCGAGCATCCGTATCTCGGCCTCTCCGGGCCGGGCGATGTCGGCCATGGGACCGCCCTGAGGCACGAAGGTGACTCCGCCGAGCACCTGGCCCCGCTCCACCGCGACCAGCACCTCGGCGGCCGCGGCCCGCTTGCCGACGTCTCTCAACTCGCCGAGGTACTCATCGCTCTCCCCGAAGTCGAGAAGGTCGTCCTGAAGGTAGGCCTGGGCGGTGATCTCGCCGACGGTGTCGTACTCGTCGGGTTTCGCTTGCCGGATGAGGATGTCCACGGGGGTGAGTGTGGCCCAGCGACGCGACACCGTGCGCCCGAATTCCGGGTTGCGGCGTGTGTGGGGAGTGCTTCCATGGAAGTAGGTGCCGGCGCCCACGGAGCCCTCCGTCCCGAGAACGCTCTCGGAGGGAGTACGCACGATGACGAGTGTCGTCCGTCGCCCGCGCGGCCGGGAACGGGAGCGCAACGCGTCGATGGCAACGCTGGACCTGAGGCGGGCGGGCAGCCGGGTGCGGGGCGTCCTCGTCGGCCGCCGGCACGCCCTGACGATCCGTCTGGATGCCCGGCGCGGCGCCACCCAGCCCAAGAAGTGGCGGAGATGGTTCTCCTACGCCAACGCGACCAGGTTCGTCTGGGGCATCGCCGTGCTCGCACTCCTGGCCTGGTGCGGGGAGGGCCTGTACATCCTGAGCACCGGCGAGTCGACCGGCTTCGAGGACCTCCGCAAGAACGGGGGGTTCGACGCCTTCCTCCGTTTCGTCGGCCCCGTACTGACCGCTTCGATCGCCGCTGCCCTCTTCCTGTTCTGCTGGTACGGCTGGACCAAGCGGCGTTACCTCGGGGACGCGCGCAGCAGACCCGGTCGGCTGGTACTCACCGCCGGCCAGGACACGGACGACATCGTCGGCCGCGACGTGGTCGCCGAAGTCATCGCCGAACGGCTGCGGGACCGCGACACCCGCCGGCCCTATCTGCTCGTCGGCGGCGTCGGTGTGGGGAAGACCGCCGTCCTCGTGCGGCTCACCGAACTGCTGGCCCGGCAGCGCGCGGTGCCCGTGCCGATCCGGCTGAGGGACGCGGTCAGCGAGGCCGACCTGAACTTTGAGCGGATGGCCAAGCGGCGCTTCGCCGAGGAGACGCCCCAGGGGACCCTGGCGCGGACCAAGATTGAGCGGGTCTGGCAGCAACTGCTCGCCGACGACAAACCGGTCGTCATCGCCGACGGCCTGGAAGAGGCGCTCCTCGACGACAGTCTCCAGCAGAACCGGGACAACATCATCCGCCGCGCCATCGAGCGCGCCCACAAGGAGAAGCTGCCTCTGGTCATCGCCTCGCGGCCGCACAGTCCCCTCGAGAACACCGCCGCCGCGATCGTGGAGCTGGAGCCGTTGAGCGAGGAGGAGGCGCTGCACTTCGTCGAGGAACGCGCATCGGGCAGAGACGAGCAGTATCTGGACGGCGTCGTGGAGACAGCGGAGGTCACCGAATCGCCCATCTACCTGCAGATCGTGCGCGAGCTGCACCGCAACGGCCTCCTGCGTCGCGACGACTTGAAGCCCTTGGACATCTCCGGCCGGGACCGCAGCGCGCTGCGGCTGCAACTGCTGGAGAGGTGGGAACGCAAGATGTGCGAGGGCCGACTTCGGCAGGACGTCGCGCTGAACCGGCAGGAGCGCCGCGACACCGTCGAAGTGGTGTCCGCCCTGGCCTGCATCGGCCTGCTCAAGGACACCCTGGAGGTCGGCTTCGCCGAGTTGCTCGGCGATGACGTGCATCCCGGTCCGCTACAGCGCGCGCGGACCCGGGCAGAGCACCTGTGGACCAGCGCGCGGGGCTTCGACCAGTACGGCAAGCGCGGCAACGTCTTCTCCGAGTGGCATCGGGAGCGGATCTGGGACACGCTCTGCGCCAGGCTCGGCGACGAGGAGGGCAGGCGGCTGAAGGAGGGGAGCAGGGAGCAGTGCCAGGCCGTCCTCGCCCGTTTCGCGGCCAACGCGAACAAGCTCAGGCTGCTGGAAGGCCTCGAGCGGAAGGTCCGCTTCCCCCACAGCATCGTCCAGGCGTACTTCGGCTTCCACGTCCTGGACGAAATGGGCGAGCGGGGCGCCGGAGAGCTGGTCGACCAGGCGCTGCAACCGCCCGGCCCCGGCCGTGAGTTGCTCGTCGCCCTGGTGTTCCTGTCCCGCCGCTGGGCGACAAAGCCCGCGACCCGGGGAGGCGGTGTCCGGGCCGAGGCGAAGAAGGAGATCAAGGAACTGGTGCGGCAGGCACCCGTGTACGGGCGCACCCTGACCCACCGGCTCATCACCGCCGCGAGCCGCCGCACGGACGACCCGAAGGTCCTGGACCTCTACGCGGCGGCACTGGAGGTCGAGAGCGTGGAGGAGACTCCGGGACGGCTCAAGGACATCGTCGGCGCGGTGTACGACTGCTGGTCCGGCATCAAAGGAGACCGGCGCACCCTCGACGACGCGAAGCTGGCGCTGATCAAGCAGCTCGGCGCGGCGCTGCGGAGGGTCTCCGACAGAATCGACGACACCATGGGGCTGTACTGGCAGCTCTTCACCCTCGGTGAGGAAGAACCCTCCTACGCCGTAAGCCTGGCCGCCGCCCAGGAGTGCGGCGCCGGAGGCAGCGCCGCGTTCGCCGTGATACGCGAGAAGTTCCGTCTCGACAACGACCCCGTGCAGGAGTACAACGACGCGGTCACCGACCTGAAGGCTACGAAGAGGGCGCGGTACGTGGCCTGGGCCGCGAGGGCGGCGACGGCGCCATGGACGAACGCCGGTGCGCCCTCCGGGGCCCCGTCGTCCAACCATATCCAAGGGGAGCAGGACGAGCTGCGCGAACTCAACGAGGAGTACCGCAGCGGCCGGGTTCGCCTGCTGAGGAACTTCGTGATGCGGGCCTGGATCCTCCCCATGCTGCTGGGCTCCGTCGACGAGGCCCACCGCGACGAGGCCCAGGAACGCCTCGCCAAGTGGCTGCGCCACCTCGACCCGGCCCACACAGGTGGCGCCCCCGACCTGCCGCTCGCCCTGGAAGCCGCGTTGGCCAAGGGCTTCAAGTACGCGGCCAACCGGCGCAGAAGTCACCCGCACACGGACCAGGGCAGCCGTGCCGACCTGATCCGGCAGGCGGACACGTTCCTGCAGCGGTCCCGGTGCTGGTATGCGCAGCTCAGCCTGCTTCAGGCGCTGTGCCTGTGGGAGCTCCCGGACCCCGTCGGCCCTCCTGGGCAGGGCGACGGCGAGGTATCGAGCCGGCCGTCCAGGAGGATCGGCGGGACGACCGCCGTGGACACCGTCAAGCGCTGGCTGCGGACGGCGGGTACGGTCAACAGAGCGCCCGGTCCGCCCGGCGAGAACGGCGACTCGCCCCGGCGGCTGCATCCCTTCGTCAGTGAGGCGGGAGCCCTGGTGGCCCTCGCCCTGGAGACCGGGCAACCCGAGCGCTTCCTCTGGATCGACGAGAAGGGCGTCGCCGACAACATCGGTTCCCGTGTCGGTCAGGCCGACGGATCCCGTCAGCACAACTTGTGGATCCCGCCATCGGTCGGCTGGAGCACGCTGGACGGGCGCGCTCAGCGCCTCGTCGCCGATGTGCTGGTCATGCTGAACCTCGTCGAACGGGACGGGAACCCTGACGGGGTCGAGGAACGGATGGCCCGTGTGGAGCGGCCGGGCATGTCCCTCCCGCCGTGCATCTGTACGAACCGGGAGAAGCTGGACCCCGGTTCGCCGGCCGGTACCGCCGTCCCGCCCCCACCGGGTTCGAACTGTGAGCCTGGCTGCAGGTTCAAGCTCTGCCCGTACCCGCCTCGCGGCAGTGTGCCCCGGGACGAGATCCGCGAGCCGTTCTGCCGGCAGCAACAGGCGCTGCTGCCCGGACGGGTGCGGCGGTGCTTTCCCAGGGGGCTGCGGAGGAAGACGCCGCACTGGGTGAGTATGCGGGTGCGGGAGCTGGACAGGTTCTGGGACGCGATGGCTCGGCGTACGCGGTCGTGAGCGCGAGAGCGGGCCGCCGTTGGTCTTGCTGTCGGCGGCCCGCTGCGGGTTGTGTGTGGCTGGTCGCGCCCACGCGGCGGGGCCGCAGATCGATGCGGCCCCGCGCCCCTTCGGGGCGGGTTTCAGTGAGCGGAGCCGGCAGTTGCCGGCGGAAGCTCCACCTGGACGCCCGCGTCGCCCGCGTCTGCCGTGTAGTCCTCCGGCTTGGTCTCGTCGATGCCCTCGGGGGCCTTGAGGGCCTTCAGGACGAAGGTGAGCACCACCGTGACGACGACGTTCAGTACGAACGCCGTCAGGCCGATGTAGCCGATCTCGCCGATGCCGGGGATCTCCTTGGCCGAGCCGCCGAAGTGCTTCTGGGTCGGTGAGGCGACGCCGTACGCGGCGACCGTGCCGTAGACCATGCCGACGGCCCAGCCGGCGAGGAGGGCCCAGCGGTGGAACCAGCGGGTGAACAGGCCGCCGACGAGGGCCGGGAAGGTCTGGAGGATCCAGATGCCGCCGAGGAGCTGGAAGTTGATGGCGACGGTCTTGTCCATGGTGAGGACGAAGACCAGGGCGCCGACCTTCACCAGGAGCGAGACGAGCTTGGAGACGCGGGTCTCCTCCTTCGGCGTCGCGTCGGGCTTGATGAAGTCCTTGTAGATGTTGCGGGTGAAGAGGTTCGCCGCCGCGATGGACATGATGGCCGCGGGGACCAGGGCGCCGATGCCGATCGCGGCGAACGCCACGCCCGCGAACCAGGCCGGGAACATGTTCTCGAACAGCTGCGGGATGGCCAGCTGACCGTTGGTCACCTTGACGCCGGCCGCGATGGCCATGAAGCCCAGCAGGGCGAGCAGGCCCAGCATCAGCGAGTACAGCGGCAGGATCGTGGTGTTGCGGCGGATCACGTCACGGCTGCGCGAGGACAGCGTCGCCGTGATCGAGTGCGGATACATGAACAGGGCGAGCGCCGAGCCCAGCGCCAGCGTGGCGTACGTCCACTGGCCCGCCTCGGCCGGTGCCAGGGCGCCGCGCGGCTTGCCGGTCGCCGGGTTGGTCTGGCTGAACGCGTCGCCCGCCTTGGCGAAGATGTCGTCGAAGCCGCCGAGCTTGATCGGGATGTAGATGATCGCCACCGCGATGACGATGTAGATCAGCGCGTCCTTCACGAACGCGATCAGCGCGGGGGCGCGCAGGCCCGAGGAGTAGGTGTACGCCGCCAGCACACCGAACGCGATCAGCAGCGGGAGGTCCTTGACGAACCAGTTGGTGTTCTCGCCGCCGCCGACGCCCATCACGTCCAGCACCGCCTGGATGCCGACCAGTTGGAGCGCGATGTACGGCATCGTCGCGAGGATGCCGGTCAGTGCCACCGCGAGGGACAGGCCCTTCGAGCCCCAGCGGCCGCGCACGAAGTCCGACGTCGTCACGTACCCGTGCTTGTGGGAGACCGACCACAGGCGGGGCAGGAACGTGAAGATCAGCGGGTACACGAGGATCGTGTAGGGCACCGCGAAGAAGCCGGCCGCGCCCGCCGCGTAGATCGCCGCCGGCACGGCGACGAAGGTGTACGCCGTGTACAGGTCGCCGCCGAGCAGGAACCAGGTGATCCAGGTGCCGAACGACCGTCCGCCCAGGCCCCATTCGTCGAGGCTGTGCTCGTTCTCGGCCTTGCGCCAGCGCGCGGCCAGGAAGCCGATGACCGTGACGGCCAGGAAGAAGAAGATGAAGACGCCGAGCGCGACGCCGTTCACGCCGTCGTTCACTTCGACGCACCCCCGTCCGAGGAACCCGCGGCACGGGCACGCTGGTCACGCTGCCACAGCGTGTACGCGAGCATGGTCAGCGCCGTGGAGAGAAACACCCACAGCATCTGGTACCAGTAGAAGAACGGAATGCCGATGAAGGTGGGGTCTGTCTTGGCGTACGAGCCCACCCACAGCATCGCCACGAAGGGCGCGACGAGACAGAGGGCGATGACGACGCGCACGGGCGTCACCACCGGCCCTCGGCTCACTTCCGGGGCTTCTGACATTGTGACTCCGTCCCCTCACCGATCACCTGTGTAATGCGCAGGAAATCTAGGTGACGGTGTCACGACAGCGGAAGCCCCCGTCCGCATATCGGTCCGCAAATGTTGTCGATGAGCTGCGGCGACGGGGGATCGGTGCGCCTACTCCGTGGGCCGCTTGAGCCGCGCCACGAACTTGTAGCGGTCGCCCCGGTACACCGACCGCACCCACTCCACCGGCTGTCCCTCCTTGTCAAGCGAGTGCCGGGAGAGCATCAGCATCGGCAGGCCCACATCCGTGCCGAGCAGGCCGGCCTCGCGCGGTGTGGCCAGGGAGGTCTCGATGGTCTCCTCGGCCTCCGCGAGGTGGACGTCGTACACCTCCGCCAACGCCGTGTAGAGAGACGTGTACTTGACCAGTGACCTGCGCAGCGCCGGGAAACGCTTGGCGGACAGGTGGGTGGTCTCTATGGCCATGGGCTCGGCGTTGGCCATGCGCAGCCGCTCGATGCGCAGGACGCGCCCGCCCGCGGTGATGTCGAGGAGGTCGGCGAGGGTGTCGTCGGCCGTGACGTAGCCGATGTCGAGGAGCTGCGAGGTGGGTTCCAGGCCCTGGGCGCGCATGTCCTCGGTGTACGAGGTGAGTTGCAGCGCCTGCGAGACCTTCGGCTTGGCGACGAACGTGCCCTTGCCCTGGATGCGTTCCAGTCGGCCCTCGACGACCAGCTCCTGCAGCGCCTGGCGGACGGTGGTGCGGGAGGTGTCGAACTCGGCCGCCAGTGTCCGCTCGGGCGGGACCGGCGTACCGGGCGCCTGGGTCTCCGTCATGTCGAGCAGGTGCTTCTTCAGGCGGTAGTACTTGGGCACGCGCGCGGTACGGACGGTCGTCCCACCCTCGTTCTCCGCACTGCTGACGTCGGTGGTCATGGCCTGCCTTCCCGGCTCCGGGTGCCGAAATGGCCGACACGCCGTCGGCCGCGGCTCACATCGTGGCACGTATGCGGCGGCACTGCCCCGCTGCTTGCCTGATCTCTTCTGTATACCGTCGCAGCCTCCTCTGGTCTAGTCCACCAGGCAAGTGGTCTACCGGCCTCGCACCTCCGGGGTCGATGTTTTCGACGGTTTCTTACTTAAAGGTTCCTGCATATGTAGGTCCCATAACGGCTGGTCGGAGTGTGTTCGGCCACCCTTGACAGGCCTATTGGTCTGAGCCAAGCTCTGCGCACTGGTCTACACCATTGGTCCAGGTCCCGGCCCGTGGGCGGGGGGTGTGGCATCCCTGAGGAGGGTGGCGTGAAGCGCAAGCTGATAGCCGCGATCGGTATCGCGGGCATGATGGTCTCCATCGCGGCGTGCGGGGACGACAAGGGCAGCGGGGGCTCGGACAACGGCGCGGACGCCAAGGAGCTGACCGTCTGGCTCACCGTCGACGCCCAGAACAACTGGCCGGACCTGGTGAAGGCCGCCGACGCGGCGGTGCAGAAGAAGCACCCCGGCGTCAAGATCAACCACGAGTACTACGGCTGGCCGGACAAGAACGCCAAGCTCGACGCGGTCCTCGCCACCGACAAGGCCCCCGACGTCGTCGAGATGGGCAACAGCGAGATGCTCAGCTACATGGTCAAGGGCGCCTTCGCCCCCGTCGACCCCGCGAAGTTCGACAACTCGGACCAGTGGCTGGACGGCCTGAAGACCTCCGTCACCTACGACGGCAAGACCTACGGTGTGCCGTACTACGCGGGCGGCCGCGTCGGCAACTGGCGCAAGGACGTCTTCGCCTCCGTCGGCGTCAAGTCCACCCCGAAGACGTACAAGGAGCTGACCGACGCCCTGGACAAGGTCCAGAAGAAGGAGGGCAAGAAGTTCAGCGCCTGGTACCAGCCCACCCGCGACTGGTACGCGGCCATGTCCTTCGTCTACGACGCCGGCGGCTCGATCGCCGTCGAGTCGGGCGGCCAGTGGAAGGGCAACCTCTCCTCGCCCGAGTCCGTGAAGGGCCTGAAGGACTTCAAGAACGTCGTCGACAAGTACATGCACGGCGACAAGACCAAGGACGAGTCCGACCGCTACATCGTCTACGGCCAGGGCAAGTCCGGCATGATCTTCGGCGCCGCCTGGGAGGGCGCGACCTCCGAACTCCCGGACAACGACAAGAGCGGCAAGCTCAAGGGCAACCTCGAGAACTTCGTGATGCCCGGCCCGTCCGGAAAGAACCTCCCCGTCTTCCTGGGCGGATCCGACCTCGCCGTCCCGGTGAAGTCGGACGCGCAGGCCCTCGCCGCCGAGTGGATCAACGCCTTCACCGGCCCCTCCGGCCAGAAGGGCCTGATCGCCAAGGGCAACCTGCCCAACAACAAGACCGACCTCGCGCCCCTCAAGAACGACCCCGCGACGGCGGTCCCGGCCACCGCGGCCGAGTCCAACTGGTTCGTCCCGATGGCGCCCGGCTGGGGCCAGGTCGAGAAGGCCCAGGTCCTGCAGACCATGCTGCAGAGCATCGGCACCGGCAAGAAGTCGGTCGAGGCCGCCGCGAAGGAAGCGGACGCCGCGATCGACAAGGTCATCAACACCAAGTGACCTGAGCGCGGGCCCCGCCGACCCCTGGATTTCGGGGGGCGGGGCCCTGCTTCCCGTACGACCCGCGCGTACGGGGCCGAGCCTTCCGTACGACCTGAGGGACCGCTGAGGAGCGCGCGATGAGTGCCGCAGACACGACCACCCCTGTCCAGGCGCCACCGCCGCGCCAGGCGCCGCCACCACCGGCCGTCGCCAAGCAGCCGCCCACACGGCGGCGTTCCGGCGCCGCCGCTCCCTGGCTGCTGCTCGCGCCCTGCCTGCTGATCCTCGTTCTGGTGATGGGCTATCCGCTGGTCCGCCTGGTCGCCCTGTCGTTCCAGAAGTTCGGACAGTCCCAGCTGTGGGGTTTCCAGCCGGCCGAGTCGGTCGGCTTCGACAACTTCACGAACGTGCTGGGAGACGGGGAGTTCTGGCAGGTCGTCGTCCGCACGATCGTCTTCTCCGCCGGCTGCGTGATCTTCACGATGCTCGCCGGCATGCTGATCGCGCTGCTGCTCCAGCGGGTCTCCGGCTGGGTGAAGACCCTCGTCAACATCGCGCTGGTGGCCAGCTGGGGCATGCCGATCATCGTCGCCACCACCGTGTTCAAGTGGCTCTTCGACGCCGACTACGGCATCCTCAACGCCCTGCTCAGCAAGCTGCCGGGCGTCGAGCTGATCGGCCACAACTGGTTCGCCAGCGGGCCGCAGGGCCTGGCCGTGATCATGCTCCTTGTGGTGTGGGGGGCCGTGCCCTTCGTCGTGATCACCCTCAGCGCCGGTCTCACCCAGGTCCCCGCCGAACTGGAGGAAGCGGCCCGGCTCGACGGCGCGGGCTCCTGGAGCGTCTTCCGGTACGTCACCCTGCCCATCCTCAAGCCGATCATCGTGATGCTCACGACCCTGTCGGTCATCTGGGACATGGGCGTCTTCCCGCAGGTCTTCGTGATGCGCAACGGCCATCCGGAGGCCGAGTTCCAACTCCTCACCACCTACTCCTACGACCGTGCCTTCGTGGTCAACGACTACGGGCAGGGCTCGGCGATCGCCCTCATCACCGTGGTGCTGCTGCTCGGTGTGGTCGCCGTCTACATGCGTCAGATGCTGAAGATCGGAGAGGTCGAATGAGCAGTGTGAGCAGCACGGGCACGCTCGCTGCCGCCCCGCGCCGGAAGACGAAGCTCGGCTGGAACCTCCTCGGCCTCCTCGTCTTCGCCACCGCCGGCTTCCCCGTCTACTGGATGCTCAACACCGCGTTCAAGCCGGCCAAGGACGCCATCGACCCGGACCCGAGCCTGCTGCCCACCGGCCTCACCCTGGCCAACTTCCGCCGCGCGCTGGACATCGCCGACTTCTGGGGCCCGGTCGGCCGCAGCCTGGTCGTGTCCCTCGCGGTGGTCGCGATCGGCATCGTGGTCGGCATGCTGGCCGCGCTCGCCATCTCCCGGTTCGCCTTCCGCGGCCGCAAGATCGTGATCGTGGGCATCCTCGCAGTGCAGATGGTCCCGCTCGTCGCCATGATCATCCCGGTCTTCCTGCTCCTCAACGACCTGGAGCAGTACGACAAGCTCACCGGCCTGATCATCACCTACCTGACCTTCATCCTCCCCTTCACGGTGTGGACCCTGCGCGGCTTCATCGTCAACATCCCGAAGGAGCTGGAAGAGGCCGCGATGGTCGACGGCTGCTCCCGCACGGGCGCCTTCGTCCGCGTCGTCTTCCCCCTCCTCGCCCCCGGCATGGTCGCCACCTCGGTCTACGGCTTCATCCAGGCCTGGAACGAGTACCTGTACGCCCTCATGCTCCTCAGCCAGAAGAACCAGACCGCGACCGTCTGGCTCGGCAACTTCACCACCAAGCACGGCACGGAGTACGCCCCGATGATGGCCGGCTCCACCATGATGGCCGTGCCGATCGTGGTCCTCTTCCTCCTCGTCCAGCGCAAGATGGCCGCGGGCCTGACCGCGGGCGCAGTGAAGGGATGACACCCACCCGATGACGACAATCGCCCACGGCACGGACACGCTGACACGGGACGCCCTCACCGTCCTCCAGCCCGGCTTCCCGGGCACCACCGCCCCCGACTGGCTGCTGCGCCGCCTCGGTGAGGGACTCGCCTCCGTCGGCCTGTTCGGCCGCAACATCACCTCCCCCGAGCAACTGACCGCCCTCACCGCCCAGTTGCGCACCGAACGCGACGACGTGCTCGTCGCGATCGACGAGGAGGGCGGCGACGTCACCCGCCTCGAGGTGCGCACCGGCTCCAGCTTCCCCGGCAACCACGCTCTCGGCGCGGTGGACGACGTCACCCTCACCCTGGAGGTCGCCGCCGAGCTGGGCCGCCGGCTCGCCGCCTGCGGGGTGAACCTCAACTGGGCCCCGTCCGCCGACGTGAACTCCAACCCCGCCAACCCGGTCATCGGCGTCCGCTCCTTCGGCGCCGCCCCCGGCCTCGTCGCCCGCCACACCGCGGCCTACGTCACCGGCCTGCAGTCCGCCGGCGTCGCCGCCTGCACCAAGCACTTCCCCGGCCACGGCGACACCGCTGTCGACTCCCACCACGCCCTCCCTCGCATCGACGCCGACCCCGCGGTCCTCGCGGAACGCGAACTGGCTCCCTTCCGCGCCGCGATCGCCGCCGGAACGCGCGCCGTAATGAGCGCCCACATCCTGGTCCCCGCCCTGGACCCCGACCGCCCGGCAACGTTGTCCCACCGCATCCTCACCGACCTGCTCCGCGGCGAACTCGGCTACCGGGGCCTGATCGTCACCGACGGCATGGAGATGCAGGCCATCGCGGGCACCTACGGCATCGAACGCGGCAGTGTCCTCGCCGTCGCGGCCGGTGCCGACGCGATCTGTGTGGGCGGCGGCCTGGCCGACGACGAGACCGTCCGACGCCTGAGGGACGCCCTCGTCTCGGCGGTGCGCGCGGGAGCCCTCCCCGAGGAACGGCTCGCCGATGCTGCGGAACGCGTACGGGCGCTGGCCCGGTGGACCACGACAACGGCATCCGAGGACGGGGCCGCGGGACGGCCCGAGGTGGGCCTCGCCGCCGCCCGCCGCGCCCTGCGCCTCACCGGCGCCGAACGCTTCACCCCGCTCACCGAGGCGCCCTACGTCGCCGCCCTCACGCCCGTGGCCAACATCGCCGTCGGCGACGAGACCCCCTGGGGCGTGGCCGCGGAGCTCTCGCGCCGCCTCCCCGGCACGGAGACCGGCAGCTTCGTCGGGGAGGACGCGGCGACCGCGGCGCTCGCGGCGGCCGGGGAGCGGCGGATCGTGGCCGTCGTCCGCGACGAACACCGCCACCCCTGGATGACGAGGGCCCTCTACACCCTCCTCGCCGCACGCCCCGACACCGTCGTCGTCGAGATGGGCCTCCCCCAGGCACCTCCTCGCGGCGCCCTCCACATCGCCACCCACGGCGCCGCCCGCGTCTGCGGCCGAGCGGCGGCGGAGGTCATCGCGGGGGACCGGGACGGGCGGAGCTGCCCCGGGGAGTAGAAGCGCCGCAGGAACGGAGCAGGAGCGGAGCGAGAACTACGAGGAGGCGCCGGGGTCCCCAAAGGACCCCGGCGCCTTCGCGCACTCGGTCCTCAGATCCCCTGCCAGTCCGGCTTGTTGGCGTAGGTGTGCCGGAAGTAGTCCGCCAGCTTCAGCTTGGACGCTGCCGCCTCGTCGATCACGACCGTGGCGTGTGGGTGCAGCTGGAGCGCGGAGGCCGGGCACACCGCCGCGACCGGCCCCTCGACGGTCGCCGCGACCGCGTCCGCCTTGCCCTCGCCCGTGGCGAGCAGTACCAGGTGCCGCGCCTCCAGGATCGTGCCTATGCCCTGGGTGATGACGTGGTGAGGGACCTGCTCGATGTCACCGTCGAAGAAGCGTGCGTTGTCGATGCGGGTCTGCTCGGTCAGCGTCTTGATCCGGGTGCGCGAGGCCAGCGACGAGCACGGCTCGTTGAACCCTATGTGCCCGTCGGTCCCTATGCCGAGCAGCTGGAGGTCCACCCCGCCGGCCTCGCCCAGCGCCCTGTCGTACGCCTCGGACGCCGCCTGCACATCCTTTGCCGTGCCGTCCGGCCCCAGGAACGCCTCCATACCGATGCCCAGCGGCCCGAGCACCTCGCGCCGCAGTACCGAGCGGTACGACTCGGGGTGGTCGGCGGGCAGCCCCACGTACTCGTCGAGCTGGGCTATCCGCGCGCGTGAGGTGTCCACGGCGCCGGAGCGCACCTTGGCCGTGAGTGCCTGGTAGATGGGCAGCGGGGTCGAGCCGGTGGCCACACCGAGTAGCGCGTCGGGTTTGCGCCTCAGGAGCCCCGCCATGGCCTCGGCGATGAGCTCGCCGCCCGACGCGGCGTCCGGAACGATGACAACTTCCACGCTGGGCCTGCCGTTCTGGAGGGATCTGGAGAGATCTGTGAGGCCTGAAGGGGCCGAATGAGGCTATGTGGTTTAGACCAATCTAGCAGAGTTGGGTTATGGGGGCGTGGCGGGAGCAAGGCGAATCGGTACTAGGTCAGCGAGCCGCCCGTCGCGTCCACCCAGCTTCCCGTGACCCATCGGCCCCCTTCGCCCGCGAGGAACGCCACCACGTCCGCGACATCGGCCGTCTCTCCCACCCGCCCCAGCGCGGATATCCCGGCAGCCCGGTCCCACGCGCCCTCGTCGGCGTGGAGCAGCTGCTGGGTGTTGTCGGTGGCGATGATGCCGGGCGCCACCGAGTTCACCGTGATGCCCCTGGGGCCGAGCACCTTGGACAGGTCCCGGGAGAAGACGTCCAGGGCGCCCTTCGTCATCGCGTACGCCATGTTGTGCGGGAAGACGGCTGTCCTGGAGAGTCCCGACGAGATGTTGATGACCCGGCCGCCCTCGCGCAGCCGCGCCATGCCGTGCTTGACGACGAAGAACGGCGCTTTCACGTTCACCGCGAAGACCCGGTCGTACTCCCGCTCGTCGATCTCCTCGATCGGTCGCGAGGCACCGATCCCCGCGTTGTTCACCAGGATGTCCAGCCCTTCCGCGTGCCGGTCGAACTGCTCCCACAGTGCCTCCGCGTCCCCGGGCGGCCCCAGCTCGACGCCGATCGCGAACGCCGAGCCGCCGGCTGCCTCGATCGCGGCGACCGTCTCCTTCGCCGCCGCCTCGTTCCTGCCGTAGTGCACCGCGACCCGTGCGCCGTCGCGCCCCAGCCGCTCGGCGATTCCTCGCCCGATTCCCCTGCTCGCCCCCGTGACGAGGGCCGTCCTGCCGGTGAGCACGCCCATGTCGGCGCCCCTTTCTCATTTTCCTAACGGTCGCTACAGAAAAACCGTACAGCAGGCCGCCGACATTTCTCTAGCGTCCCCTATAGAATTCACTCCATGGTGGACAGCGAGGCAGGGAAAGCACAGGTCGGAAGGGTCTCCAGGCCTCGGGGCCGCCCCCGCTCCTTCGACCGGGAGACCGTGCTGGAGAAGGCGCTCATGGCCTTCTGGGAGCACGGCTACGAGGCGACCTCGGTCTCGGACCTCACCACCGTCATGGGCATCGGAGCCCCCAGCCTGTACGCGGCCTTCGGTGACAAGCGGGCGCTCTTCGAGGAGGTGGTGCGCGAGTACGGCGTGAGGTACGGATCCTTCGGTGACCGCGCCCTTGCCGAGGAGCCCACCGCCCGTGCCGCCGTCGAGCGGATGCTGCGCGAGGCCGCCGTCGAGTACACGGCCCCCGGCCGCCCGCACGGCTGTCTGGTCATCCACGCCGCCACCAACTGCACGAGCCCGGAAGTCGAGGAGTCCCTGCGGGAGCGGCGCAACGCCAACATCGCCGCGTTCGAACGCCGGATACAGGACGACGTCAGTACGGGCGAACTGTCGGCGGACACCGACGTCGCCGCGCTCGCCCGGCACACGGGAGCGATCATCCAGGGCATGTCCCAACAGGCACGTGACGGGGCGAGCCGGGAGGAACTGGAGGCGCTCGCCGAAATTGCCATGACCATCTGGCCCCGCACACGAACCCACACGCGTTAGGCTGCGTGGTGGACGCCAGGGCGTCCGACTAGTGCGGACCGCCCGGGAAAGCGCCAACAACAAACAGGCTCCAACGCATGGACACCCATAGTGGTCTAGTCCACAATTGCGTAGGAGAAGTGCACAGCGAGAACAACGCAGACCTCCGTCTTCCCCGCACAGGAAGGCGGACCGAGGATCCGGAGCTCTCTGCCCTGACTGCCCCGGTTCCTCATCCTTCGGCCGACCGGGACCGCACACCCCGCGGCCGATGTTGCTCCGGGCTGCGGTGCCGGGAGGGCTGAGGGTCCCTCCCAGGCGCCGCGGCCCGCGGGTGTTTTCGGGGCTCCGCGGCTGGTTGCGAGCCTTGTCCGTACCGCCAGGTACGCTCGCACACGTGCCCTCCATGAACGAACTCGTACGCCAGCACACCGCCCTCGACGACTCCGATCTCGAGTGGCTCCACCTGCTGGTCTCGGAGTGGCAGCTGCTCTCCGACCTCTCCTTCGCCGACCTGGTCCTGTGGGTCCCCACCCGCGACGGCACCCGCTATGTCTCCGTGGCGCAGATGCGTCCCAACACCGGCCCCACCTCCTACCAGGACGACATGGTCGGCCACCTCGTCCCCCGCGGCCGCCGCCCCATGCTGGATGCCGCGCTGGACGAGGGCCGGATCGTGCGCGAGGGCGACCCCGAGTGGCGCGAGGAGGTCCCGGTCCGGGTCGAGTCGATCCCCGTACGACGCGACGGGCGCGTCCTGGGCGTCATCGCCCGCAATACCAACCTCCTCACCGTGCGCACCCCGAGCCGCCTGGAGCTGACGTACCTCCAGAGCGCGTCCGACCTCGCGCAGATGATCGCGGCGGGCTCCTTCCCCTTCCCCGACCAGCAGATGGACATGGATGCCGCGCCCCGCGTCGGCGACGGTCTGATCCGTCTGGACGCGGACGGCCTCGTCCAGTACGCCTCCCCGAACGCGCTGTCCGCCTACCACCGCATGGGCCTCGCCTCCGACCTGGTCGGCCAGCACCTGGGCCGGACCACCGCCGAACTCGCCCCGACCCGGGGCCCGGTGGACGAGGCGCTCTCCAAGGTCGCCAGCGGCTGGGCGCCGCGCGAGTTCGAGATCGAGGCCAACGACGGCGTCATCCAGTTCCGGGCGATCCCGCTCAAGCCCAAGGGCATTCGCATCGGTTCACTGGTGCTGCTCCGAGACGTCACCGAACTGCGACGGCGCGAGCGCGAGTTGATCACCAAGGACGCGACCATCCGGGAGATCCACCACCGGGTGAAGAACAACCTGCAGACGGTCGCGGCGCTGCTGCGCCTCCAGGCCCGGCGCATCGAGTCCGAGCGCGGCCGGGAGGCGCTGGAGGAGGCCGTCCGACGGGTCGGCTCGATCGCGATCGTGCATGAGACGCTCTCTCAGAACCTCGACGAGCGCGTGGAGTTCGACGAGATCGCCGACCGTGTCCTCGCGATGGTCGCCGAGATCTCGCCGGGCAAGGTCACCGGCCGGCGCAGCGGCCGCTTCGGCATCCTGGACGCGGAGGTGGCCACCCCGCTGTCGATGGTGCTCACCGAGATCCTCCAGAACGCCCTGGAGCACGGCTTCCGCGAGGGCGACACCGGCACCGTCGAGGTCTCAGCGGTCCGCGGCGGCACCACGAAGGAGGCCCGCCTCCTGGTCACCGTCCAGGACGACGGCGTCGGCCTCCCCGAGGGCTTCGACCCGCACACCTCCGGCAACCTGGGTCTGCAGATCGTACGGACGCTGGTGGAAGGCGAGTTGGGCGGAACCTTCGACATGGTCCCGGCGCCGGAGCGGGGCACCCGGGTCATCCTGGACGTCCCCGTTCGAGCGCAGAAGTAGCGCGGGGACTTCTGAACAGCAAAGAGCCCCGGCCCGTTCAGGGGGCCGGGGCTCAACAGCTCGTTGCCAGCATGTGCTGCGCATCGGGGGTACTGCGCGCTGCGGCTCGGGGGCGGGAGAAGCGTACGCGGTGTACGCGCCGCCAAGCTCAGGCTGTCAGCAGGGGTGGGTGCGTCAGGCGGAGGCCTGACGGGCCCGGTTGCGGGCGGCGCGGCGCTTCATGGCGCGGCGCTCGTCCTCGCTGAGACCACCCCAGACGCCGGAGTCCTGGCCGGACTCGAGCGCCCACTGCAGACACTGCTCGATCACCGGGCAGCGACGGCAGACGGCCTTGGCTTCCTCGATCTGCAGCAGCGCAGGACCGGTGTTGCCGATGGGGAAGAAGAGCTCGGGGTCTTCCTCGCGGCAAACGGCGTTGTGACGCCAGTCCATGGCTGCTACCTCTCCTTGGTATTACGTGCAGGTTGCTTGTGAATGTGAACGCTTTCACGAATCCCTCAACAAGTGAAGGGCCGACTGCCAGTTCCCTGGTGTGGTCCTGTGATGTGAAGAGGGGTTCCGGTGATCAGTGGAGGCTGGTGTTGCGGGCCGTCCCGATCGCCACGTAGAGACTCGCAAACCTCAGCGGCGGATACAACCCCTTCTGGAAAGTTTTTTTTGATTCCTCGGTGTCGACTAGGTCACAGCCGTACTTCCATGGGGTGGACCCTGGCCTAAACGTTCGAGTGAAAGGAGTTTAGCCAGTTCTGCTCACACAATCACACGCAGTGCACGGCGTACGCCTGTGAACGACACGCTTGTACGCAGTCCGAGGTGGTCGCCGTCCATCTGGAGGGGCAGCGGGACCTTCGAATGCAAGGTGAACTCGGTCAGGTCGTGCAGGGAGACGGCGTGCTTTCCACGGGGTCCGCGCTCGGGGGACGAAGTGAGCAACTGGGTGCCATACCGGGCAACCGAGGCGGTGGACAGGCGGCTGAGACCGAAGATGTCGAGGCCGGTATCGAACGAGGCCTTAGGTGACGCGTACACCGGGCGATTGCCCAGATAGGTCCACGGAGACGTGTTGCAGACTATGGACAACACCAAATCGGTCACCGGATCCTCGTCCGGCCGCTCCAGAGTGATCGTCCCGTGCCGGCGGTGCGGCTCCCCCAGGAGCTGGCGCACGGCCTGGCGGACGTAAAGGGCGTGTGTGGATTTCTTGCCGCGTTCGCGGTGCTGTTCCACCCGGCCCACCACACCCGCGTCGAAGCCGAGCCCCGCGTTGAAGGTGAACCAGCGCGACGGGACCGCCTCGTCCTCGGTACCGGGTGTGCCCGAGGTCAGCCCCAGGCCGACCGTACGCTCGCGGCCCTCGCGCAGGGCGTCCAGCAGGGCGCCGGTGGCCTCCACGGGGTGGTTGGGCAGGCCCAGGGCACGGGCGAAGACGTTGGTGGAACCGCCGGGGACCACGGCGAAGCCGGGCAGGCGGTCCGGGTCGGGGCCGGCGTGCAGCAGGCCGTTGACGACCTCGTTGACCGTGCCGTCGCCGCCCAGGGCCACGACCATGTCGACGTCCGAACTCTCCGCCGCCTGCCGGCCCAGGTCACGCGCGTGCCCGCGGTACTCGGTGGTGACCGCGTCGAGCTTCATCTCACTCGCCAGCGCGTGGATCAAGACATCGCGCGTACGTGCGCTTGTGGTGGTAGCTGCCGGATTGACCACGAGAAGTGCACGCATGCCTGGCAGCGTACCTACTGGGTGGTACCGGGCACAGGGCGAGGTGGGGATCTGGTAAGAGATCGCTGCGTGAGCCTCGCCACGGGCGCGTGCACCGTGCGGGCTACCCTTCAGGGGTGAGCAGTGAGCAGATCTCCAGCAGCCCGGAAAGCAGCCCGGAAACCGACGGTCCGCGTCCGCGGCGGCTGATGTATGCCGCCCTGCTCGCCGCGTTGGAGGGGCTGGCGCTGGTGGTCGGTGGGGTCTGGATCCTCGTCCTCGGGGTCACGGGGGATCCGGACGACCGGCAGCAGGCCGTCACCGGCGGGGTGACGCTGGTCGTCCTCGCGCTGCTGCCGCTGCTCGCCGCCCGCGGGCTGCTCGCCCGGCGCAGCTGGAGCCGCGGGCCCGCCGTCATCACGCAGATCATGGCGCTGCCGGTGGCCTACAACCTGCTCCAGGCCGACAGCATGGCGATCCCCGCGGGCATCGCGCTCGCGGCCGTCGCCGTCGCGGCGCTCGTCCTGCTCGTCAACGGTGAGACGACCCGGGCCCTCGGGATCCGCGGGCCTGGCAACGCCCAGAAGTAACCGTCACTCCTGGGCCGTCACTCCACTGTCACTCCTCGACGAGGAGCCTCTCCCGCAGCTGAGCCAGCGTCCGCGCCAGCAGCCGGGAGACGTGCATCTGCGAGATGCCGACCTCCTGCGCGATCTGCGACTGGGTCATGTTGCCGAAGAAACGCAGCAGCAGGATCCGCTTCTCGCGCGGCGGCAGGTCCTCGAGCAGCGGCTTGAGGCTCTCCCGGTACTCGACGCCCTCCAGCGCCTCGTCCTCCGCGCCCAGCGTGTCCGCGACCGCCGGGGACTCGTCGTCGGTGTCGGGGACGTCCAGGGACAGCGTGGAGTACGCGTTGGCGGACTCCAGGCCCTCCAGGACCTCCTCCTCCGAAATCGACAGCTTCTCGGCGAGCTCGTGGACCGTGGGGGAGCGGCCGTGCAGCTGAGACAGCTCGGCCGTCGCCGTCGTGAGCGCCAGGCGCAGCTCCTGAAGCCTGCGCGGGACGCGCACCGCCCAGCCCTTGTCGCGGAAGTGCCGCTTGATCTCGCCGACGACCGTCGGGGTCGCGTACGTCGAGAACTCCACGCCCCGGTCCGGGTCGAAGCGGTCGACCGACTTGATCAGGCCGATGGTGGCGACCTGGGTGAGGTCGTCCAGCGGCTCGCCACGGTTGCGGAAACGGCGTGCGAGGTGCTCAACGAGCGGCAGGTGCATGCGGACCAGCTGGTTGCGCAGCTCCGCGTACTCCGGGCTGCCGTCCTGCAGCCCGCGCAGCTCGACGAACTTCGCCCGCGCTCCGCTGCGGTCGTGGGGCGCGGGCTGCGTGGCCTCCACGGCCCGCGTCCGGTCGTCGTCTCGCTCGTGCTCGCTCATCGTCCCGCCCGTCGCCCTTCCCCGAGCCCTCGCCTCGTCCCCCACTGCCGGCTTCACTCGAGCGGGGGTGCCCCCATGGACGGGGGAGCTCCCGATCTGTCGCTCCCGAGGCGCGCTGTGCACAGCACCTTCCCGATCCCTGCGCCGGTCGTCGCCCGGGAAGCCGGCCTCCGCGGAGTCGTCCTCCGGATGCGGCCGGGCCTGTTCGGGGATGCCGTCGATGCCGTCCGCCATGCGTCGAGAACCACCCGGAGCCTCTTCGGCCGGGAGCTCCCGGGTGCCGCGCTCTTCGTCCCGCACCGGCCCGTCCCCGTTCCTCACGCCGGCCCGGGTCCCGCGCCGCGCTGTTTGTAGAGGCTGATCGACACGGTCTTGTCCTCGTCCACCGCGGAGGAGACCTTGCCCGCGAGCGCGGACAGGACGGTCCAGGCGAAGGTGTCCCGCGAGGGCGCGTGACCGTCCGTGGTCGGCGCCGAGACGGTGACCTCCAGTGAGTCGTCGACCAGTCGGAAGACGCAGCTCAGCACGGAGCCGGGGACGGCCTGCTGGAGCAGGATCGCGCAGGCCTCGTCGACGGCGATGCGCAGGTCCTCGATCTCGTCCAGGGTGAAGTCCAAACGGGCCGCGAGGCCGGCCGTGGCCGTCCGCAGCACCGACAGGTAGGCACCCGCAGCCGGCAGCCGGACTTCCACGAAGTCCTGGGTCGCGGGCTCGCCTGCGATCTGGGACACCCTCACCTCCATGGTGGTACAAGCTTTTCGGGGCCGAGGGTCGCCCCTCGGGTAACGCGAAGTGTGGTTCAGCGGTGACGCTACCGCGCTCCGAACTGTCCTGTCCCCAGGACCCCAACCCCTTGCTGTCACTCATAGTAAACACATGAATACACACAGTGGCTAGAGGTTCTGCGGACTCAAATGGGAAGAGCGCGCGCCGGATTGACGTACCCAGACGTCAGACGGTCGAACCGTCCGGGCCCGAGGGCGTCCCGGGGTCATACGAGTACATGGTCCACGAAGCACCATCGCCAGTTCTCGCCGGGTTCGAAGGTCCTCATCACGGGGTGGTCGGAGCCCTTGTAGTGCTCCGTGGCGTGCCGCCCCGGTGAAGTGTCGCAGCAGCCGACGTACCCGCAGACCAGACACTTCCGCAGTTGTACCGGGTGGGTACCGTCGGCAAGGCACTCCGGACAGGTCTCGCTGAGCGGATCGGGCTCGGGGTGCGGCAGCGCGTCGGCGTGCGTGCACTGTTTCATGATTGCCAGATTACGACGGGCGTGCGGGTGACCGCGCGGAAAAACGAGGGCGGGCGGGACATGGACGTGATGCCACTGCTGTTGCTGGTGGCGGGCAGCGCCGTGATTGCCGCGGCCGCCCGGCGCACCCCGGTGCCCGCGCCGCTGCTGCTGGTCGCGGTCGGCCTCGCGGCCTCGTACGTCCCCGGGGTCCCCGACTACACCCTCGACCCCGACGTCGTCCTGCCCCTCCTGCTGCCGCCGCTGCTGTACACCTCGACCTCCGACAGTTCCTACCTTGACCTGCGGGCGCAGTTGCGGCCGGTGGCGCTGCTGTCGGTCGGGTACGTGCTCTTCGCGACGTTCTTCGTCGGCTGGGCCGCCTATCTGATCGTGCCCGGGCTGCCGCTGACCGCGGCGCTGGTGCTGGGCGCGGTGGTGGCGCCGCCGGACGCGGTCGCGGCCACCGCGGTGGCACGCCGGGTCGGACTGCCGTCGAGAATCACCACGATCCTCCAGGGCGAGTCCCTGCTGAACGACGCCACCGCGATCACCGCCTACAAGGTGGCCCTCGCGGCGGTGGTCGGCGAGGGCGTGACCTGGGCGGGCGGCATCGGCGAGTTCCTGCTCGCGGCGGTCGGCGGCGTCGGGGTCGGCCTGGTCCTGATGGCGCCGCTCCACTGGCTGCGCAGGCACCTGAAGGAGCCGCTGCTGCAGAACACCCTCTCCCTGCTGATCCCGTTCGTCGCGTACTCGACCGCCGAGCAGTTCCACGCCTCCGGCGTCCTCGCCGTCGTCGTCGTGGCCCTCTACCTGGGCCACCGCGCGTGGGAGGTCGACTTCGCCACCCGACTCCAGGAGGAGGCGGTGTGGAAGATGGTCGCCTTCCTTCTGGAGTCGGCGGTCTTCGCGCTGATCGGACTGCAACTGCAGGTCGTCCTGAGGGGCCTCGACGAGTACGAGGGCGTCAGCGCCGCCTGGTACGCGATCGCGATCTTCCTGGTGGTCGTGGCGGGCCGGTTCCTGTGGGTGTATCCGGCGACGTTCCTGCCGCGCCTGCTGTCCGCGCGGATCCGGGAGCGCGAGGAGAACCCCACCTGGCGCGGCCCGATCGTCATCGCCTGGGCCGGGATGCGCGGCGTCGTCTCCCTCGCCATCGCCTTCTCGATCCCGCTCACCGTGCATCACGGCGACGCCCCCTTCCCGCAACGCAACCTCATCCTCTTCCTGACCTTCACGACCGTCATCGGCACGCTCGTCGTGCAGGGCCTGACCCTGCCCCCGCTGATCCGGCTGCTGAGGTTCACCGACCCCGACCCCCAACAGGCGACGCTTGCCGAGGCCAACGCCCAGGCGCAGGCGTCCCGGGTCGCCGAGGAGCGCCTGGACACCCTCCTGTCCGACGAGCGCAACGCCCTGCCGGCGCCCCTGGCCGACCGCCTGCGCAGCGTCCTGGAGCGCCGCCGCAACGCCGTCTGGGAGCGACTCGGCCAGGTCAACCCCGTCACCGGTGAGACCGCCGACGACACCTACCGTCGGCTCACCCGGGAGATGATCAGCACCGAGCGCGAGGTGTTCGTCCGGCTGCGCGACGGCCGCTACATCGACGACGAGATGCTGCGGACGCTGCTGCGCAGACTGGACCTGGAGGAAGCGGCGGCCTACCGGGAGACGGCGTAGGGGGTCCTTGCCTTCGTGGCCGTGCCCCTCAGTGCTCGGCCCGTCCCGGCTCGGGCCGTCCCGGCTCGGGCCGTCCCGTGACGACCGCCGCGAGCGTGGTTCCCCGGGGGAAGGCGCCCTCCTCCGTGAGGGTGACAAGTCCGTAGAGCAATTTGGCGACATAGAGACGCTCGACGGACAGCCCGTGCCGCTCCTCGAAGTCGTCGGCGAAGGCGTCCAGTTCGGGGGTGGTGCGAGCGTAGCCGCCGCAGTGGAAGCGGTCGTCGAGGGTCCAGTCGCCGCGGCGGGAGCCGAAGGCCCGTATCTGGAGGGTCTCGGTGGCGGCGGTCAGGAAGCCGCCCTTGAGGACAGGTATGCCGAGCGCGCGCCGACCGGGGGCGAGTCCGGCGGCCAGACCGGCGAGCGTACCGCCGGTGCCGCAGGCGACGGCCACGACGTCGGCGTGGTCGCGCAGCTCCTCGCCGAGGGCCAGGCAGCCGCGTACGGCTCTCTCGTTGCTGCCGCCCTCGGGGACGACGTACGCGTCCTCGGCGCAGGTTGCTCGGAGGATCGCCGCGAGGGTGTCGGGGTCGGTCTTGCGGCGGTACGTCGCGCGGTCGACGAAGTGCAGCCGCATGCCGTCGGCCGCGCACCGGGCCAGGGAGGGGTTCAGGGGGCGGTCGGCCAGCTCCTGCCCCCGGACCACGCCCACGGTGCGCAGACCCAGCAGACGGCCCGCGGCGGCGGTGGCGCGCAGGTGGTTGGAGTACGCGCCCCCGAACGTGAGGACCGGCCGTCCCGCCGCGGCGGCCAGGTTGGGCGCGAGCTTGCGCCACTTGTTGCCGATCAGCTCCGGGTGGATGAGGTCGTCGCGCTTGAGGAGCAGCCGGACCCCGCGCCGGTGGAACCGCTCGTCCACGACGTCCACCAGGGGCGAAGGCAGCCGGGGGCGCAGGGCGGCGAGGTCGGGGGCGTCGTGGCTGCTCACGGCACCATTGTCGCCCGCGCCCCCGGTGGAGCTCCTCGGGATTTCCGGCGACGCTCACTTCACGGTGTCGCTCGCGCCTCAGCCGGTCTCCTGGAGCCTCGGGTGACGCTCACTTCAGGCGGTCGCGCACCCGCTCCCGCATCGACGCCATCGTGAACCCGCGCGGGTCCACTTTTCCCGGCCGCCACTCCAGGTGCCCGATGACCGACCGTTCCGACCACCCGTGGTGCCGGCAGATCGCCGCGGCGGCCCGCTCGATCGCCTCCAGCTGGACCGCCGGCCAGGGGTCCTCGCCGTCCCCGAGGTTCTCGCACTCGAAGCCGTAGAAGTGCCGGTTGCCGTCGGTGTTCTTCTCGTTGTCCGGGGGCAGCGCCTTCTCCGCGATGACAGCGCGCAGTACGTCGTCGTCCCCGGAGCCCGCGTGGTTGGCCCGTCCGTAGCCGACGAGGTGGACGGTGCCGTCCTTGGCGATGACGCCGTGGCACAGCGGCCCCGGCAGGTCGTCGTGGCCGTCCCGGCAGATGCGCACGGTCCGATCCGTGCCCTGGGTCACCGAGTGGTGGATCATCACGCCGTGGACGGGGCCCCAGGGCCCCTTGTGGTTGCGGTTGTGGTGCCGCCAGTCACCGACTTCGACGACCCTGAGCCCTTCGGCTCTCAAGGCCTCCAGGAACGTGCCCGCGGACATGGGAAGGGCCATGACCCCCTCCTTCGTGCTGCGGACAGCCGCCGGTCGCGGCCGCCTCGTACCGCATGTTTCTACCGAAACCGGACGTTCCGAGTCACCATCATTCGCACGGTGTGCGAGCGGATCAGGACAATTCCGTAATCTCACCTTTAGGTGGGCGAGAGCTGAGCGGAAGCCCTCTCTCTGCCCCGTTGCCCGATGATCCATTCCCGCTCTTTCGGGTAATAGCACCGGCACGCTCCGTGATGGAAGGCTTGCTCGCGAGATCAGTGCCCGGCGCAGATCGGCGCCGGTGCATCACTTGGAGGGCAATTCTCTATGTCGGTAGGCGAAGAGGTCCGCACGGATCAGGGCAAGCCGCAGCAGAGCCTTGGCACGGCGGCAGCGCGGAACCTGGCCACCACCACCAAGTCCGCACCGCAGATGCAGGAGATCAGCTCCCGCTGGCTGCTGCGGGTACTGCCCTGGGCGAACGTGCAGGGCGGCACGTACCGGGTGAACCGCCGCCTGACCTACGCCGTCGGCGACGGCCGCATCACGTTCGTCAAGACCGGCGACCGCGTCGAGGTCATCCCCGCCGAACTGGGCGAACTGCCCGCGCTGCGCAGCTACGAGGACGAGGAGGTGCTGTCGGAGCTCGCCCAGCGCTGCCGGCAGCGGGAGTTCGCCCCGGGCGAGGTGATCGCCTCCTTCGGCAGCCAGGCCGACGAGGTGTTCCTGCTCGCGCACGGAAGGGTCGAGAAGATCGGCACCGGACCCTACGGTGACGACGCCGTCCTGGGG
This sequence comes from Streptomyces sp. NPDC002888, assembly GCF_042888465.1. NCBI lineage: Bacteria > Bacillati > Actinomycetota > Actinomycetes > Kitasatosporales > Streptomycetaceae > Streptomyces > Streptomyces sp. NPDC002888. The sequence continues at coordinate 13,108 of NZ_JBIAPU010000052.1, read as the reverse complement.
GTGCTCGCCGACGGCGCCTACTTGGGCGACCAGGCACTGCTCGACCCCGACGCCATCTGGGAGTACACCGCCCGCGCGGACACCGCCTGCACGGTGCTGGTCCTGTCCCGCCAGGACGTCGACCAGGTCGCGGAGCGCGCCGACACCCTGAGCGAGCACCTCCAGCGGCTGCGGGCCATCCCCGAGCAGCGCACCAACAAGTTCGGCGAGAAGGAGGTCGACCTCGCCGCGGGCCACTCCGGCGAGCCGGACATTCCGCACACGTACGTGGACTACGACGCCCGGCCGCGTGAGTACGAACTGAGCATCGCCCAGACCGTGCTGCGCATCCACACGCGCGTGGCCGACCTCTACAACCAGCCCATGAACCAGACCGAACAGCAGCTGCGGCTGACGGTGGAGGCGCTGAAGGAGCGCCAGGAGCACGAGCTCATCAACAACCGCGAGTTCGGGCTGCTCCACAACTGCGAGTACGACCAGCGCATCCAGCCGCACGACGGCGTGCCCAGCCCGGACGACATGGACGAGCTGCTCAGCAGGCGGCGCGGGACGAAGTTGTTCCTCGCCCATCCGCGGGCGATCTCCGCGTTCGGCCGCGAGCTCAACAAACGCGGACTCGTCCCCGAGACCATCGATGTGGGCGGAAACCGCATCCCGACCTGGCGCGGCGTCCCGATCTACCCGTGCAACAAGATCCCGGTCACCGCGGCCCGGACCAGCTCCATCATCGCGATGCGTCTCGGCGAGGAAGACCAGGGCGTCATCGGCCTGCGTCAGGCCGGCATCCCGGACGAGATCGAGCCGAGCCTGTCCGTGCGGTTCATGGGCATCAACGAGCAGGCGATCATCAAGTACCTGGTGACGGCCTACTACTCGGCCGCGGTGCTCGTGCCCGACGCGCTCGGCGTCCTGGAGAACGTCGAGATCGGTCGCTGGCAGTGACCTTTCCGCCGCGCACGCCGTGTCCCCGCACGTCCGGGCGGGGACACCCCGCGAGGAAGCGCCCAGCCGGAGCCAAGACGCCGCCGTCCGCGGTCCTGCCGAGGGGGGCCTCATGGCCGAGTTCCTGACGGACCCGGCTCGGCCGTCGGTGGCCGGGCGCACCGAGACGCTCGAAAGGCGGAAGCCCATCGGGTCCCAGAAGGACAACCGGCCGGGGCCGCCCGACGGGCACGAGGCAGCGGTGATCCTGGAGCGCGCGCGGGCGTCGGTCGACCCCGAACTGCGCGCGGCGGTCGACTCGCTGCCCGGCTCGATGCGGCGGATCGCGCTGTACCACTTCGGCTGGGAGCACGCGGACGGCACCCCGGCGGCCGGGCACGCCGGCAAGGCGATCCGCCCCGCGCTCGTCCTCGCCGCAGCCGCGGCCCTCGGCGGACCGACGGCCCGGTCGACGGCCGTACGGGCGGCCACGGCGGTGGAACTGGTCCACAACTTCACGCTGCTGCACGACGACGTGATGGACCGCGACACCACCCGCCGGCACCGCGCCACCGCGTGGACCGTGTTCGGCGAGGCCGACGCGATCCTCGCCGGTGACGCCCTCCAGGCGCTCGCGCTCAGGCTGCTGGCCGAGGACCCGCACCCGGCGTCCACGGCGGCCGCCGCCCGGCTCGCGGACTGCGTCGTCGAGCTCTGCGCAGGCCAGCACGCGGACACCGCCCTGGAGCGGCGCCCACCCGCCGAGGTCACCCTCGACGAGGCGCTCGCCATGGCGGAGGCAAAGACCGGTGCGCTGCTCGGCTGCGCCTGCGCCCTCGGCGCGCTGTACGCGGGCGCGCCGGCCGACGACGTCGACGCCCTCGACGCGTTCGGCCGCGAGGCCGGGCTCGCCTTCCAGCTCATCGACGACGTCATCGGCATATGGGGCGACCCGAGCCGCACCGGCAAGCCGGCCGGCGCGGACCTCGCCGCCCGCAAGAAGTCCCTGCCGGTGGTCGCCGCGCTCTCCTCCGGCACCCCGGCGGCAGCCGAACTCGCCGAGCTGTACGGGGTGCCGTACGAGGAGGGCGAGCTGGAGCGCACCACGCTGGCCGTCGAGCGGGCGGGTGGCCGCGACTGGGCGCAGGGCCAGGCGGCCGACCGCATGGCCCGCGCGATGGACGAGCTGTCCCGTGCGATCCCCGACCCGGAGGAGGCGGGCGGGCTGCTGGCCCTGGCGGAGTTCGTGACGCGGCGCAGCAACTGAGTTCGAGCTCCGTCGCGGTCACTGAGGAAGCGGGCCGACGCCGGCCGGACGAGAGGACCGGCCGGTGCCGGCCGACCGAGCCCCGGGGCCATCCGGGCCGCGCGGCTCCTGACCCCGCGCGGTCGCCGGTGGCCCCGGTACGGCGGGTCCCGCACATCCCCACGGTGTGCGGGGCCCGTCCTCGCGACAGAGGGCGGGATCAGCCCTCGCGGCCGTCTGCCGACCCCTTCCCGATAGGCTCAACTCCCGTACGGTCCATGGTGATTGAGCGAAGGGGCGGAACATGGGCGTGGCGATCCGGGCGGCGGGCGAGGGCGATCGTGAGCTGGTCGTGCGGTTGCTGGACGAGGCCTTCCGGGACGACCCGGTGAGCGCCTGGGTGTTCCCCGGTGAGGAGCAGCGCCGGACGTTCCACCCCCGGCTCATGGCCGCCTTCACCGACATCGTGTTCGCCGAGGGCCGCATCGACCTCACCGAGGACGGTGCAGCGTGCGCGCTGTGGCTGGACGTACCGGCCGGAGGAGAGGAAGAACATGCCGACGACGACGGCCCCGCCCAGGTGCGCGAGGCCGTCGAGCCGGCGAACGAACGCGTCGAGACGGTCGGCCGGCTCACGGCTGGGATACACCCCTCGGACCGCGCCCACGCCTACCTGTGGATGATCGGCGTGGCATCGGAGCGCCAGGGCGAGGGGCTGGGCACCGCGCTCATCTCACACGTCCTCGACCGCTGCGACCGCGAGGGGCTGCCCGCCTACCTGGAGGCGAGCAACGCCCGCAGCCGCGCCCTGTACGAGCGGCTCGGGTTCGAGTTCACCGGCCGCGTGCTGGACCTCCCGGACGGCCCGGGGATGTGGCCGATGTGGCGCGAGCCGAGGGGTTGAGCAGCGCGCGGGGTCAACTCGGCTGAGCCGCACCGGGGCCGGCCCCGCTGAGCCGCCCCGGGCTACCGACCCGGCGCCCCGCTACCCCTCCGGCACGATCGTCGCCGCGATCCGTTCCACCAGCCCCTCTGGCACGCTCACGCCGGGCAGGGCGCCGTCCAGTACGTCCGGCAGGGTCAGGTGTTCCAGGAGCAGGCCGAGCATCGCCAGGTAGAGCACGGTGACGGTCTCGTCCCCGCCGGGCAGTCGGGCGCTCCGGTGGAACTCCATGGCTTCCTCGAGGTCCCCGCGCACCGACTTGGTGAACGACGCGCGCAGTTCCGGGCGCCGGGTCGCCTCCAGGCGCATCTCCATCAGGGCCAGATAGCCGGTGCGGTCCCGGGTCGCGCGAGCCATCAGGTCGTGCATGAACGCCGTGACCAGCGAGCGGTCCCGCGGCTGCGCCAGCAGCCGGCCGATCACCTCGGGATCGGGCGCGAGCCGGGTGTGCAGCCAGGTGTCGATCTGACGCAGCAGGTCGTCGCGGTTGGTGAAGTAGTTGGACGCGGTGCCCACGGGCACCCCGGCCGCGGCGTCCACCGCGCGGAACGTCAGCCCGCGGGCCCCCTCGCGTGCGAGCACCTCGACCCCCGCGTCGACGAGGGCGGCGCGGCGCTCCGGGTTGCCAGCCATGCGGAATCCCTTCTCCCACTTGATCTGTTCCAAGGAAACCCCTTGCAACCACTACAGTCGAAGTACTACAACTGAAGTTGTTCACACAGCCTACGGAAAGAGACCGGCTTGCGAAAGCTCACGTACTACATCGCCTGCTCGCTCGACGGCTTCATCGGGGACCCGGACGGCGACGCGTCGGCCATGTTCGCCTTCGTCGACGGGGAGTTCCTCGAATTCCTCAAGACGGAGTACCCGGACACCGTGTTCACCCAAGGGCGCACCCAGCTCGGCATCGACGACCTGCCGAACAAGCGGTTCGACACCCTCATCCAGGGCCGGGGCAGCTACGACCTGGCCCTCAAGGAGGGCATCACTCGCCCCTACGCCCACCTGCGCGAGTACGTCGCCTCGCGCACCCTGGGCGAATCGCCCGACGCGCAGGTCGAGATCATCGCGGACGATTTGGTCGACAAGGTGCGCGCACTGAAGGCCGAGGACGGCGAGTTCGGTATCTACCTGTGCGGCGGCTCGCAGATCGCGGGCGCGCTGCTCGACGAGATCGACGAGCTGGTCATCAAGACGTACCCGATCGCGTACGGCACGGGCATGCCGATGTTCGGCTCGGACTTCGCCGTCACGGAGTTCACCCTCGACGAGGTGCGCGCCTTCGACAACGGCGTCCTGGTGCGGACGTACACCAGGAAGCGCTGAGCCCGCTCGCGTCCTACCCTGAGGACATGGACAGCGAACGAAACGTCTGTCCCGTCTGCGGACAGCCCGTCGACACGGTCGTCCGGCGGTACAAGACGCTGGGCGCCTGGGTCCCGAAGTGGGTCGCCGGCCCCTGCCGGAACCCCCAGTGCGACACGCACGTGGTGGAGGGCGCCGAGCCCGAGGAACGGCCTGCGCAGGAACAGCAGCACACGGTGGCGCCCGGGGACTAACGTGGCCTCGAACTGCCGTCAGGTGGGTGGGCCGAAGGAGCTGGAGTGACAGGAGCGGGGGGACGCCGCCGGTGGTGGCGCTGGGCCGTTGTCGGGTGGGCGGTGACCATCGCCGTCGGGGGCGGGCTGACACTGTGGCTGCGGGACGCGGCCGAGCCGCCGGGGCCGTACGTCTGGGAGCAGCAGGACCCGAGCGATGCGCCGGCCCCGCTGCTGCGGCAGGACGTCACGGACCGCCCCTGACCCCCGAGACGGGACGGCACCGTCATGCGGGCCCTGTGCGTGTGGGTCGAGGCCCACCAGGGGATGTCGTCTGCCAGCGCCCCGGCGCTAGCGGACGCCGCCCGTCCGCCGCGGCAGCCCGCCCGTCACCGGGTCGCGGCCCGTCAGGCAGTACGTGCCGCCGGCCGGGTCCCGCATGACCGTCCAGTGCCGTTCTCGGGCGACCAGGCTCGCGCCCAGGCGTTCGTGCTGGGCCCGGGTGGCCTCGATGTCCGCGCACGCCAGGTCGAGGTGGGCGGAGACGGGGCGTTCCTCGTCGAGGCGCTGGAGGAGGATGCGGATCGGCAGCCCGGGCGGCGGAGCGACCACGTGAAACTCGGGGAGCGAGCCGGGCAGGGACTCCCAGCCGGGCATCAGCGCACTCCAGAAAGCGACTTCGGCGGCGTAGAGGGACGGCGGTACGTCGATGCACACCTGGTCCAGCCGGCTGCGGCGCACCACCGGAGGCCGGACCGACTCCCCGTGCCACCACGGGCCCACGCAGAACAGCTGCCCGGCGGGCGAGGCCAGGACCGCCCACCGCCCGTGATCGGCCACGAGTTCGGCGTCCAGCTCCAGCGCCTCCCGCACGAACTCCGGTACGTGGTCCACCGCGAAGTCGAGATGCGCGCCGCCCTCGCCCGCCATGACCCCCTGGACCTTCACACAGGCGTCGGCGCCGGCCGGCACGAGGGTGACGAACTCCTGCCGGTCGCCGCGCAGCCGGGACAGTCGCGTGTTCGTGACCGCCGACCAGAACGCGCAGGCACGGTCGAAGAGTTGCAGGGGCCGGTCGATGAAGGCATGGGTCCACAGGATGGGTTGGGGCATGGGGACGATCGTAGGGCGGCGACGGGTCCGCCCGACGCGCGCGTCACCCGCCCGGCCGCTCCATGAACCGCAGCACGTTGCCGGCCGGGTCCCGGAACGCGCAGTCGCGCACCCCGTACGGCTGGTCCGTCGGATGCTGCAGCACCTCACCGCCCGACTCCTCGACCCGGGCGAAGAGCGCGTCGCAGTCGGTGGTGGTGAAGATGACGCCGCGGAGCACGCCCTTGGCCAGCAGCTCGGCCATCGCCTGCCGGTCGGCGGGGGAGAAGTCCGGGCTGGCGGCCGGGGGCTCCAGAACGATCTCCACGTCCGGTTGCAGCGGAGAGGCGACGGTCACCCAGCGCATCCCCTCGAAACCGACGTCGTTGCGGACCTCCAGGCCCAGAACGTCACAGTAGAAGTGCAGCGCCTTGTCATGATCGTCGACGGCGATGAAGCACTGGTGGAGTTTCAGGTCCATGCCGCGAGCCTAGGACCTGTCTGACAATTCCCGTCTGCCTCGCGACGCCATGCACGCCCTCTCGCCGCACCGGGCGCAGACCCAAGTACGTCCAGTACGAGGGTCTACGCCCGGCACGCCGAGAGCACGCACCTGACGCCGCGAGGCCGCCCTCCGGGCGACGACGGGAATTGTCAGACAGGCCCTAGGACCGTTTCGGGCGGGTGTACGTCCGAGCCACGCACGGCGGGATCACCGCACCGGCCTCGTGCGACCGGGCCCGGTAGGCGCTCGGCGTCTCGCCGACCAGCTCCGTGAAGCGGGAGCTGAAGGAGCCGAGGGAGGTGCAGCCGACCGCGAGGCACACCTCCGTCACCGTCAGGTCGCCGCGGCGCAGCAGGGCTTTGGCGCGTTCGACGCGGCGGGTCATCAGGTAGGCGTAGGGCGTCTCGCCGTAGGCGCGGCGGAAGCTGCGCTGGAAGTGGCCGGGTGACATCAGCGCGGTGCGGGCCAGTGCGGGGACGTCCAAGGGTTCGGCGTACTCGCGGTCGATCCGGTCCCGTGCCCGGCGCAGCCGGACCAGTTCCTCGATGTTCACCACATCAGGGTCGCACGGTCTCCACCGACTGCGCGCGGGGTTCTGGAACAGCTTTTGCCCTCAGTTCGCCGGGCATTGGTCTGCGCCTGTTCGCATAGGGGAATGGATCACATCACGCTCCTTGTGGCGGTGGTCATCGTCACGGCGCTGGCCTTCGACTTCACCAACGGATTCCACGACACGGCGAACGCGATGGCGACGTCCATCGCCACCGGCGCGCTGAAACCCAGAACAGCGGTGCTGGTGAGCGGAGTTCTCAACGTAGTCGGCGCCTTTTTGTCCACCGAGGTCGCCAAGACGATCTCCGGCGGCATCGTGGACGACGCCCTCGTCACCCCGGGGATGATCTTCGCGGGGCTCGTCGGGGCGATTCTGTGGAATTTGCTGACGTGGCTGGTGGGACTGCCGTCGAGTTCGTCGCACGCGTTGTTCGGCGGGCTGATCGGGGCGGTCTGGGTCGGCGCGGGCTCGCACGGCGTGCACTTCGACAAGGTGGTCGAGAAGGTGCTGATCCCCGCCGTGGCCTCGCCGCTGGTGGCGGGCGTGGCGGCGCTCATCGCGACGTACCTCGCCTACCGGCTCACGGCCCGTGCCCGCGAGAAGTCCGTGACCAAGGGCTTCCGGGCCGGGCAGATCGCCTCGGCCTCACTGGTCTCGCTGGCGCACGGCACGAACGACGCGCAGAAGACCATGGGCGTCATCACCCTGACCCTGATCTCGGCGGGCGCGCTGGGCCACGATGCCGGACCGCCGGTGTGGGTGATCGCGTCGGCCGGTCTCGCCATCGGCCTCGGCACCTACCTGGGCGGCTGGCGGATCATCCGCACCATGGGCAAGGGCTTGACCGAGATCCAGTCCCCGCAGGGTTTCGCCGCCGAGACGGCCTCCACGACCGTCATCCTCACGTCCGCCCACCTCGGCTTCGCCCTGTCCACCACCCAGGTCGCCTCCGGCAGCATCCTCGGCGCGGGACTCGGCCGACGGCTCGCCGAGGTGCGCTGGGGCGTCGCCGGCCGCATGGTGATCGCCTGGCTGGTCACACTGCCCGCGGCCGCGCTGGCCGGCGGGGTCGCGGCGAGCGCGGTGACGCACGGCGGGAACACCGGCACGGTGGTCGTCGCCCTGGTCGGCGTCGCCGTCGCCACGGGCATCGTCGCCGCCTCGCGCTGCAACCCCGTGAGCGCGCACAACGTCAACGACGCCCACGAGGTCACCATCCGCACCGCCGCACCGGCCCACGTCGGTACGGCCGCCTGAGCTCCGGGGAGTACTCGTCATGCAACTCGACTGGACCGCACTCGGCCAGGTCGCCGCGGTGAGCCTCGGCGTCACCGTCGCCGTGGTCGTCGTCTTCACCTTCGGCGTGCTCGGCCTCGGCCGCCTGGAGGACGCCCGCGCTTCGGGCACCGGCACGTCGGCGCCGGGGCTCGCGCAGGCCGGCCTGTGCTTCGTCGCCGGCGCGGCGGTGGTGGCGTACGGGATCTGGCTGATCGTGCCGCAGTTCCACTGAGGACCCCGGTCGCGGGTGGCCGCCCCCCGCCGCGCGTCGCTACGCTCGGCCCCCAGCCGTCCTCGCGGCCTCAAGGGCCGCCCGCCCCGCGGGAGTTGCCGACGTGCCTGAACACTCCACCGCCCACGACGCGGCCGTCACCGACCGGGACCGGCTCGTGGGGAGCGCCTACGGCAGCGACCGGGACCTGGCCGCCCGGCAGGCGCTCTACCGCTGGCAGACGCCCCCGTACGACCTTCCCGGGCTGGTCGCCGAGCAGTTGAGGGAGGTGCGGGGGCGGGTGGTGGACGTCGGGTGCGGCAACGGGATGTTCCTGCGGCGGCTGCGCCAGGACCGGCCCGAACCGACCGTGCTGGGGCTCGACCTGTCTCACGGCATGCTCGCGGGTGTCCCGGGCCCGGTCGCCGTCGCGGACGTCACGCGGTTGCCGTTGGCGACGGCGAGCGTCGGCGGGGCCATGGCGCTGCACATGCTCTACCACGTGCCCGACATCCCGGGGGCGGTCCGGGAGTTGGCCCGGGTCGTTGCGGACGACGGTCTGCTGCTCGTGTCGACCAACGGCGAGCGGGACAAGGCCGAACTCGACGAACTGTGGCGGCGGGCCGCCGGTGACGTCCTCGGCGTCGAACACGGCCCGGTGCGCCTGTCGCTCACCGCCCGCTTCACGCTGGAGACGGCCCCGGCTTTCCTGGGCGAGGAGTTCGGCCGCGTGCAGACGATCGAACTGCCCGGCACCATCACCCTCCGCGACCCGGAACCGGCCGTGGCACACCTGGCCTCCCACCGGGCCTGGGCGGACCAGTACGGCGTCCCGTTCGAGGCGACCGTCGAGCGTGCCCGGGTCCTTCTCACCGAGCACATCGCCCGCACGGGGGCGTTCGAGATCAACTCCCGGGCCGGGATCCTGGTCTGCCGTCGTTGAGTTCCCGCACAAGACGACCGCACCCGGCCCCCGAGAGACGCCGTGTTCGGCGGCCTGGGGACCGGGTGCGGCCAGGGAGACGCTGCAACCTGAATAATCGCAGGTCAGAAGGCATGAGTCTGGATCAGGCCTTCTTGGTCTCCCAGAAGATCTTGTCGATCTCGGCGATGAGCTGGAGAGCCTTCTCGCCCGTGTTCGGGTCCGTCGAGCCCTTGGCGGCCGACAGGGCCTTCAGGGTGTCGTTGACGAGCTGGTGAAGCTGGGGGTACTTCTCGAAGTGCGGGGGCTTGAAGTAGTCGCTCCAGAGCACCGAGACGTGGTGCTTCGCGAGCTCGGCACGCTGCTCCTTGATGACGGTGGCACGCGCCTGGAAGTGCGGGTCGTCGTTGGCGGCCATCTTTTCCTGGACGGCCTTCACCGACTCCGCCTCGATGCGGGCCTGGGCCGGGTCGTACACACCGCAGGGCAGGTCGCAGTGTGCGCTGACCTTGACCTTGGGGGCAAACAGGCGGGAAAGCATGGAGCATTCCTTCCTCGTGATCGTCTTCTCAGGTGGGACATTACTCCCTGGGAGACGGGTTTTCGCGAGTGCCCCCATGGGCTTAGGACAAAAGTCCGGGGTCAGACTGGGACTGGTGGAGGAACGGACCGGGGAGGTGCCGGGGATGCCGGAGCTGTCGCAGGAGACCGAGCGGGGCAGGGCGCTGCCGCCCTTCGGGCTGGCCGAGGTGACCGGGCCGTCCATGGTGCCCACGCTGTACCACGGGGACCAGCTGGTGGTGCGGTACGGCGCCCGGATCAGGCCCGGGGACGTGGTCGTCCTGCGCCATCCCTTCCAGCAGGACCTGCTCGTCGTCAAGCGTGCCACCGAGCGGCGCGACGGCGGCTGGTGGGTGCTCGGGGACAACGCCTACGCCGGTGGTGACAGCACCGACTACGGGACCGTGCCCGACGAGCTGATCCTGGGCAGGGTCCGCTTCCGGTTCCGGCCGCCGGGGCCTGCTCAGCGCTCTCCGTTCGCGCTGGTGCGCTGGGCGCTGTCGGCGGCCAGGCCCGTGCGCGCCGGCCGCTCGGCCCGCGCGGGCCGTTCCGAGCGGTCGGCCTCCTGGCGCTTGCGGGCGCGGTAGGCGGCCACGTTGGCGCGGGTGGCGCAGCGGTCGGAGCAGTAGCGCCGGGAGCGGTTGGTCGAGGTGTCGAGGTAGGCGTTGCGGCAGGGGGCGGCCTCGCACAGGCCCAGGCGGTCGACGCCGTACTCCGTCAGGTGGAACGCCAGGCCCATCGCGGCGATGGCGGTGTAGCCGGCGGTGACGTTGGACGGGTGGTCGGCCAGGTGCATGTGCCACAGCGGGCGGCCGTCGTCGTCGCGGAAGTCGTGCCCGGAGATCTGCGGGCTCACCGGGAACTCCAGCAGCAGGGAGTTCAGCAGGTCCACCGCGAGCGTCTCGTCGCCGCCATCGGCGGCCTCGAAGACCGCGCGCAGCCGGGCCCGCACCGAACGGAACCGTGTCACATCGGCTTCCGAGGCGCGGCGTGCGCTCTGCTGGCTGGGGCCGAAGAGGTCGCGGACCGCGTCGACCGAGGTGAGCGTGTCTTTGCCGCGCAACGGCTCCTCGCTGTTCACGAGCCGTACGGCATAGTCCGAGTAATAGGCCAGTTCCACTTGTAGTCCTTACGGCGGCACTCTATGGTCGTGGATGCGGTCGGGTAACAGCCGGTCGTGCTTCCAGGGTATTACGCGACCTATCTGATGGAGGGTTCCGATGACGGACGCGCACATGACCACGACCGGCGCCGACTGGCCGGCCTGGCAGGAGAGCTGGGACCGGCAGCAGGAGTGGTACATGCCGGACCGCGAGGAACGCTTCCGGATCATGCTCGACATGGTCGAGGCGCTGGTCGGTACCGCCCCGCGCATCCTCGATCTCGCCTGCGGCACCGGCAGCATCTCGGCCCGGGTCTTCGCCCGGTTCCCGGAGGCCACCAGCACCGGCGTCGACCTCGACCCGGCGCTCCTCGCCATCGCCGAGGGCACCTTCGCGGGTGACGAGCGCGTCTCGTTCGTCACCGCCGACCTCAAGGACCCCGACTGGCCGGCGAAGCTGCCGTACGACTCGTACGACGCCGTCCTGACGGCCACGGCCCTGCACTGGCTGCACAGCGAACCCCTCGCGGCCCTCTACGGTCAGGTCGCGGAGCTCGTCCGCGACGGCGGTGTCTTCATGAACGCGGACCACATGATCGACGAGACGACCCCCAGGATCAACGCGGCCGAGCGCGCACAGCGGCACGCGCGCATGGAACAAGCCAAGCGGGACGGCGCCCTCGACTGGGCCGAGTGGTGGCAGCTCGCCTCCAAGGACCCCGTCCTCGCCGAACCCACGGCCCGGCGCTACGAGATCTACGGCGAGCACGCCGACGGCGACATGCCGTCCGCGGCCTGGCACGCGCGCGTGCTGCGCGAGAAGGGGTTCGACGAGGTACGGCCGGTGTGGTGCTCGCCGGCGGACACGTTGTTGCTGGCGTTGAAGTAGGGCCGACGGCGTGTCGTGGCGCCGGTGCGAACGCGTTCTCTCGCGAAGGGACTTGCTCGTCGGTCGGGGAGTGACGGGGGTGCGGCTCTGACGGAGCCGCAACGCGGTGGCGAGGGCGTTGAGTTCGTCCACTCGCAGCACACGGGCCGCTGCGAGGAAAACGCCGAGCAGGACCAGGCCACCCGAGGCGAGGACGGGACGACGAAAGATCCGGCGGCGCCGCTGCTGGTATTCCGGGGTGTGGGGTCAATGCGCGGTGGCATTTTTTCGCCCAAAGACGGGGTCCGCGGGGTGCGAAATATCGAACCCCCCTGGCGGAAAGCCTCGTCAGGGTGTGGCCAAAATATTCTTGACGTTCTCGGTGTCGCTACCTAATCTCCTGGGTGGATCAGATGACGGGTTCACGACATGTGACCCCGCTGCCACTCGGGAATGACCACCCCGGGGTGGAATCGCGCGCAAGAGGGGAATGTTTTTGCAAAAGGGAATTACCAGGGCATTGATTCCTGCCCTGCTTGTCGCGGGGGCCGCTCTTCCGCTGGCGACCGCCACTCCGGCCAGCGCGGACCCGCCTTGTGCCGAGGATGTCTACGGCAGGAACATCAGTGGGTCCGAGTACCAGATCACTGTCACGCTCAACCGGTGCGACCGCCCGACGCGGGCCATCATGAAGTGCTCGTATCCGTTTGGTAGCGGCATCTCCCGAGGCGACTCGGTCATCCGGGGCACCAGTAGGACGTTGTGCTCGCGCAACACCATTCCTGTCGGTGCAGGCTGGGAGGTCTACTACGGGGGTTCGTGGCACCAGCGCTGGGAGTGAACCACCCGATACTGGAAAAGTTGAATTGGCATGCTCAGAACATCGGGGTTGACCATCCCCTGAGTGTGCCTCACGAAGGGGGAAGTGTGCGTAGCAAGATACTTGGCGCCTTGGCGCCGGCCGTTCTCGTCGCGGCGGCAGTTGTTCCGTTGGCTGCCAGCCCGGCCGCTGCGGACCCGGCGTGTGCCATGGATGTCTATCCGGAGAAGACGGGGGAATACACGTTCAAAGTCACCGTCACTCTCAATCGGTGTAATCGCCCGACGCGTGCGCTGATCAAGTGCGCCGTCCCCTTCGGCGGCGGAATATCCAGGGGTAATACCGTCACCAGGGGCACGAGTAACACGCTCTGCTCACGCCAAAGTGTCCCCGGCGACACCGGGTGGGAGGTCTACTACAGCGGTTCGTGGCACGCCCGCTGGATGTAGCGAGGTGTGAACACAGGAGGTGGGGGGGGGGGGGGGGGGGGGGGGGCGCGGCCGGGGGCGGGGCGGGCGGGGGGGGGGGCGGGGAAGGCTGTCAGGATG
>NZ_JBIAPU010000051.1:0-44268 GCF_042888465.1 Streptomyces sp. NPDC002888 | reverse complement strand
CGGCGGCGCCTACACCCTGCGCCGCAAGAAGAACGCCACCACCCTGGCCTGATCCATGCCCCCCGCAATACCCCGCTGCGGCCGCCACCCGTGACCCACCGGCACGGCGTGGCGGCCCAGCCATGCCCCCCACCCCTTCGAACCCACCCCCTGATTGTCATGCACGCGCCACTTCGGGGATCTCAGCAGAACGCTCGGATCCGCACCCGCGATCACCCGCGTAGTTCATACGAGTCGCGCGCTTCCGGGGACGGACCCAGGATCGAGGCACGCTGACGTCGCCTCACGCGGTCGGCGTTCACCTCTGCCCCGCGAAGGAGTTGTGCGCAGGATGACCACCACGTCCGCACGTGTTTCACCGCCCACCCGCCAGGCGTCGCAACGGGTCTCCCAGTCCGTGTTCGACGGCTCCAGACTCCGGGTCGTCCTGCTGGTCGACGTCTACGACGGAGCCCAGCAGCAGTTCCTGGAGGCCTACGAGCAACTCTGCAACCAGGTCGCCTCCGTTCCCGGGCACGTCAGCGACCAGCTCTGCCAGTCGATCGAGAACCCGTCCCAGTGGCTCATCACCAGCGAGTGGGAGAGCGCCCCGCCGTTCCTCGCCTGGGTGAACAGCGAGGAGCACGTGCGGATGGTGGAGCCGCTGCACAGCTGCGTCCGGGACACCCGGTCGCTGCGCTTCCACGTCGTCCGCGAGACCGGCGGCCCGGCGGCGGACGCCCGCGAGGCCGGGAAGCGCCGGCTCCAGACGTCTCCCCGGATCGGTGACGGTGTGATCCGGCACGCGCTGACCTTCACGGTCAAGCCCGGCAGCGAGGAGGCCGTCGCCAAGATCCTCGCCGACTACGCCTCGCCCGAGCCGCGGGTCGACGACACCACCCGGCTGTGCCGCACCTCGCTGTTCATGCACGGCAACCGGGTGGTCCGGGCCATCGAGGTGCGCGGCGACCTGCTCGCGGCGCTGCGTCACGTCTCCCGGCAGCCCGAGGTGCGGGCCGTGGAGGAGGCCATCAACCCCTATCTGGAGCAGGACCGGGACCTCAACGACCCCGAGTCCGCCCGGGTCTTCTTCACGCGGGCGGCGCTGCCCGCCGTCCACCACGTGACGGCGGACCAGCAGGACCCGGAGGCCGAGCGGCACGCCCTGTACTACCCGGCCCGGCCCGGGCTCGGCTTGCGTCTGGCTGAGTTGCTCGCCCAGCGGGACGAGGTGGCGGCGGACGATCCGCGCAGCCCGGTCCTGCGCAGCACGATCTTCCAGCGCGACGACGTCGTGGTCCGGCTGATCGACGTACGCGGTGGCCTCGACGCCGCCGACCCCGTCCTGGCCCTCGGCCTTCCCGAAGCCGGGCGGGCCGCGGAGCTGGCGGAGCTCCTCGACACGGACGCCTCCGCGTTGAGGGACGGCGACTTCTCGCGCTTCCTCGAACTCACCCGTATGGAACTCGTCACCGACCGCCGGTCGCCGGACGCCTGACCCACCAGCACGTGGGCCACGGCGGCCACGCCCCTCATGTCGACGCAGCACACCATCGGAGGAACGTCGTGATCAAAACCCGTCCACGCATCGTGGACTTCAGCGAGGTCGAGCCCAACACCCGGCGCGGCGGCGACCTGCGCGCCATGCTCACCCCCACCACGGTCGGCTCCACCAGCGGCTTCATGGGCGTGGCCGTCGTGCAGCCCGGCGACCGCATCGGCGAGCACTACCACCCGTACTCCGAGGAGTTCGTGTACGTGGTCTGCGGACAACTGGAGGTGGACCTGGACGGTGAGCCCCACCCGCTGCTGCCGGAGCAGGGGCTCATGATCCCCGCCCACCTGCGGCACCGGTTCCGCAACGTCGGCAACGTGGAGGCGCGGATCGTCTTCCACCTCGGTCCGCTGGCACCCGAGCCACGGCTGGGGCATGTCGACACCGAGGAGTCGCAAGCCGGCACGGGCGAGGACCGTGCCGCCGCACGACGTGAGGTGCGTTCATGACCAGACGCGTGGCGGTCACCGGCATAGGTGTTGTCGCCCCGGGCGGTATCGGCGTACCGGCGTTCTGGGATCTGCTCTCCCAGGGGCGCACGGCTACCCGGGGCATCACCTTCTTCGATCCGACCGGTCTGCGGTCACGGATCGCCGCCGAGTGCGACTTCGATCCGGCGGCGCACGGGCTGGACGCGCAGGACGTCGCCCGGGGCGACCGGTACATCCAGTTCGCCCTGGCCGCCGGGGCGGAGGCGGTCCGTGACTCCGGTCTCGAGCTGGCCCGGGAGGATCCCTGGCGGGTCGGGGTCTCCCTGGGCACGGCGGTCGGCGGCACCACCCGCCTCGAGCACGACTACGTCCTGGTCAGCCACAGCGGCGAGCGCTGGGACGTGGACCACGCCGAGGCGGAGCCGCATCTGCACCGCGCGTTCTCGCCCAGCACGCTGGCCTCGACGGTGGCGGAGCGCTTCGGGGCGTGCGGGCCGGTGCAGACCGTCTCCACGGGCTGCACCTCCGGGCTCGACGCGGTCGGGTACGCCTTCCACACCGTGGAGGAGGGCCGGGCCGACATCTGCATCGCGGGTGCCTCGGACTCGCCGATCTCGCCGATCACCATGGCCTGCTTCGACGCCATCAAGGCCACGTCCCCGAACAACGACGATCCGGCCCACGCCTCCCGGCCGTTCGACAACAACCGGGACGGGTTCGTGATGGGCGAGGGCGGGGCGGTGCTGGTCCTGGAGGAGCTGGAGCACGCCCGGGCCCGCGGTGCCCATGTGTACTGCGAGCTCAGCGGCTACGCCACCTTCGGCAACGCCTATCACATGACCGGTCTGACCAGTGAGGGCCTGGAGATGGCCCGGGCCATCGAGGTGGCCCTGGACCACGCCCGCCTCGACGGCTCGGCGATCGACTACGTCAACGCGCACGGCTCGGGCACCCGGCAGAACGACCGCCACGAGACCGCCGCGGTGAAGCGGGCCCTGGGCCATCACGCCTACGACACGCCCATGAGTTCCATCAAGTCCATGGTGGGTCACTCCCTCGGAGCGATCGGGGCGATCGAGGTCGTGGCCTGTGTGCTGGCCCTGGCCCGCCAGGTGGTACCGCCCACCGCGAACTACGAGACACCGGACCCCGAGTGCGACCTGGACTACGTGCCGCGCGTCGCCCGCGAACGCAGGCTGAACAGCGTGCTCTCCGTGGGCAGTGGGTTCGGCGGTTTCCAGTCCGCGGTGATCCTGACCCGGTCGAGGGAGAGGACACGATGAGCAAATCCCGTCCACGGCGCGCCGCCGTCACCGGAATCGGCGTGATCGCGCCCAACGGAACGAGCACCGAGACCTTCTGGAAGTCCACCCAGGAGGGCCTCAGCGTCCTCGACCGGATCACCCGCGAGGGCTGTGAGCACCTCCCGCTGCGGGTGGCAGGCGAGGTCCGCGCGTTCGAGCCGTCGGCGGCGGTCGAGGAGCGTTTCCTCGTCCAGACCGACCGGTTCACACACTTCGCGATGGCCGCGGCCGACCTCGCGCTGGAGGACGCCCGCCTCGGCCAGGCCGACACGGACGAGGCGCCGTTCTCGGTGGGCGTGGTCACCGCGGCCGGATCCGGCGGCGGTGAGTTCGGGCAGCGGGAGCTCCAGCAACTGTGGGGCAAGGGGAGCCGGTTCGTCGGCCCGTACCAGTCCATCGC
The DNA here is from genome assembly GCF_042888465.1 of Streptomyces sp. NPDC002888. Lineage (NCBI taxonomy): Bacteria > Bacillati > Actinomycetota > Actinomycetes > Kitasatosporales > Streptomycetaceae > Streptomyces > Streptomyces sp. NPDC002888. The sequence continues at coordinate 40,599 of NZ_JBIAPU010000051.1, read as the reverse complement.
CTGGTTCTACGCCGCCAGCACCGGCCAGATCTCCATCCGCCGCGGCTTCAAGGGCCCCTGCTCGGTGGTCGCCGCCGACGAGGCCGGCGGTCTCGACGCCCTCGCGCACGCCGCGCGGGCGGTGCGGCGCGGCACCGACGTGATCGTGGCCGGGTCGACCGAGGCGCCGCTCGCGCCGTACTCGATGGTCTGCCAGCTCGGTTACGAGGAGCTGAGCACCGTCGAGGACCCGGAGCGCGCCTACCGGCCGTTCACCGACGGCGCCTGCGGGTTCGTACCGGCCGAGGGCGGCGCCATGGTCGTCGTGGAGGAAGAGTCCTCGGCCAGGGAGCGGGGCGCGCGGGTGCGGGCCACGCTCGCCGGGCACGCGGCGACGTTCACCGGAGCCTCCCGCTGGGACAGGTCCCGGGAGGGGCTCGCGCAGGCCATCCGGGGTGCCCTGGACGAGGCCGGCTGCGCCCCCGAGGAGATCGACGTGGTCTTCGCCGACGCCCTCGGTGTGCCGGAGGCGGACCGGGCCGAGGCGCTGGCGATCGCCGACGCCCTGGGCTCGCACGGCAGGCGGGTGCCCGTCACCGCGCCGAAGACGGGTACCGGGCGGGGCTACTGCGCGGCGCCGGTCATGGACGCGTCGGCGGCGGTGCTCGCGATGGAGCACGGCCTGATCCCGCCCACCCCCAACGTCTTCGACGTCTGCCATGACCTCGAGGTGGTGACCGTCCGCGCCCGTGCCGCCGAGCTGCGCACGGCGCTGGTCCTGAGTCGGGGACTCATGGGTTCGAACTCGGCGCTCGTGCTCAGGCGCGGCGCCGCCCACGCCTCGTAGCGAGGCGGCACGGAGCACAAGGAGAGGATCCGCATGAGTGACCGCATCACCGTGGAAGAGCTGGCCGAGCTCATGAAGAAGGCCGCCGGGGTCACCGTCGCCCCGCAGCAGCTTCAGGAGCAGTACGACGCCGGCTTCAACGCTCTGGGCATCGACTCGCTCGGTCTGCTCGGCATCGTCGGCGAGCTGGAGAATCGTTACAGCACGCCGATGCCGCCCGACGCGGAGCGCAGCAAGACACCCCGTCAGTTCCTGGAGCTCGTCAACAGCGCCTTCATGGCAGGAGCGTGACATGGCCGGACACACGAAGAACGAGATCACCATCGCCGCGCCGCTGGACCTCGTCTGGGACATCACCAACGACCTGGCGAACTGGCCGCGGCTGTTCAGCGAGTACGCCTCCGTCGAGATCCTGAAGCAGGAGGGGAAGAAGACCACCTTCCGGCTGACCATGCACCCGGACGAGAACGGCACCGTGTGGAGCTGGGTCTCGGAGCGGGAGCCCGACCGCGACACGCTCACCGTGCAGGCCCGCCGGGTCGAGACGGGGCCGTTCGCCCACATGGACATCCGGTGGCAGTACGAGGAGGTTCCTCAGGGCACCCGGATGATCTGGACGCAGGACTTCGCCATGAAGCCCGACGCCCCGGTCGACGACGCCTGGATGACGGACAACATCAACCGCAATTCCAAGATCCAGATGGCCCTGATCCGGGACCGGATCGAGAAGGCCGCCGCCGAGCACGGGTCCACACCGGGCCTGACCGACTGAGCCGTACGGAGGACAGTCCCCATGCACCAAGCCCTGATCGTCGCCCGTATGGCGCCCGGCTCCGCCCCGGACATCGCCAAGATCTTCGACGAGTCCGACCGGGGAGAACTCCCCCACCTCGTGGGGGTCGCCCGACGCGGCCTCTTCCAGTTCGGTGACGTGTACCTGCACCTCATCGAGTCCGATCAGGACCCGGGCCCCGCCATCGCCAAGGTGGCCGGGCACCCCGAGTTCCGGAACATCAGCGAGCGTCTGTCGGCGTACGTGACCGCGTACGACCCGGCGACCTGGCGGTCCCCCAAGGACGCGATGGCGCACTGCTTCTACCGCTGGGAGCGGGACTCCTCCGCCTGAGCGTCTTTGACGGCCTCCGGTCGCCGGGTCCGCGGTGTCGCGGACCCGGCGACCGGAGGTCTTTCAGCGGGTGCTCTACGCGGGGACCACGCAGTCGAACGCGTGCAGGTACGGGTTGACCGGACTGATGTCGTCGATGGCCAGGCCCGCATCGGTCAGCCGGGAGACCATGCTCCGGGTGGTGTGCTTCGCCCCGCCGACGTTGAGGAGCAGCAGCAGGTCCATCGCGGTGCTGAACCGCATCGACGGCGTGTCGTCGACGAGGTTCTCGATGACCACGACCCTCGTCCCGGGTCCGCCCGCCTCGATGACGTTGCGCAGGGTCCGGGCGGTGCTGTCGTCGTCCCACTCCAGGATGTTCTTGATGACGTACACGTCCGCCTCGACCGGGACGGCCTCTCGGACGTCGCCGGGCACGATGCGCACCCGGTCCGCGAGGGCGCCGCCCTCGCGCAGCCGGGGGTCGGCGTTCTCCACCACGCGCGGCAGGTCGAGGAGGCTGCCGGTCATCGACGGGTACTTCTCCAGCAGGCTCGCCACCACGTGCCCCTGGCCGCCGCCGATGTCGGCCACCGACCTGCTGCCCGACAGGTCGAGAAGCCGGGCGACGTCCCGCGCGGACTGCATGCTCGAGGTCGTCATGGCCCGGTTGAAGATGTCGGCCGACGCCGGGGCGTCCTCGTTGAGGTACTGGAAGAACTCCTTGCCGTAGAGGTTCTCCACGACGTTCCCGCCGGTGCGTACCGCCTCGTCGAGGTGCGGCCACGCGTCCCAGGTCCAGGGCTCGGTGCACCACAGCGTGATGTAGCGCAGGCTGTTCGGGTCGTCCTCGCGCAGCAGCCGGGACATGTCGGAGTGCGCGAACGTCCCGTCCTCGCGTTCGGCGAAGACGCCGTAGCAGGACAGGGCGCGCAGGAGCCGTCGCAGCGGCTTCGGCTCGGTCTTCACCGCGGCGGCGAGGTCCGTCACGCTCATGGGGCTCTCCCCCAGCGCGTCGGCGACCCCCAGCCGGGCGGCCGCGCGCAGGGCGGCGGCACAGGCCGCCCCGAACGCGAGTTCCCTCATCCGCATGGACGGCGGGGGTGCCGTCCCTGCGGACTGGTCGGCGGTGTGTGCGGTCGTCATGTGCCGCCTTTCCTCTTGCTGGTTGCGGATGGGTGGACGGGGTGCGTCAGCACAGGCCCGTCGGTGAGGAGCTGCCGCAGGCGTTGTCCTGGAAGGTGTTGTTCCGCGCGGCGGTGCCGGTGTCGGTGTCGACGAGGTCCGCCGGGGCGTTGCGTTCCAGCCTGTTGTCGCTGATCCGGTTCCGCTCGTTCGTGGTGCCGACCAGGCTCTTGAAGAGCACGACGCCGCCGGACAGCGGGGAGGTACCGGCGTTGTCCGTGATCAGGTTCCGGGTGACCAGGGTGTCCTCGGCGCCGGTGAGGACGATGCCGGAACCCTGCAGGAAGGGCAGCCGCGCGGTCTTCGCGCAGTACTTGTTGTTGTCCACGACGCGGTTCTCGCGCACGGTGAGTGCGCCGGCCCGCGGGGGCGTCTCGTCGCCGACGACGAACACCCCCGCGCAGTTCTCGGTGATGTCGTTGTGCGCGACGGTGAGGTTCCTCAGGCGCCGCACGGTGACACCGATCCGGTTGCCCTCCAGACGGTTGCGTGCGATCACCGCGCCTCCGGTGTCGGTGGCTCCGCCCTCGCTCGCGACCGAGTTGGCGAGGAACAGGCCCGCGTCGCCGTTGTCCCGGGCGGTGTTGTGCACGAAGACCCCGCGGGTGGAGTGCTGCTGGGCGATGCCCCACTGCCCGTTCTTCTCGGCGGTCACCCTGCGCACGGTGAGCCGGTCGGTCTCCGACGCCCACAGGCCGTTCTTGGCGAAGCCGGACAGGGTCAGTGAGGCGACCGTGGTGCCCTCCACGGGGTTGCCGTCCGCGCCTTCCACGCAGATGCCGTTGCCGGCCCGGGCACAGCTGTCGGCGGCCTTCGCGGCAGCCTTCGGCCGGGTGTGGGCGGTGGCGTCCGCCGTGGCGTTCGTGGTGCCCGGCTGGAGGACCGTGCTGCGGCCCACGCCGCGCAGGGTCAGCCCGGAGGTGGTCACCCGGACGCTCTCCCGGTAGGTGCCGGGGGTCAGCAGGACCGTGTCGCCGGGCTGCGCGGCGTCCACCGCCTCCTGGATCGACTCCCCCGGGTACACCACGTGGACCGTGGGGACGGAGGCGGGCGGGGCCGCGCCGAGTGCCGAGCCGACGAGGGCCGCGGTGCAGGCGAGATAGGCGAAATGATGTTTCGTCATATTCTGTACGCTATGACCCGATAAGCCGAAGTGCGGCTCGATGGGCCGTCCGGCGGCGTGTCACACCGCCCCGCCCGTGCCGGTACGCTCCCCCGGTGCCTCTGCGTCAGTACGTCTACTTCGCCCTGTCCAGCGAGAACACCACCGCCGACGAGATGACCGCGTTCCTGGGCGTCGAGCCGGACGAGACGACCGTGCGCGGCAGTCGTGGCACCGCGCCCGTCGTACGGCCGGCCGTGCACCGCTGGAAGGTCGCGTGCCGGGACGGCGGGCTGGGTGTCGACGAACAGGTGGAGAAGGTTCTCGACAGGCTCCGCCCGCACACGCACCGCGTCGCGGAACTCGCGGCCCGGCTGGGCGCGCAGGACGGGCCGGGCGCGGCCGCGGTGCTGCAGGTCGTGCGCTGCTTCAACGACTCCGACGAGCCCGGCGAGGGCGACCGGCCGACACCCCCCGGCCGGACCGACCGCTTCGGCTGGCACCTGGACCGTGACGTACTCGACTTCCTCGCGGCCACCGGAGCCGTCCTGGATGTCGACGAGTACGACATGACACCCGACACCCCGCAGGACTGAGGCGGCTCACCCTCCCCCGGAGGGGCGGACGAGTCCGTGGTCGAAGGCGAAGACCACCGCATGGACGCGGTCGCGCAGGGCGAGCTTGTCGAGGACGCGGCCGACGTGGGTCTTGACGGTGGCTTCGCCGACGTGGAGGCGCGCGGCGATCTCCGCGTTGGACAGGCCCCGGCCGAGCAGGAGCAGGACCTCGCGCTCCCGTTCCGTCAGCCGGGCGAGACGGCCCGCGACCTGCGGCGACGGGGCGGCGGGTGTGGAGCGGGCGAACTCGGCGAGCAGGCGACGGGTCACCGAGGGGCCGAGGAGGGCCTCGCCCGCGGCGAGGACGCGGATGCCCTCGATCAGGGTCTCGGGCGGGCTGCGCTTCAGCAGGAAGCCGGCCGCGCCCGCGCGGACGGCCGCGAAGACGTAGGCGTCGAGTTCGAAGGTGGTCAGGATCAGCACGCGGGGGCGGCCGGTCGTGGCCGCGGCGACGATGGCCTCGGTCGCCGCGACACCGTCCAGCACCGGCATCCGGATGTCCATGAGGACGACATCGGGTGCGAGGACGGTCGCCAGCCGTACCGCCTCCCGGCCGTCGGCCGCCTCGCCGACCACGGTGAGGTCCGGCTGGGTCTGAAGCATCATGCGCAGCCCGGCCCGCATCAGGTCCTCGTCGTCGGCGAGCAGGACGCGGATCACGACGGCTCCCCCAGCGGGAGTACGGCGTTCACTCGCCACCCCTTCTTTTCCACCGGCCCCGCCTCGAACGTGCCGCCCATGGCCGCCACCCGCTCCCGCATTCCCGTCAGCCCCCGCCCCCCGGAGAACAGTCCGCGACCGCCTGCCGCGCCGTCGTCGGTCACCGTGACGCGTAGCCCCTCGGTGGCCTCCTCCAGCCGTACGACCGCGTGCGCCGGACCGGCATGCCGTACGACGTTGGTCAGCGACTCCTGCACCACGCGGCGCAGCGCGTCCACGACCGCGGGCGACGGCTGCGGGAAGCGGTCCGGGAGGCGCAGTTCGGCCGTGACGCCCGGTGGCAGGGTGGTGATCAGGGCGCGGAGCGTGGTCTCGCAGTCGTAGGTCTGGGTGAGCAGCCCCAGCACCCGGTCCAGGTCCGTCATGGCGCCGCGGCCGACCTCCTCGATGCGGGTGAGCGCTTCGCGTACGGGGGACGACGGGTCGCTGCCGAGCGCGAGCCGTGCCGCTCCGGCGTGGGTCACCATCACGGTCACAGCGTGGCCGACGGCATCGTGCAACTCCCGTGCCATCCAGGTGCGTTCGGCGGTCACGGCGCGTTCTCTGTCGTGGGCGCGCAGTGCCTCCTCGGTCTCCCGGCGGGAGCGTCCGGCCCGTCCGACGAGCCAGGCCACGGTGTGCGCGGCGACGGCCGGGACGAACGCGTCCGAGTCGGCGACGAGGACGGCGAGGACCGCCGCGAGCGGCAACGCGACGCATTCGAGGGCCCGTCGGGGCGGGCGGCTCTGCACGGTCAGGGTGAGGGCGAGCGCACTGGCCAGGGAGACGTTGGTGACCTCGGCGCCGGACAGGGCGGCCGTCACCGTGGCCAGGGACGCTGCCCACAGGGCGCGGCCGGGCGCGTACCGGCGCAGGGCGATCGAGGCGAACCACACCACCGCGCACCCGCGTTCGAGGACCGGGCCGTCGAAGGCCGAGGCGGTGTGGTCGGACGGCCCGACCGCGACGACCGCCGAGAGATAGGCGACCACTGCGTCCAACAGCACCCACAGTGGTCCGCGTTCGACCTCGCGGTCGGGCTCCCATCGCGTCCGCCGATCCCCCACACCGGCCACGTTACGGGGTTCCGGGTGCCCCCGCCTCCCCCTCGGGGCGGACCTCATGTCCACCTGGACGGGGACCGCTTCGCCCGCCCCGGTGGACGCGCGGGCGTCGGTGGCCGGTCGAGCATCGGCTTATGACGACCACTCAACTTCCTTACACGACCGCCGAGATGAAGAAGCGCAAGCGGCATGTCGTGCGCGCGTTCCTGCTCGTCCCGGTCGGCGTCGTACTGGGCCCGGTGGCCGCGGTGGCTGCCTTCCTGGGCACCGCCACGGTCACCGCTCACCTCTCGCTGCTCGTCGCCGCCGCACTGACGGCGCTGGTGGCGGGCTGCGGACTGCCCGTGCACGCCGGTGTGCGACGCAGGGGGGTCACCGCCGCGGTTACCGCCGCTGTCACCCTTGCCACCTCGCTGGCCGCCTACTTGACGGTGTTTCAGCCGCTCGGCGGGACGGCGCCGTCGCCCCGGTCCCGGCCGACCGGTTACTGGAACCTGGACACGGGTTCGCGTCTCGCCTACACGCGGCTGCCGGCGCACGGCACGCCGCGCCCCACGCCGGTCGTCATGCTGCACGGCGGCCCCGGCACTCCCGGCGACGGCCCCGACCCGCTCGAACACACCCTGGCCGCCCGCGGCTACGACGTGTACTCCTACGACCAGGTCGGCTCCGGGCGTTCCGACCGGCTGGCCGATCCGAGCGGCTACACGGTGGCCCGTCAGGTCGCCGACCTGGAGGCCGTACGCCGGCGGATCGGCGCCGAGCAAGTGGTGCTCCTCGGTTCGTCCTGGGGGGCGACGCTCGCCGCCGCGTACCTCGCCGACCACCCCGACCGGGTGGCCAGGATGGTGCTGACCTCGCCCGGCGTCCTGTGGGCCCCGGCCTGGCGCGACCGTGCGGAGGGCGACATCTGGGACCGGCTGACGCCCGCGCAGCAGCGCCGGATCGACGAGTTGGAGGCGAGCCCGCGGCTGGCCGCCTGGTCGCTGCTGATGGAGGCGAACCCGCGGGCCGCGCACGCGCTGGTCGGCGACGCCGAGCTGGACCCGGTCTTCGCCCGGCTGCTGAACATCGCGGCGCCCGCCGCGACCTGCCACCCCGACCGACCGCTGAAGGACCTCCCGGCGTCCCTGCCGGGCTTCTACGCCAACCAGCTCACCAGCGCCGACCAGTTGAAGGCCCCCGACCCGCGCCCGGCCCTGCGCCGGATCCACGTCCCGGTCCTGGTCCTGCGGGGCGCGTGCGACTACAAGAACCCCGGGATCGCCCGCGAGTACACGGAGGTGCTGCCGGAGGCCACCTTGCGGACCGTGGCCGGGGCGGGCCATCTGATCGACGTGGAGCAGCCCGCCGTGTACCGCGAGGCGGTCACCGGGTTCGTCGGCCCGTGAGCGCGGCGTGCTGCGAGAGGGCCGGTGAACAGGCCCCCGAGCAGCGCGCCCCGCGCCGTTCAGACGCGGGGCGCCCCCGTCACCGACATCATCAGCGAGTACAGGGAGGTGGTGGCCGTGATGAACAGGCGGTTGTTCTTCGGTCCGCCGAAGGCGATGTTGGAGACCGGCTCGGGCACCCGGAGCCGGCCGATGAGGGTGCCGTCGGGGTCGTAGCAGTGGATGCCGTCGTGCAGGGCGGCGGCCCACAGGCGGCCCTCGTCGTCGAAGCGGATGTTGTCGAAGTGGACGCCCTCCGGGGCCTCGGCGAACAGCCTGCCGTCGGCGAGCGAGCCGTCGTCGCGGATGTCGTGGACGTGGATGCGGGCGGCCCGCGAGTCGGAGACGTACAGCCGCTTCTCGTCCGGGGACAGGATGACGCCGTTGGGTCCGTCGAACCCGTCGGCGGCGAGGTGGACCTCTCCGGTCGCCGGGTCGATCCGGTAGACGTTGCACGCGCCGATCTCGGACACGGCGCGGTGGCCCTCGTAGTCGCTGGTGATGCCGAAGTCCGGGTCGGAGAACCAGATCGTGCCGTCGGAGCGTACGACGGCGTCGTTCGGGCTGTTGAGGCGCTTGCCGGCGTAGCGGTCGGCGAGGACGGTGACCGTCCCGTCGGGCTCGGTGCGGGTGACGCGGCGGTTGCCCTGTTCGCAGGTGACCAGCCGCCCCTGCCGGTCGAGGGCGTTGCCGTTGCTGTGGCCGGCCGGGGTACGGAGGACGCCGACCGCGCCGGTGACCTCGTCCCAGCGCAGGATGCGGTCGTTGGGGATGTCGCTCCAGATCACCTGGCGCCAGGCGGGGAGGTACAGCGGGCCCTCGCTCCAGCGGCAGCCGTCGTACAGCACCTCCAGCCTGCTGTCGCCGTTCGTACAGCGTCCGGTGCGGAAACGGTCGTCCAGGATCTCGTACAGCTCGTCGACGATATGGCCGGACATGACTTCCCCTCGGAGCGGTCTGATCAGGATTTCATTCAACCTAACACGCTCTCGACCGAACCGGATATGGTTTTCCCATGAAGCGAGTGGATGACATCGACCGGCGACTGATCGCACTGCTCCAGCACGACGCCACCCGGTCCTACGCCACGCTGGGCAGGGCGGTCGGCCTGTCGGCGGGCGCCGCGCACGAGCGCGTGCGCAAGCTGCGCGAACAGGGGGTCATCCGGGCCACGGTCGTCGACGTCGATCCCGCGGCACTCGGCCGCGGTGTCCTCTCCTTCGTCCTGGTCGACGCGACGGCCTGGATGGGCGACCGCGCCGACTCCTTCGCCGCCATACCCGAGATCCAGGAGGCCCACGTCATCGCGGGCAGCTCGTCCGTCCTGGTGAAGGTCCGCACCGCGACCACGGAGCAACTCCAGGACGTGTTGCGCCGCTTGTACGCGATCGACGGGGTGAGTGGGACACAGGCGACGGTGGTGCTGGAGACGTTCTTCGAGCGGGCGCTGGACGTCGACCAGCGCCTGTGACGTGGCGGGCAAAGCCGTGCGGGAGCGGGATGCTCCCGCACGGCGGGTTCGGCCAGGACGGGTCCTAGATACCGAAGGGTGCCGCGTAGCGGACGGTGCCGCGGGGCAGGGGGTGGTCGGCGTCGAGGGTGAGGGCCATCATGGCCTCGTCCGGGACGTCGATGGTGAGGCCGATGCCGTGGGTGGAGGCGCGGGTGAAGCCGAACCGCGGGTAGTAGTCCGGGTGCCCGAGGACGGTGACGAAGTGCTCGCCCGCCTCCCCTGCGGCCTTCAGCGCGGCGCGGACGGCCGCGGATCCGGCGCCGGTGCTCTGGTGCTCGGGAAACACGGCGACGGGGCCCAGGCACAGGGCCAGGGTGTCGTCGATGTGACAGCGCGTCAGCAGCGCGTGGCCGACGAGCCTGCCGTCCTGGTCGGTGGTGACGAGGGACAGCCCGTCGATCCAGGAGGCGTCGGTGCGCAGGGCGTCGACGAGATCGGCCTCGAGCGGGGTCTCGAAGGCCGCCAGGTCGATCTCGCGGATGGTGGGGATGTCGGCGCCGGCCTCGGCGCGGGTGATCCAGTCGGTGCGCATGCTCATGACGGGATGCGGATCCGTTTCGTGGTGGTGTTCGTGAACAGGTCACCTCGCGAGCTCACGCTCCGGCGAGGGTGATTCCGGATGAGGTCAGGCCGTCGCCCGGGACGTGAGGGTGATCCGGGCGCTGCGCACGGCAGTGGCCTTCAGCGCGGTCATCGACCTCGCCCCCCCCTCTGTCCCTCGACTCGGGTGCACACGAACGTCCCAGACCCTACCCGTCCGTGCGCACCGGGTCGACCGCGTAGCGGTCCGCCAGCACGGTCACGGCATCGGCGACGGCCCGGCGCAGCGCGGGAGGACCGAGGATCTCTGCCTCCGTGCCGAGTCTGAGGAGGTCGCTGACCGCGACGGACAGTGCCTCGACGGCCATCTCCACCGTCACCCAGCCTTCGGCGTCCGGCGGGCCGGCGCTTTCCAGGGCTCGTGCGCCCGGCGCGCCGAACTGCATGGGGAGCAGGCGCTGAGCGCGGGGCGAGATGCGCAGGTGTGCGGTCTCCTGCCGCAGGGCGGCCTCCAGGCGCCGGGAGCTCGCCTCCCAGTAGGCGGCCAGGTCGAACCCGGCCGGGCGTTCGAAGCGCGCGTCCGTCGTGTCCACGGTCAGGAACCGGGAGATCCGATATGTCCGTACCGCCTCGTCCACCGCTGCCACCAGGTACCAGATGCCGCTCTTGAGGACGATGCCGAGCGGGTGCAGTTCCCGGTGGACCTCGCCACGCCACCGCCGGTAGTGCGCCCGCAGCGGCCGTTGATCCCACACCGCCCGCGCGATCGTCTCCAGATGCGGTACCGGGTCGGCGTCCCTGAACCAGGCCGGCGCGTCCAGATGGAAGCAGTCCTGAACGCGCCGGGCCTGTTGGGCGAGTTCGGCCGGGAGGGCGGCCTGGAGCTTGAGCTGGGCGGTCGTCAGTACCGCGCCCAGGCCCAGTTCGCGGGCCGGTCCCGGCGCTCCGGCGAGGAAGAGCGAGGTGGCCTCGGCGTCGGTGAGTCCGGTCAGCCGGGTGCGGTACCCGTCCATGAGGCGGTAGCCGCCCGCGGGCCCGCGGTCGGTGAGGACCGGGACACCGGAAGCGCCGAGCGCCTCGATGTCCCGGTAGACCGTGCGGACCGACACCTCCAGCTGCGCGGCGAGTTCGGGGGCGGTCATCCGCCCACGGTTCTGGAGCAGCAGGAGCAGGGCGAGGAGCCGGTCGGCGCGCATGGGGACATTGTCCGCCGCACCTTCCGCCGTACCTGACAGAAGGTGTCAGGTACGGCAGACAGACTGGTCCGGCACCGAAGGAAAGGCCCCCGCGGCCCGTTCGAGAGGACCTCCATGCCCACGCAGACCAGCGGCCACTTCACCTTCGCCAACTGGGAGGAGCGCACGGTCGGCCGGAGCGACGCCCACCCGAGAATGGCGCACGCCTCCGTCACCAACAGCTTCTCCGGCGGTGTCGAGGCCGCCGACACGGCGTGCGAGTACACCATCGTCTACGTCACGGAGAAGACCGGCACGTTCACCGGCATGGAGCTGTTCCACGGGACCGTCGACGGACGCGAGGGCACCTTCGCCGTCGAGGAACGCGGCTCGTTCGAGGCCGACGGCAGCGTGCGCTGCTCCTTCGAGGTCGTCTCGGGATCGGCCACCGGGCAACTGGCGGGGCTGCGCGGAACCGGTGACTTCACGGCCAGGCACGGCGAGCCCTCCGTGCCGTACACGTTCGTCTACGACCTGGACTGACGGCCTGTCACCGGGCCCCTCGGACCGTGCGGCGGCGACGCTTGGTCTTCGTGGCCGCGCGTTCGCGGAGCAACGCGTCGTAGAAGTCCGCGTCCTGGCCGCCGAGCCCGAAGCACGCGCAGATGTCGGCCACCGTTTCGGCGTCCTGCGCGTCGCCGGTGAGCCCGAGGTGCAGAAGGGTCCGAAAGCCCTCCTGCGCCCGGGCACCGCACTCGTCGTCGCCCCCCGCGGCCACGAACTCCAGCGTCTGCAGAAGGACACCACGGGCCAGCGGCGAGATCTCGCCCGCCAGCGCGGACATGATCACGCCGACGGCGGGCGCGCTGCACGCAACGATGTTCGACTCGGCCTCGACGTGGCCTTCGAGGGTGTACCCGATCATCTCCCTCGGGCTCTCGGCCGTGAGGATCACCTCGAACATCAGGGGCAGATGCTCGGCGGAGTCACCACAGCCGCACTCCAGCGAAGCCCAGTCGGTCCGGCTCAGTTCCGCACGCACGAGGTCGCTGATCATGGCACCTTGTAACCGGGGACGGACGGCCAGCGGACCGTCAGGACGACGGACTCCTCCTCCGCGTACCACGAGTGGTCGACGCCGTGGCCCCACACCACGTAGTCGCCCTGCTCGGCGAGGACGACGTCACGTCCGGGCAGCTCCACCCGGAAGCGGCCGCTGATGAGGACCAGCAGGGCCGTGCGCTCCTCGCCGGTCACCCACTGGGCGCGCTCGTCGCCCTGCGGATGGACGCCCCACTTGATCTCGACGTCCTCGCTGTGGCGGGGGTCGTCTGCGTCCTTGAAGTGCCCGAGCAACCAGCCCCGGTCCAGTGCCGCGTCCTTGCCCGCGTTGCCCACGTACACGCTGTCGTTCATGACCCGGGAAGCTAGCAGCCGACCGGGCCTGACCTGTGCCGCCCCCCGGGTCGGCCGACCCGGCGTGCGCGACCGTCCGGACCGGTGGAGGCTGAGGGTCATGCAGCGCAAGGGTGCGAGGCGCAAGGCCGACGGCGGCCCCGACGTGGAAGCGGTGCTGGACGAGCTGTACGCCACACCGCCCGCCGACTTCGTCTCGCGCCGCGAGGTGCGGGCCGCCGCAGCCCGTACGGCGGGCCGGGCCGAGGACGCCCGCCGGATCCATGCCGCCCGCCGGCCCACGTTGGCGGCCTGGGCGGCGAACCGGCTGCTGCGCTCCCGGCCGGAGGAGAGCCGGCAGTTCCTGGAACTCGGCCAGGCTCTGCGCGAGGCCTACCGCACCCTGGACGCGCCCGAGCTGAAGGAGCTGTCGGCGCAGCGACGCCGTGTCGTCTCCGCGCTGTCCCGGCAGGCCGCCGAACTGGCCCGCGAGGCCGGGCACCGGCTCTCCGACACCGTGCAGCAGGATGTCGAGTCCACCCTGCGTGCCGTCCTCACCGATCCGGACGCGGCAGAACAATGGGCCACCGGCCGTCTGGAGAGCGCCCTCACCCCGCCGTCGGCGTTCCCCTCCGACACGCCCGCGCCGACCCGCGCCGCGCCACAGACGCCGCCGGCGGCGCCCCGCGCCCGGGAGAAGGACGAAGTCGCCGAACGACGCCGCCAACGCCAGGAAGAACTCTCCCGCGCCCGCAGGGCGGCCGCCGCGGCGGAACGGCGCCTACGGGACCGACGCACCCGGCAGGCCAAGGCGGAGGCATCCCTCCGACAGGCCCGCGACCACCACGCCCGAGCCGAGGAGCGGCTGCGGCAGGCCCGCGAGGACCTCCAGCGCGCGGCCCGGGAACAACAACAGGCCGAGGAGCAGTACCGAGAGGCCACCGACTCACTCGCACGGACCGAGCGGGAAGCCCGCGACGCGACCGAGGAAGTGGACCGGCTGCGCCCATCTCGCGAGCGAAAATAATTCCGAAATCCTGCATAGATTTCCCTCGCGCCGGGATAGAGTCACCCCATGGTCAAGAACGATTCCCCTTCCCGCGTTTCCCTGAAGAGCATTACTCCCGATGTGTCCACAGCGATGGGCGCGCTGCACCGCGCCGCCGTTTCCGCGGCCCAGGACGCCAAGGTCGAGGACGAGATTCTGGAGCTCGTCCGTATTCGCGCCTCGCAGATCAACGGCTGCGCGTTCTGCCTCGACATGCACACCAAGGACGCCCGGGCCAAGGGTGAGCAGGAGCAGCGGCTCCATGTGCTGAACGCCTGGCGGGAGACCCCGTTCTTCTCCGAACGGGAGCGCGCCGCACTGGCGTTGACCGAGGCAGTGACCCTGGTGCACGACGGGCGGGTCCCGGACGACGTGTACGCGGAGGCCGCCGAGGTCTTCGACGACGCGCAGATCGCGGCGCTCATCTGGGCTGCCACCGTCATCAACGCGTACAACCGGATCGCGATAGCAACGCGCATGGTTCCGGGCGCCTATCAGCCTGCCCAGAAGTGAATTGATTTCCCTTTACGGGAATGCATTCCAAGCGCCGGGTCGGAGTTTTCTCCGACCCGGCGCTCTTGTGTAGGAAATGCGATCAGAGACCGGTTCCCGGCAGTGGCGTCGTAATCCCCTCCAGCCATGTCCGCCATTCCTCGGCCCGCGTCGCCGGTCCCGCGTTCAGGGAGTTCCCAGTCCACGCGGTGACCGGCCGGATTCCGTGCAGGGCGTTCACAAGCCACACCTCGCGGCCGTCCAGCTCCGCGAGGGTGCGGTCGCGGTGGGCGACGCGGATGCCGGAGCGGGCGGCGCGTTCCTGGATGAGGCCGGTGGTGACGCCGGGCAGGACGGGCAGGTGCGGGGAGGGCAGGCACAGGGTGTCGTCCTCCCACCACACGAGGCTGGAGTGGATTCCCTCCAGGACCAGCCCGGAGGGAGCGACCAGCACGGCCTCCCCGGCTCCGTAGGAGGAGGCCCGGCTGCGGACGCGGGCCAGGGCGGCGAGGTCCGGTCCCTTGCGGCGGGGCACACTGCGGGGGTCGGGCTGGCCCTCGGCCCAGACGCGCACGCCGGCGGCCAGAGGTGGGGCCGGGCGCAGCAGGAGGCGCAACTGGTGGGAGTCGGCGGCCAGTTCGACGCGGGGGAACCACTCCCCCGTGCGGGGCAGCGCCGCTGTCACGTCCTGCCAGAACTCGATCAGCCGACGCAGCGGCGGCCCCTCGCACTCGCCGCAGGCGCGCAGGAAGCGCTCGCGGTGCCGTTCGTGGCCGCGCATGCGTCCCTCGCGCACCAGCCACGAGTCGGCGGCCAGCAGCCGCCCGCCGTCCTCGGCGGCGGGAGTGAGTCCGCTGCCGGGACTCCAGGCCAACAGCCCTTCCAGGACGGCCGATCGGTTCATCGAAGTCTCCGTTCAGTACTTGCGGCCGGCGCTCGCCGGCGAACCGTTGCGGGGACCGTAGGGCGCGTGCTCCAGCCAGGCACCGCACCACGGCAGGACGGGGGAGAGCGCCGCGGCGGCGCGCTGCTTGGCCCGTACGATCCGGCGCGCGGGCCGCAGGTGTTCCAGAGCCGTGCCGGCGGCCTCGCTGTTGAACAGGGCCGCCGCCCGGCGCAGGGCGGCGACCTCCGCGACCGCCCCGGGCGTGCCCGTGGCGATGGCGTCGGCGGACGCCGCGGCGTCCGCGATCCCGCTGTTCATGCCGCGCGCCCCGAACGGCGGGAAGAGGTGCGCCGCCTCCCCGGCGAGCAGCACCCGGTGGTACGGGTCGCTGAACTCCGACGCCACCTTGCGCAGGAAGCGGTACGTCGACACCCACAGGACCTGGTCCTCGTACCCCTCCCCCACGACCCGGGGCAGCCACGCCCGTACGGCTTCCTCGGTGCCGTACGCCTCCTGCGTGTCGTCGTCGCGGCACTGCAGGTCGAGCTGGAAGCCGCCCGTGAAGGGGACCCGCATGACGCTGCGGCCGTCGAGGCCGGGATGCTCGTAGTGGAAGACGCGCTCCAGCGGGAGCTCGGCGCCCGGCAGGTCGGCGACGTCGGCCACGACGTGGAAGCCGGCGGAGTGGCTGCCCTCCAGTGCGATGCCCAGTTCGCGGCGTACGGCCGAGCGGGCGCCGTCGGCGGCGATCACGTGGCTGCCCGTCCAGGTGCGGCCGTCCTCGCCGGTGAGGACCACGGCGTCCGGGCCGGACCGTACGCCCGCCACCCGGGCGTCCCACACGAACTCCACCCCGGCGTCGCGGCAGGCGGCGAGCAGGAAGCGCTCGGTGTCGACCTGGCGCAGGCTGGTGAAGGGCGGGGTTCCGGACGGGGGCGGGAAGGTGCGGGCGTACACCTCGCGGCCGCGGTAGAGGGTGCGCTTGGTGTGCCAGGTCTGGCCGTAGGAGGTGATCTCGGCGGCCAGTCCCGGGCGCATGCCGTCCAGGAGTTGGAGGGTCTCCCGGTGGACGAACAGGGCGCGGCTGCCCGGCCGTACGCGGTCCTCGGGGTCGGCCTCCAGGAGGAGGACGGGGAGTCCGTGGGAGCGCAGGGCGAGCGCGGCCGCGAGGCCCACCGGGCCGGCGCCCACCACGACGACCTGGCTCATGTGCGGGCGCCCTCGGCCAGCATGCGGGTGATCTCCACGCGTTTCACCTTCCAGGTGGCCGTCATCGGCAGGTCCTCGAACCGCCACTGCCGGGGCTGCGCCATCGCGGGGAGGTCGGCGGTCGCCTCCCGCCAGCGGTCCAGGTCGAGGGCCCGTTCGCCGCGTACGCAGACGACGGGGACCGGCTCGCGGTCCGCTCCCGGCACGATGACGACCTCGCGCAGTTCCTCCAGGCGGGACATCAGCGTGTCCTCGACCTCGAGGTTGCTGTGCACGGAGTCGATCTGGTCGATCTCGCGGTCGATCAGGTACAGGGCGCCCCAGCGGCTGCGGTAGCCCATGTCGCCCATCTGCCACCAACCGCCGTCGAGTTGGCGCAGGTACTGCTCGCGGGCGCCGAGGTAGGTGAGGATGCGGCCGCGGGTGCGGGCCTCGATGCGGCCGGGCGAGCCGGGTTTGACGCTGCGGCCGAAGTCGTCGGCGACGCGTACGCGGGTGAAGCCGGGGATGCCGATGCCGACCCGGCGGCCGTCCATGCGGGACGCGCCGCGCCGGGTGAACCACTGGAAGGCCACCGGGCCGGTCTCGCTCTGCCCGTAGAGCTGGATCAGCCACGGGGCGCGCCGTTCGGACGCGTCGAGCAGCCGCTGCACGGTGCGCGGGTGGATCGCGTCGAACGTGGAACCGTAGGAACGCACGCGGGACAGCGGTGCTCCGGGCGCGTCCGCCAACTCCTCCCACAGGACGAAGGTGTTGGGGTGCGTCTCCACGATGCCGGGGCGGTGGCGGGTCAGGATCGGGGCGACGTTCGCGGGGTCCGGGTCGGTGATCAGCACCAGGGGGCTGCCGAAGCTCAGCAGGACGCCGAGCAGGTGGTAGAAGCGCGAGTGCACGAACGACATGTGCAGCGCCGCGGTCTCGCCGCGGGTGGGCCAGCCCATCGCCTTCTGCGGTACGAGCCGGTTCCACATGGTGTTCGCGCAGTGCACGGCGAGTTTGGGCAGGCCGGTGGTGCCCGAGCTGTGGGTGATCAGGGCGGGTTCCCGGGAGTGCAGCCGCACCGCACGGCGGGGCGGTGACCCGGCGTACTTCTCCAGCGGCACGGCGCCCGGCGCGTCGTCCACCGAGAGGGTGCCGCGGACGAGCCCGGCCACGCCGACGTCCTTCAGCGGGCCCTCCAGCTTGGCCCTGTCGGTGATCAGCCAGGGGGTGTGGAGGCGTTCGAGGAGCCGGCCGACGACCGGTCCGGCCAGGCCGGGCGAGAGCAGGGCGGGGACGGCGCCGATCCGGGAGAGGGCACAGGTCAGCAGCACGATGTCGACGTTGTCCGTCTTGTGGACGGCCACTTCCTCGGCGGGGCGGATTCCCGCCTCCCACAGCTGTGCGGACAGCTCGTCGACGAGGTCGGCGAGGACCGTGTAGGTGAGGTCGACGCCCAGGCCGGGGTTGACGTCGAGCGGTCGGTCGAGGGTGACGAAGACCGGGCCGTGGCGTTCCGCCGCCTGCCGGAACATCGGCCCGAGGTAGAAGCCGCGGTCGGTGAGCAGGGGCTGTTGCGGTCGCATGAGCCCGGTCCTTTCGGTGACGGTCATGACTCACCACGCGCCTTGGCGGACGAGATGGCGGCGGAGCTTTCCGGTGGGGGTGCGGGGCAGAGACGTGACGAAGCTGACGCTACGGGGGACCTTGAAGGCGGCGAGGTGGTCGCGGGCCAGGCGGACGAGTTCCTCTTCCAGGCCCGTCGGCACCGGCGTGGCGGGGACGACGAAGGCGCGCAGCCGGCTCGCGCCCAGCCGGTCGGTGACGGCGACGACGGCGACCTCGGCGACCGCCGGGTGGGTCCGCAGTACGGACTCCACCTCCAGCGGGGAGACGGTGATGCCGCCGACCATCTCCATGTCGTCCGCCCGGCCCAGGTGGGTGAACGTGCCGTCGGGTTCGCGGCGCGCCAGGTCCCGGGTGTTCAGCCAGCCGCCGACCAGGGCGCGCCCCGTCTCCTCGGGGCGGTTCAGGTAGCCGGGCGTCAGCGTCGGTCCACGCGTCCAGAGTTCGCCCTCCTCGCCGTCGGGCACGGGGTGGCCCGCGCGGTCGCGCAGCTCCACCTCGAAGCCGGGTACGGGACGGCCGACGGTTCCGGGGCGGTTGTGCAGGAAGCTGTTGGCGCAGAAGGCGTGTCCGGCCTCCGTGGAGCCGATCTGCTCCAGCACGGGCGCGCCGAGCAGTTCGGTGAGCTGTGCCCCGACGCCGGCGGGCATGCCCTCGCCGGCCGAGATCGCGGCCCGTACGCTCGCGAAGCAGGCGGTGTGCCCGCCGGCCCGGTCGGCCACCAGGGCGGCGTACGCGGACGGCACCGAGTAGAGCAGGGTGACCCGGTGCCGTACGACGAGTTCGTCCACGGCGGCGGGGTTGGGGCGCCGGTCGACCAGGACGGCGGAGGAGCCGGAGAAGAGCGGGAAGGCGAAGGCGTTGCCGAAGCCGTAGGCGAAGAACAGCTTGGACACCGACAGGGTGACGTCGTCCGGTGTGATGCGCAGCAGCCGTCGGCCGATGAGGTCGTGGTACGTCTTCGGGTCGCCGTGACCGTGTACGACGCCCTTGGGGCGGCCCGTGGTGCCGGAGGTGTACTGGATGTACAGCGGGGTGTGGGCGTCGACCTGGTGGGCGGTGGTCGTGGGCGCGGCGGTCCGGGTGAGCGCGACCAGCTGGTCGGCGCCGAGGCGGGTGCGGTGCGGGAAGCGGTCGTCGAGGCCCGGGCCGGTGACGCACAGGGCGGCCCCGGTGTCCTCGGCCATGAACGCGTGGTCGTCCGCGGGGAGTTCGGGGTTGACGAGCACCGCGACGGCGCCGAGGCGGGCGGTGGCGAGGAAGGCGGTCACCCAGGTGACGGAGTCGGGCAGGGCGAGCAGTACCCGGTGGCCGGGGCGAACCCCGTGGTCGGCGAGGACGGTGGCGGCGCGGGCCGCGAGGTCGTGCACCTCGCCGTGGGTGAAGGAGCTGTGGCCCTGGTGGAAGGCCGGCCGGTCCGTCCAGCCGCGCCGCTCGACGAGTGTGGCGAGTTGGGCGGCCAGGTTGCCGGGTGCCTCGGTGTGTGCGGGCGGCAGCGTCGTCTGGGGCGTGGTCATCGGGCCGGCTCCTGTTCGGCGGCGGGCGCGGCGGTGTGGGCCCGGTAGGCGCGCATCGGGGCGGCGGTCTTGAGCAGCATCTCGTCGTACTCGGCGGCCGGGTCGGAGTCGAGGACGATCGCGCCGCCGGCGCCCAGGTGGAGCGAGCCGTCGGCGATCACGGCCGTACGGATGACGATGTTCAGGTCGGCGCCGCCGCTGCACCCGAAGTAGCCGAGGGCGCCGGAGTACACGCCGCGGGCCTCGGTCTCGAGTCCTTCGATGATCTCCATGGTGCGCAGCTTGGGCGCGCCGGTCATGGAGCCGCCGGGGAAGCAGGCGCGGACGCAGTCCACGGCGTCCGTGCCCTCGCGCAGCCGTCCCTCGACGGTGGAGACGAGCTGGTGGACGGTCGCGTAGGTCTCGGTGGCCATGAGCCGGGAGACGCGTACCGTGCCGGTCTCGCAGACCCGGCCCAGGTCGTTGCGGAGCAGGTCGACGATCATCAGGTTCTCGGCGCGTGTCTTGTCGTCCGCGGCCAGCTCGGCTCTCAGACGCGCGTCGTGCGCCGGGTTGTCGCCCCTGGGCGCGGTGCCCTTGATGGGCTTGGCCTCGGCGATGCCGTCCCGGGTGATGCGCAGGAAGCGCTCGGGGGACGAGCCGGCCACGTCGAGGTCGCCGAAGCGCAGGAAGGCGGCGTAGGGGGCCGGGTTGACGCGGCGCAGCTCCCGGTAGAAGTCGTACGCGTCGCGCGGTGCGGGCAGCCGGGCGGCGTTGGTCAGGCAGATCTCGTAGCTGGTGCCCGCGTTGAGCTCCCGCATGCAGGCCTCGATGTCGGCGAGGTAACCGGCGCGGTCGCGGACCAGCCACGGTTCGGCGGTGCCGGGGGCGGGCTGGGCCGCGGGGGGTGCGGCCGGCGGGGTCTGTTCCGACACGAAGGTGAGCCGGGCCGTCGTGGCGTCGAGCCAGTCGGTCGCCTCCTGCGCGGCCTGCGGGGTGTCGTCGGCGAGGCAGACGGCGTAGGTGGCGCCCTCCTCGTGGTCCACGGCGATCAGGCGGTCGGCGAACAGCCAGCAGGCGTCGGGGGTTTGGGCCCGGTGGCGGTTCGGTGAGCCGCAGTCGGCCTTCGTCTCGTAGCCGAGGTAGCCGACGTAGCCGCCGGTGAAGTCGAAGGGCAGGCCGGTGGCGTCGACGTGGCGGGTGGCCAA
Organism: Streptomyces sp. NPDC002888; assembly: GCF_042888465.1. Classification (NCBI taxonomy): domain Bacteria; kingdom Bacillati; phylum Actinomycetota; class Actinomycetes; order Kitasatosporales; family Streptomycetaceae; genus Streptomyces; species Streptomyces sp. NPDC002888. The sequence continues at coordinate 20,004 of NZ_JBIAPU010000051.1, read as the reverse complement.
CTGCCGCTTGAGGTAGTCGAAGACGCTGGAGCGGACCTTGCGCGGGGGCCGGCCGGGCCGCTCGATCTCGCACACGCCCGCCTCGACGTCGTAGCGCACGAACTCGGCGAGCGGGCCGCTGCCGTCCCCGAGGAACGAGAAACGGGACTGGCCCTTCTCGACACGGGAGCTGTCCAGCCAGAACGCGCGGGGCGAGTCGGCGTACAGCGACGTGAAGGCGGCCTCGGTGTCCACGGCGGTGGCCATGCGGCGGTAGTGCAGCCGGTGGACGGGCGTGGCGGCCCGGCGCTGGCGCGGGATGGACACCGTGCCGGGGGGCAGCGAGGTGTTCTTCGTACGGGGCCGTCGGGCGCGCTCCGCCGTCAGGTTGCGGAAGTTCACCAGCATCCGGTGGCCGTAGTCGGTGAGCACGGACTCGGGGTGGAACTGCACGCCCCACAGCGGCCGGGTGCGGTGCCGCAAGCCCATGACGACGCCGTCCTCGGCCCAGGCGGTGGCCTCCAGGGTCTCGGGCAGCGGCTCGGCGACGGACAGCGAGTGGTAGCGCACCACGGCGAAGTTCTGCGGCAGCCCCTGGAACAGGTCCCGGCCGTCGTGCCGGACGGTGGACAGGTGCCCGTGGCGGGGTCGCGGCGCGGGCCCCACCCGGCCCCGCTCCCCCAGCGCGATCCCCTGGTGGCCGAGGCAGACCCCGAGGACGGGTACCTCCGCGTCGGCGATGATCCGGGCGGCGATGCCGAAGTCGCGCGGCTCGGCCGGGTGCCCCGGCCCCGGCGACACCACCACGTTGTCGAACCCCCGGAGATCCGGAATCTCGTCGACCGGGGTGTCATTGAGGACCACCGTCGGCTCCTCGCCGTTCACCTCGGCGATGAGCTGGTACAGGTTGTACGTGTACGAGTCGTAATTGTCGATGAGCAGGGTCTTCACCCGCCCACCTCCCTTGCGTCGTTCTCGGCCCTACGCCGTCCGCCGTTTGTGCCGTCCACGGAGTGCCTGAAGCGGCGGATACAGCCATTTCTTGAAGAAACGCTGGAGCCGCGGCATAAGAATCCAGGTGACAAGCGCTGTCACGCACAGGCACAACAGCAGAGTCCGGATGAGGGGATTGAGGGTTCCGAGATAGGGGAGCACTAATAGATTGAATAAAAGCACGGGCGGGAATACCGCGCTCATGTTTATGAACCACAGCTTCCACTTCGGGGGCGGCCGGGGCGCGGCCGGTGTGGCGGGCTGTGGGGCCTGGGCGTCGAACCAGCTGCGGGAGCCGGCCACCGTCCGGCGCCCGACCTCTTTGGCCAGTCCTTCGAGCCGTCCCGCCATCCGCACCCAGTCGGTGGAGTTCTCCCAGGTCCGAGCGGCCTCTTCCGTGCGGAAGCGGTACACCACGTGCCACTCCGCCTCTCCGTCGACGAGCACGCCACCCCCGAGAAAACCCGGCTGCTGCGCGCCTGCACGCAGCACGGCCCACCCCCAGTTGTGGAAGTGGTCCTCGCGGCCCGGCACCACCGCGTACGCGACGGTGACGGTAACGGGATTCCTGGTCACGTCATCGGATACGGGAGGCCTCCACAGCGCGTTCAAATATTCAACGAAGTTTTTTCACCCTGTCCGAATCGCAACTCTTTGACGCCTTTTGGGGCGCCTTGTTGTCGTCTGCCGAACAGATACCGGAGGTAACTTTCCATTAATTTTCGAAACCGCTTGCCGCGTCCGGGAACGAAAACAAGAGGTCTGTCGATCGGGAAGCACGGCAGGTTCCTATAGGTTCGATCACATCCCGTCGGAGGACGGGCCCGGACCTACGCATGAGGGAGCTCGCATGGCCACTGTCCACCGCACCACCATGACGCCCACCAAGCTGGAGTTGCTCACCGGCTGGCTGCCGAAGCAGAGCTGGTACGTGGGCGACGCAGAAACAGAAACGCCGGAACTGGTCAAGGCCGGTGGGTTCCGTCTGGACGATCCAAAGGGCGCGGTCGGGATCGAGTTCATGGTCGTGGTGGACGCCACCGCGCAGGAGCCGGTGGCGTATCTGGTGCCGATGGGTTACCGCGGTGCGGCGCTGGAGGGCGTCCCCGGCGAGGCGTTGATCGGCACCTCCGAGCATGGGGTGCTCGGCACCCGGTGGATCTACGACGGCGTCCACGACCCGGTGGTGAGGGAGCAGTTGCACGCCCTCCTGCGCGGGGAGGCGACGCCCCAGCACCAGAGTGAGAGCGACACGCCTGACCCGACCGTCACCGTGCACGGAACTGCTCTTGGCGACGGACTTGACGTTCAGGTCAACCGCGTCCTGCGGCCGACGGAGGCCGCACAGGGGTCGTCCGGACGCCTCGTCGCCGGGTGGATTTGGCCCAACGGAACGGCTGCACGGGGAGTCCTCGCGGCGGTCGCGCCGCGGTAAGAGGCGCCCGGTACAGCCAGACGGTGATAGGCGTCTGCCACGAAACGCCATAATCCATGGGGAGGTGCGGCAGGATGGCCCGTTATGAGAACTGGGGGGCCGCGACGGCGGCTACGGGTTCAGGGGATCGTGTACCTGCTGCTGTTCATGGTCGGTGCGGGTGGCGTGGTGCTGTGGGCCTTGTACGGGAAGCCAGAAGTTGCCGCCATCGTGGCGACGGCACTGATCACCCTGGCACCGGCCTACCTCTCGTGGATGCAGTTCCGCACTGGTCACGAGGACGCGGCGGCGGTTGATCTGGACACGGTGGTCGGACAGTTGGCGGTGGCGGTCAGAAACCAGTGGAACGACGAGGCGGACGTACGCAAGGTCAACAACCCGTACCCGCTGCCGGTGGCCTGGCGGCCCGCCGATGACGATCTGACCGAACCGTGGTCGCACCTGACCGACATGGCACGCGCGTGGCCGGGCGGGCCCCCCGGCGACTCCGGCCTGTGGCCACCGGATTGCTCCGGACTGGCTGGGGCCGATGCCCAGATCGGCGAGGTGTTCAGCGACCGGGTGCCCACCCGCCGCCTGGTGATCCTGGGCGAGCCGGGCGCCGGAAAGAGCGTGCTGCTGATCCGCCTGTTGCTGGACCTCGTCGAACGCCGCACCGACACCTCCCCGGTGCCTGTGCTGTTCTCCCTTGCTTCCTGGGATCCTCACGAGCCGTTGAAGGCCTGGCTGGCCGAACAACTGCGACGCACTCACCCGGGCCTGACCACCGCCGCACCCATGGCCCATGCCGTGGCGGCCACCGCCGCGGACGGGCCCGGCGACCTGGCCCGGGCGCTGCTGGAGGCCGGCCGCATCCTGCCCCTGCTCGACGGTTTCGACGAACTGCCTCCCGAGTCGCACTCCGTGGCGCTGGACGCCATCAACCGCGCCCTCTCAGCTCGTCAGCCCTTGGTGTTGGCCAGCCGTGCCGCCGCGTACCGGGACGCCACGGTCCGCCTCAACGGCGCCGCCGCCATCCATCTGCTTCCTCTGACGTCGGATGCCGCGGCCGCCTACCTGAGACGCGACGCGGGCGGCCCGCACAGCCCGACCTCCCGCCGATGGGATGTGGTGGCCACCCACTTGGGAACAGCCACTCCGGTCGGCGAGGCTCTGAGCACCCCGCTGGGACTGTTCCTGGCCCGCACCATCTACAACCCCCGTCCTCAGATCGCCGCGGTGCCCGCGGCCCCGCACCCGGACGAGCTGTGCGACACCAGCGTCTACGGCGACCGAGCCGCCATCGACAGGCACCTGTTCCGGGCCTACATCCCGGCCGCCTACACGCCTGATCATCCGCTCCCGCCCAACTGGAGCGCCGCACAAGCCCATCGTGCCTTCGTCTACTTGGCCCACTTCCTCCACAACCATCGCGCGGGCAGCCCCGACCTCGCCTGGTGGCAGCTCTCCCAGGCCGTCGCTCCACGAACGCTCCGCCTGTGGGCCGGGCTCGTGTTCGGGCTCGTGTGCGGGGCCGTCCTGGGAATCGCGGCCGGACTGACCGCCGGGCTCACGGCCGGAATCGCCGCCGGGGGGTCCGCCCTGCTCGCGCTCGGACTCACGACCGGTATGGCTGCCGCGTTGTGGTCGGGGATGACAGCCGTGCACAGTGCGCGCTCCACCGCCCCGCGTGTCCGACTGCGCTGGTCGCCCGGCGAGAACGTGACCGGGGTCGTCCTCGGAAGTGCGATCGGGATCATGGCCATGATCGCCATCTGCCTCACGATCGGGCTCAGGTCCGGTGTCATGGTCGGTGGTGCACTCGGGGTCTCTACGGTGTTCCTGGCCGGGGTGAAGACGGAGGAACCCGAGTTGACCTCCATCACGGGGCCCGTCATTCAGTTCTCGTTGGACCGCCGTGCCTTCGTGTACCGGACGATCGCGAACGGGGTCGCGATCGGGATCGCCCTCGGGATCGCAAGGCCGATCGTGCGAGGGATCACCTCCGGGCTCCCGACCGGGCTCGCGTTCGGAGCCGGGATCACGATGGCGGCCGGGGCGCAGACGGCATGGCCGTACTTCGTGATGGCCCGGTCCTACTTGGCCATGCGCCGCGAAGTTCCGCGGGATCTGATGGCGTTCTGCAAAGACGCGCACGAACACCGCGGCGTGCTGCGACAGGTCGGACCGGTGTACCAGTTCCGGCACATCGACCTGCAACGCCATCTCGCTCAACAGGACGCCTGACAGCAGACACCAAAAAGCCCCACCCCGGCAACCGGGGTGGGGTCTCTCATGGAGCGCCGGGCAGGCCTTGCACCTGCATTTCCCCGCAGGAAGCGGGGCGTCTTTCCTTGGACCACCGACGCGCGGCAGGCTGTGGGCCGTTCGGCGACCTGCTCAAGATCAACGATAGCACAGGCGTCGCACCCTAGATCTGATGTTCGACCACATCACGCGCCGTACCGACAAGACGGGCCCAGCGAAGGCACGAGGCAGAGGTGACACCGACAGAGGCGAGACGCAGGGCCTGGATCTGGCGCCGGGTATCAGCGTCGAGGTCTTCGGGGAGACCGGCGAAGAGCTCCTCCGAAGCCGCGTCCGGGGCGAGGGCCCGGAGCTCGGTGTGCCAGAACGCCGTGCTCGCCTCGGGATCCGGCGGGCCGCCACGATCGCGCTGAACTCGCCACATGGCGAGGGCGAGTACGACGCCGGTGGTCTCGAGGAACTCGTCGAACGGCTCGTTCCAGGCGGCGAGACGATGTTCCGTACGGCGCCGGTGAGCGGGGATGTCCAGAAGGTCGGCGATCAGTCGGCGGGCTTGCACGATCAGGCTGCGCAGGTCGGAGCAGGTCACGGGAGCCTCCATCCTCGCCTCGTCGCGGGGCCACGGGCCGGGGTGCGCACCGGGGCGCAGGCCGGGCACCCACCGCGATACCCGAAACCCTTCAAGGGCAACCCTGTTGCCCTTGCGAGTAATATGCAACAAGCTGACGCAGCCCTTACCTCACCTCTGGGATGCGGAGTCGCCGATGCCCCACCTGATGCCGGACACCGGGCCCCAACGGGTCATCGCGGCCTCGAACTTCGTCTACACGGTCGGCAGCGGCCTCTATCTGACCGCGGGGGTCCTGTACTTCACGCAGGCGGTTCACCTTCCGGCGGGGCAGGTCGGGCTGGGCCTCGGGATCGCGGGGGTCGTGTCACTGGTCATGGGGATCACGGTGGGGCATCTCGCGGACCGGCGCGGAGCGCGTGGCGTGTACGCGGGGACGCTCGTCGTCCAGGCGCTGGCCACCGCCGGGTTCGTACTGGCGGACGGGTTCTGGCCGTTCGTGTTCGCGGTGTGTGTCGCCACCGGCGCGAAGGCGGCGGGGCTGGCCGCTCGGAGTCCGCTCATCAGGCATTACGGAGGCGACCGCCCGCAGGAGTTCCGTGCCTATCTCCGCGCGGTGACCAACGTCGGCATCTCGCTGGGTGCCGTGCTGGCCGGCTGGGTCGTCCAGGTGGGCACCCTCACCGCGTATCAGCTCATGGTCGCCGGAAACGCGATCGCCTTCGCGCTCTCCGCGGCTACCTTGGTGCTGCTGCCTCCGGTCGCTCCGGGGCCGGCGGTCGGCGGCCCGCGCTGGATGGCCCTGCGGGACCGGCCCTACCTGTTGATCACCGCCGTCGACGGCATCATGGCCATCCAGTTCAAGGTCCTCACCGTGGCCATCCCGCTCTGGCTGGTGGAGGCCACCACCGCCCCGCACTGGCTCATCTCCGGCACGATGCTCACGAGCACCGTCATCGTCGTCGCCTTCCAGGTACGGGCCAGCCGCTCCATCGACACGCCGGCAGCCGGCGGGAACGCCTACCGCCGAGCGGGCGTGGCCTTCCTCGTGTCCTGTTCGCTCGTCTCACTGGCCGCGGGGGTACCGGCGTGGGTCGCCGCCGCGCTGTTCATGACGGCGGCGGTGGTCCACACGATCGGCGAACTGTGGCACTCCGCCGCGGGCTTCGAGGTGTCCTTCGCCCTCTCCCCGCAGCACGCCACCGGCCAGTACCTGGGCGTGTTCGGACTCGGCGCCGCGCTGGCCGAGGCCCTCGGACCCGGGCTGCTCATCGGACTCTGCATCACCTGGGGCCGCCCCGGCTGGTACGTCGTGGGGGCACTGTTCGCCCTCACAGGTCTGGCGGCGCCCTTCGCCGTGCGGCGGGCGCAGCAGCCTCGGCCCGCCACCCGGCAGGAGCTTCTCGAGGCCGCGTAGCACGACCGAGGCGCGCCTCCAGCGCCCCCTGCACGACTCTGGACTCCCCCGCACGAGCTGACCTAGGGTGCGACAGCAAGCGCTTTCTAGCCTGTCCATGCCAATGTCCTTCAGAGGTTGGCCCGAGCCGCCGCGAGCCGCGTGCGGAAAGGAAGCGTCCCCGTGCAGCAGAGCCAGTCGCAGGGCCCCTGGCGGCCGTTCACCCGCAAGGCGTTCCTGCGGGGGATGACGGCCGTGGGGGTCGCCCCCTTGCTCCCGGCGGCGTTACCCACGGCCCAGGCCCGGGCCGCCGAGGACGGCCGGCCCGACTTCCCCCTGGTGGCGGGCGGCGCCGCGGTCGAGGTGTACGTGGACGCGCGGGACGACCCCGCCGTGGTCCGCGCGGCCGGCGACCTCCAGGCGGACGTCGAGCGGGTCACCGGGGTCCGGCCCGCGCTGCGGCACACCCTGCCGGCACGGGCCGCGCGGCTGGTGCTGGTGGGCACCCTCGGCGCGAGCCCCGTCATCGACCGGCTCGTCGCGCAGGGACGCCTGGACGTCTCGCGGGTGAAGGGCCGCTGGGAGGCCTCGGTGACCCAGGTGGTCGACCGTCCGGCACCCGGCGTGGACCGCGCCCTCGTGATCGCGGGCAGCGACCGGCGCGGCACGGTCTACGGCGTCTACGACACCTCGGAGCGCATCGGTGTCTCCCCCTGGTACTGGTGGGCCGACGTCCCGGTCGAACGCCGCGAGACCCTGACCCTTCCCTCGGCGACCTTCAAGCGGTACGAGCCGTCCGTCCGGTACCGGGGCATCTTCATCAACGACGAACAGAACCTGACCACCTGGTCCCACCGCACGCAGGAACCGGACAAGAACATCGGCCCCGAGACGTACCGGCGCGTCTTCGAGCTGTTGCTCCGCCTCAAGGCCAACTACCTGTGGCCGGCGATGCATCCGTACTCCGACTTCTTCAACAAGTACCGCGAGAACCCCGAACTGGCCGACCACTACGGCATCGTCGTCGGCTCCAGCCACCCCGAGGCCCTGCTGCGCAACGGCGTGCACGAGTGGGCGCCGTGGGCCGAGGAGCACCGCGGCGCGGACGGCGGCCTGCCGGTGTACGACTACACGGTGAACCCCGGCGTCATCTCCGACTACTGGAGAGCCCGGGCCCGTGAGAACGCCGCGTACGAGAGCAGTTGGACCATCGGCATGCGCGGGCTGCACGACAGCGCGCTGGAGACCAAGTACGCCAAGACCGTTCCGGAGAAGGTCGCGGTGATGAACGACATCATCGCCGACCAGCGCCGCATCCTGGCCGAGGAGGTCGGCGCGGCGGCCGAGCCGCAGATCTTCATCCCGTACAAGGAGGTCCTGGAGCTGTACAACGCGGGCGTCCAGGTGCCCGCGGACATCACGCTGATCTGGCCGGACGACAACCACGGCAACATGCGTCAGCTGCCGAACGAGGCGGAGCGCGCCCGCCCGGGCGGGAACGGCATTTACTACCACCTCTCCTACTGGGGCCGCCCCAAGAGCTACCTGTGGCTGGACACCACCCAACCGGCCAAGGTCTGGCAGGAGTTGCGCCGGGTGTACGAGCACGGCGTGGACCGGATGTGGATCTTCAACGTGGGGGACGTCAAGTCGATCGAGACCGGGCTGTCCTTCTCGATGGACATGGCCTGGGACGTGGGCCGTCGGGGCGCGGACGAGGTCGAGGGCTTCCTGGCGGAGTGGGCCGGGCGGCAGTTCGGGCGGCGGCACGGCCGGGAGATCGCCGCGATCCGGGCGGAGTACTACCGCCTCGCGGCGGAGAAGCGCCCGGAGTTCATCGATCGCGGTGTCTTCTCCCCGGTGCACCACGGGGACGAGGGCGGTCGTCGCATGGCCGCGTACGACCGGCTCCTCGGGCGGGCCCGGGCCGTGGGCGCCAAGCTGCCCGAGGCCTACCGGGACGCGTTCTACGAGCTGGTCGAGTACCCGGTGCACGGCGCGTACCTGATGAACCTGAAGTACTACTGGGCGGACCGCAACGCACTCGCGGTCCGTCAGGGCCGCGGGGCCGGGACCAACCGCTTCGCCGACCTCGCGGAGGCCGCCCACGCCGAGGAGGCGGCGATCACCAAGCGGTACAACGCCGAGGTGGCGGGCGGTAAATGGGACGGGATCGTCAACCCGTACCCTTCGCAGATCCCGAAGGCGCCCGGCCGTCCCACCGTCACGCGAGTCGCCCGGCAGGAGACCTCCGGCCTCGGCGTGGCGGCCGAGGGGAACGAGACCGGAGCGAGCCGGCCGCTGTCCTTCTCTTCCTGCACCCGCGACCGGCGCTTCGTGGACGTCTTCAACACCGGCTTCCTGACGGTCGATTGGGCGGCGGAGGTCAGCCACCCCTGGGTGCGGCTGAGTTCGGCGGCCGGTTCCCTCACCGAGCAGACCCGGGTGTGGGTGGAGGTGGACTGGGAGCGGGTGCCCGAGGGCACGCACGACACAACGGTCACCGTCACCGGGGCCGGGCAGCGCGTCGAGGTGCCGTTGCGGGTGGTGAACGACGGGGAGCGGGCGCGCAGGCGGGCCCGCGGGTTCGTCGAGGCCCATGGCTACGTCTCCATCGACGCCGTGCACGTCGACCGGCGGGTGGCGCGCGGCGGGGCGCGCTGGCGGGTCGTGCGCGGGCTGGGCCGCCGTACGGGCGCGGTGGAGGCGGTGCCGTCGACGGCGGCGCCGATCACCGGGGACTTCGCCGGCCGTGCGCCCGAGTTGCGGTACCGGGTGCGCTTCACCAGTACCGGTACGTTTCCCGTCACCGTCTTCCGGCTGCCCTCCCTCGACGAGCGCGGGCACCGGCGGGTGGCCGTCGCCCTCGACGACCAGCCCGTCACCGTGCTGTCCGGGCAGGCCGTCGCCACCGGCAACCGCGGCGACGCCTGGGCGCGCAACGTCGAGGACGGCGTGGAGAAGCTCACCGCCGAGCTGGTCGTCGCCGAACCCGGCGAACACGTCCTGCGGCTGTTCATGGTCGACCCGGCCATCGCCGTCGACCAGATCGTCATCGACACCGGCGGGCTGCCGGTGACCTATCTGGCCCCGCCGGAGAGCTACCACCCGGTGTTCAACCCCGACCCGGTTTCCGGGGCGGCCCTGAACGCGCCGGAGCAGTAGCCGGACGTACACGTGACCGCGGGGGGGGGGGGGGGGGGGGGGGGGGGGGGCGGGCGCGGCCCCCCCCCCCCCCCCCCCCCCCCGCCCCGCCCCCCCCCCCCCCCCCCCCCCCCCCCCCCCCCCCCCCTTCCCCCGGATACCGTTCGGCCGACTCACCCCCGCGGGGCCGGCCGTCGGCGGGTCGATGAAGCTGATGGGGTCTCCCCGACTGACGGGTGCGGGCACCGGTCCGGCACCACCGATACTGCTGGTGCGTTCGGGGCCCGGCCAAGGGGGTTCGGCTGTCCCGGACGGCGGGACGGCTGTCCGGGCTGGTCGGCGGCTTGTCCGAAAACCGTCCGTGCTGCCCCGGACGCCGCTGGGCGCACGTCAGGGCACGCGGTCAGTCCGCCTTGACGACGAACCGTTGGTCGACACCGCCCGTGCACCGTTCCTCGACCGCCTCGGCCCCTACGGCGGTGTCCTCGCCGGCGATTCCGACGCACCGGCCGTTGACGGGACGGAGCGAGTACTTCTCGGCGTTCCTCGCGCCGACCGGGAGCAGTCGGAACAGGGTGGCGTGGGCGCAGTCGTCCCGGGGTTCGAGCATGTCCTTGACCGGGCCGGAGCTCATGACCGTGAGGCACCCCTTCCCCAGCTGGGGGTGGTGCCACTGGATGCGGTACAGATTCTCGCCCGCCGGTTCGAGGTAGGTGCGCGGCACGGTGGCCTGCGCGCAGGGGAGTTGCACCGCGACGGCACTGTCGTACGCGCCGGCGCGGTCGCGTCCGTCGGTCAGGCAGAGCTCGGGCGTACGGGCGGGGCGGATCGTGACCCACCCGTCGGCGGGGGCCCGGGAGGCGGTGCCCGCGGCGGTCGGGGTGGTCGGGGTACCCGAGGTGCCCGAGCCGCCCTCGGAGCTGTCGGGGAGCAGCCCCCAGGCGACCACGGCGAGCAGCGGGATGAGGAAGGCGCCCGCGAGGACGGATGGGCGGAACCACGTCGGGCGTGCACGTGACGCGCCGGTCGCCTCGGGCGCGCGCCCGTCGTCCCCGGTCTCGCACCCGTCGTCGGGCCGGTCGGGCGACGTGACCTGCACGGCGGCGACGCGCTCTCTCACCGCCAGCCAGTCGTCGACGTACCGTTCCTCCCCGCAGGCCCGGACGAACGCCGCCACCACCTCCGGCCGGGGCAGGCTGGAGCGCCGCAGGACGTCGGCCAACGTGCTGCGCGCCAGCACGTCACCGCTGCGGGCGGCCTTCTCCTCCAACTCGCGGTACGTCAGTCCCGACCGCTCCTTGAGTCTTTGCATCGCCTCGACGAAACCGGCGGCATCCATGACGTCGTACGGCGGCGGCTCCCCCTGGTTCCCCATGCCTCTCATCCTGCGGCGGCCGTGACGCCAGAGACAACGGCGGATTCCGGACGGGCTCCTTGCGGCGGACCGTCCAAGGGGTCACGACGAGGAGCCCGAACGGAGGGCACCGTTCGGATTCCTCGCACCAGTGGTCACCCCCGAAGTTACCTCCCGAAGTCTTGACGGGCGCCGTATGACTGCGTAGACATGACTGCGTAGTCAGACGAAGGGCGTCTGACATGATGAGGACTCGATTCGTGCGGCCGCGGGAGACACCATGACGCGAGGAACAGGGCGGGGCGGGAGCTCCGCCGCACCGCGCAGCGTGGACGTGGCCCGGCTCGCGGGCGTCTCTCAGAAGACGGTGTCCAGGGTCTTCAACGACGAGCCGTACGTCTCCGCCGACGTGCGCCGACGCGTCCTCGAAGCGGCCGAACAGCTCGGCTACCGAAGGAACAACGCGGCCCGCGCGCTGGCCTCCGGGCGGACCCGCTCCATCGGCGTCGTGACGCTGGGGACCGCTTTGTACGGTCCCGCCTCCCTGCTCATGGGTGTCGAGCGGGTGGTGCGGGACACCGGGTACGCGCTCCGCGTGGTCAACACGGTGGAGGGCGACCCGGCGGGCATCGCCGGTGCCGTCGACTCACTCCTCGACCAGGGTGTGGACGGCATCGTCATCTCCGAGCCGATCGACGAGGAGACGGACGGCGGCGAGGGCTCCATCCCGGTCGCCGTGCCCGTCCTGGTCCTCGGCGCGCCGCCGCCGGTCGACGCTCCCACGGTGCTGGCCGCGGGCCGCGGCGCCGACGCGATGGCGCGGGCCGCCGTGGAACACCTCCTGGACCTCGGTCACACGACGGTCCATCACCTCGCCGGCCCCCAGCGCTGGTACGCCGCCAAGGACCGCCTGGAGGGCTGGCGGGCTGCGCTCGTCGCGCACGGCAGACCGGTGCCGCCGGTCGCCGAGGGCGACTGGTCGGCCGCCTCCGGCTACACGGCGGGCCGCGAGCTGGCCGGCGACGGCGACCTGACCGCGGTCTTCGCCGCCAACGACGACATGGCCATCGGCCTGATCCGCGCGCTGGCGGAAGCCGGTCGGCGGGTGCCGGAGGACGTGAGCGTCGTCGGCTTCGACGACGTCCCGGTCGCCGCCTATGTGACTCCTCCCCTGACCACCGTGCGTCAGCCGTTCGACGCCGTGGCGCAGGAGGGGCTGAAGCGGCTCGTGCACGCCATCGAGAACCCGGGAACGGACCCCTTGCCGGCGACCGACCCACCGGTCGATCTCGTCGTCCGTGCGTCGACCGGTCCCGCGCCTTCGAAGGGAGGTCGTGCCGCACACTCCTGACCCGTCGTACTCCGTGGCAGGGCTCGGGGCCGGACACATGGCCCGCAGGCGAGCCGCCTCAGTGATCCCTGCCGAACACCCTCGCTCCCCCACCGCGCCCACGCCGCTCCGGACGATCCCGTGACGCCGGCGACGCGCGCCGCCTTCCCCTCGCCGACGGCCCCCTGAGCCGGGTGGCCGCCGCACACAGCCCGGACCCCTGACGTCTGCACGTCACGTCCCGGTTCCTTCCTCCCCTCCACCCCTGTTTCCGCACGCCCTCGCCCGGCGTGCCGTCACCTTCGCCATCGGCGGGAGTTCACCATGCCCACACCCGGATCCTTCCCCAGCTCCTCCCCCCTGAGCCGCAGGCTCTTCCTCACCGCGACGGGAGCCCTGTCGCTCGGCGCCGCCCTCTCCGCGTGCGGCGGCGGAGACTCGGGCGGCGCCTCCGGCTCCGCGAAGCCGGTCAGCCAGGCCGACATCGACAAGGCGATGAAGACGCCGACCGAGCTGACGTTCTGGACCTGGGTCCCGAACATCCAGCAGGAGATCGCGCTCTTCGAGAAGAAGTACCCGGCCATCAAGGTCAAGGTCGTCAACGCCGGCCAGGGAACGCCCCAATACACGAAGCTGCGTACGGCGCTGAAGGCCGGCAGCGGCGCTCCGGACATGGTCCAGATCGAGTACCAGGCCATCCCCACCTTCACCATCACCAACAGCCTGCTGGACCTCGGGCCGTACGGCGCCTCTGCGCTCAAGAACACGTTCATCGACTGGACCTGGGGCCAGGTCAGCGGCAGCGGCGGCGAGGTCTGGGCGATACCGCAGGACACCGGCCCGATGGGCATGCTGTACCGCAAGGACATCTTCGACAAGCACGGCATCGAAGTCCCGCAGACCTGGGACGACTTCGCCGCCGCCGCGCGCAAGCTGCACAAGGCCGACCCGGACGTCTACCTGACCAACCTAGCCGCCAACCAGGTCGCCGCCTGGCACGGCCTGCTCTGGCAGGCGGGCGCCAAGCCCTACGCGACCAGCGGCAAGAGCGACATCACCATCAGCGTCGACGACGCGGTCTCCCAGAAGCTCGGCGCGTACTGGGGCGCCCTCGCCAAGGAGGGGGTCATCGGGGTCGAGCCGGACTTCACCGACTCCTGGTACGCCGCGCTGAACAAGGGCAAGTACGCCACCTGGCTGACCGCGGCCTGGGGGCCGGTCTTCCTCTCCGGTTCCGCCAAGGCGACCGCGGGCAAGTGGCGGGCGGCGCCGCTGCCGCAGTGGGACGCCGCCAAGCCGAGCTCCGGCAACTGGGGCGGCTCGACGACCGCGGTCATCCGGTCCACCAAGAACCCCGTCGCGGCCGCTCAGTTCGCGCAGTTCCTCAACAGCGACCCGGCCAGCGCGAAGATGTTCGCCACCCAGCAGTTCTTCTTCCCTGCGACGAAGGCGCTGCTCACGGACGCTTCCTTCGTCGGGGACGCGCCGTCCTTCTACGGCGGCCAGAAGGTCAACCAGCTCTTCGCCGACGTCAGCTCCACCGTCAACTCCTCCTTCCAGTGGCCGCCGTTCCTCGACCAGGCGGCGACCGACTGGACGGAGACCGTCGGCAAGTCCCTCGCGGACCGCACCGACACCGTCCGTGCGCTGGGCACCTGGCAGTCGCGCCTCACGACGTACGCCAAGGACCAGGGCTTCACGGTCAAGGGGAGCTGAGATGATCTCCGCCAAGGGGACGCGCAGGGCGGCGGGACCGCTGTTCGTCGCCCCGTTCCTGGTGCTGTTCCTGCTGCTCTTCCTCGCCCCGCTCGGCTACGCCGCCTACCTCAGCCTGTTCCAGCAACGCCTCATCGGCGGAACGGTGTTCGTCGGCCTCGACAACTACGTCAAGGCCCTGAAGGACCCGCTCCTCCTGCACGGCCTCGGGCGCGTCGCGCTGTTCTTCGTGATCCAGGTCCCGGTGATGCTGCTGCTGGCGCTGCTGTTCGCCCTCGCGCTGGACAGCGGTCTGCTGCGCCTGGCGCGGGTGATCCGGCTGGGCATCTTCGTCCCGTACGCGGTGCCGAGCGTGGTCGCCGCGCTCATGTGGGGCTATCTGTACGGACCGGACTTCGGCCCGTTCGCCCAGCTCAGCCGGAAGCTGGACCTGCCGGCCCCGCACTTCCTGAGCGAAGGCTGGATGCTCGGCAGCCTGGCGAACATCGTGACCTGGGAGTTCGTCGGCTACAACATGATCATCCTGTACGCCGCCCTGCGCACGATCCCGCAGGAGCTGTACGAGGCGGCCGCGGTGGACGGCGCCGGCGCCTGGCGGATCGCCTGGTCGATCAAACTGCCGGCGCTCAAGCCCGCCCTCCTGCTCACCCTGCTGTTCTCCGTGATCGGCAGTTTCCAGCTGTTCAACGAGCCGAACCTGCTGATGAAGATCGCACCGGACGTCATCAGCAGCTCCTACACCGCCAACCTGTACGCCTACTCCCTCGCCTTCACCGGCCAGCAGCTCAACTACGCGGCCACCGTGTCCTTCCTGCTGGGCCTCGTCATCGTGATCGCCTCCTACGGCGTGCTGCTGACCGCGAACCGCAGGAGGACGCCGTGAGCTCCCCGTCCGTCTCCCGTCGCCGCAGCACCCCGCTGACGATCGCCATGCTGGCCGCCCTGGCCTACTTCCTCCTCCCCCTGTTCTGGCTGCTGGTCGCCTCGACGAAGAGCACCCAGGATCTGTTCGACAGCTTCGGCCTGTGGTTCTCCGACACCCCGCGCCTGCTGACGAACATCAGGGAGACGTTCACACAGAACGACGGCGTCTTCCTGCACTGGCTGCTCAACACGGTCCTGTACGCCGTCGTCAGCTCGCTCGGCGCCGCCCTGCTCGCGGCCGCCGGCGGGTACGGCTTCGCCAAGTTCCGCTTCCGCGGCGACCGTCTCGCCTTCAACCTGATCCTGGGCGCCGTCATGGTCCCCACCACCGCGCTGGCCATCCCGACCTATCTGCTCTTCGCGAAGGCCGGTCTGGTCAACACCCCGTGGGCGGTGATCCTGCCCTCGCTGGTGAACCCGTTCGGCCTGTACCTGATGCGCATCTACGCCCAGGACGCGGTACCCGACAGCCTCCTGGAGGCCGCCCGCATCGACGGTGCCGGGGAGGCCCGGATCTTCTTCCGGATCGCCCTCAGGCTGCTGGGCCCCGGCCTGGTGACCGTCCTGCTGTTCACGCTGGTGGCGACCTGGAACAACTACTTCCTGCCGCTGATCATGCTCAACGACCCGAACCTGTACCCGATCACGGTGGGCCTGGCGTCCTGGGCCGCGCAGGCGCAGAACGGCGGGGCCGGCGCCAGCAGCGACATGCTCGCGCTGGTGGTGACCGGCTCACTGCTCTCGATCGTGCCGCTGGTCGTGGCGTTCCTGATGCTCCAGCGGTACTGGCAGAGCGGCCTGGCCGCCGGCGGCGTCAAGCAGTAGCGCACGCGGTCCCCCGTCCCCCACTTCTCTCTCCGGAGGTTTCCTTCATGGCGGCTCTGCCTGCCCGCGTCCTCTTCGGCGCCGCGTACTACCACGAATACCAGCCGTACGAACGGCTCAAGGACGACCTGGACCTGATGGCCGGGGCCGGTTTCTCGGTGATCCGGGTCGGCGAGTCGGTGTGGTCGACGTGGGAACCGGAGAACGGCACGTTCGACCTGGACTGGCTCCAGCCGGTCCTCGACGGCGCCCACGAGCGGGGCATCTCCGTCGTCCTCGGCACTCCGACGTACGCGGTCCCGCCGTGGCTGGCCCGCCAGTACCCGGAGATCACGGGTGAGTACGCCACCGGCCGGCGCCACGGCTGGGGCGCCCGCCAGGAGGTCGACTTCACCCATCCCGCGTTCCGCTTCCACGCCGAGCGGGTCATACGGAAGATCGTGGCCCGGTACGCCGGCCACCCGGCGGTCATCGGCTTCCAGGTCGACAACGAACCGGGGCTGCACCTCTTCCACAACCACGGCGTCTTCCAGCGCTTCGTGGACCACCTGCGCGAAACGTACGGCGACGTCGAGACCCTCAACCGCGAGTGGGGCCTCGTCTACTGGTCGCACCGCCTGTCCACCTGGGCCGACCTGTGGACCCCGGACGGCAACGCGCAACCGCAGTACGACGTCGCCTGGCGCGCGTTCCAGGCCCGGCAGGTCACCGAGTTCATCGGCTGGCAGGCGGACATCGTCCGCGAGTACGCCCGCCCCGAGCAGTTCGTCACCACCTGCATCTCCTACACCCGCGCCGCGGTGGAGGACGACGAGCTGACCGACCGTCTCGACATCGCGTCGGGCAACCCGTACTACGACATGCAGGACGGCCTCGCCCTGCCCGACCCCACCCCCGACGGCCACGAGCAGATCTGGAAGACCACCGGGGTGTGGGCGCTGTACCAGACCGCCGACTGGATGTTCTCCTCACGTCAGGCGCCGTTCCTGGTCACCGAGACCAACGCGGCCTCCATCGGCTTCCCCTGGGACAACCGGCCCGCCTACGACGGGCAGTGGCGGCAGGCCGCGTGGGCGCTCGTCGCGCGCGGGGCCCGGATGATCGAGTACTGGCACTGGCACACCCTGCACTTCGGCGCGGAGACGTACTGGGGCGGGATCCTCCCGCACAGCGGCCGACCCGGCCGTGCGTACGCCGAACTCGCCCGACTCGGCGCCGAGTTCGAGACGGCGGGCTCGCTCGTGGCCGGGCTCGAACCGGACGCCGACATCACGCTGGTGTACTCGACGCCGAGCAAGTGGCTGATGCAGAAGTACCCGCCGCTCGCCCGGCCGGACGGCGAACCCGACCCGGCGGCCTACCACCGCGTCCTCGACCCGTTCTACCGCGGCGCCTTCGACGCCGGCCGCCAGGTCCGCATCGTCCACGCCCGCCAGCTGCACGACCCGAGCGGGGAACGGGAGGGCCTGACGCCCGAGGAGGCCGTGCGCCGTCACCCGGTCCTCGTCGTCCCCGCGTTGTACGTCGCCGCCGACGCGACGCTCGACTGGCTGGCCGCCTACGCCCACGCCGGCGGCCACCTGGTCCTGGGCCCGCGCACCGGCTACGCCGACCACGAGGCCCGGGCCCGGCAGGAACCGGCTCCGGGACGCCTCACGGAAGCCGCGGGCGTCACGTACGACGAGTTCAGCAACCTGCTGCGGGAGATCCCCGTACGGTCGGCTCCTGACGGACCGTTCGCCCTGCCCGAGGGCGCGACGGCGACCCGCTGGGCGGACGGCCTGACGGTCACCGACGCCGACGTGCTCGTCACCTACGACCACCCGCACTTCGGCCGCTGGCCCGCGGTCACCACCCGTCGCCACGGCGCGGGCCGCGTCACGTACGTCGGTACGGTGCCCGGCCGCGACCTCGCCCGGGCGCTCGCCGAGTGGCTGTCGCCGTCCGTCCGCCACACCTGGCGCGACCTCCCGGCGTCCGTCACCGCGACGACCGGCACCTCACCCGACGGACGCCGCGTCCACGTCGTGCACAACTGGAACTGGGAGCCCGCCCGTGTGGAGGCGCCGGTGGAGCTGACCGATGCCCTGGACGGCACGTCCGTCCCCGCGGGCTCAGGGGTGGACCTCGGCCCCTGGGACGTGCGCGTCTTCGCGACCGCGCGGACGGGGCGGTCGCCGCACTGACGGATTCAGCGCATCGCGCTCTTGCGTTCCGCCTCTGTCAGCGGCGGGCCGTCCAGGTGCGGTTTCTTCGGGCCGAAGAGCATCGGGACGAGCATGTCGGGTGAGAAGAGGCGGGTCGGCGGCTTCTCCAGGCTCATCACGTCGAGCAGGGCGCCGAGGGCGCGCGGGCTGCGGGCGCCGGTGGCCACGGCCCGGTCGACGAAGCGGGCCAGGAACCGCTCCGCCGCGGTGGGCGGCGTCGCACTGGCGCCGGGATAGAAGGCGTCCTGCCCCACCGCCAGGTCCCAGGCGGCGGCGACGGGGCGGGACGCGGCACGTTGGAGGCGGCGGGCGGTGCCCGGTGCGGTGAGGTCCGTGCGGCGCAGGGCGTCCCGGACGATGACGGCACTCTGGGCGGCGACGGTGAGTCCGTGACCGTAGACGGGGTTGTAGCCGGCCACGGCGTCGCCGAGGACGAGGAGGCCGTCCGGCCACTGCCGGATCTTCTCGTAGTAGCGGCGGCGGTTGGCGGTGGCGTGGGTGGTGGCGACGTCGCCGAGGGGGGTGGCGTCCTTCAGGAGTTCGCCGATGACGGGGTCGCCGAGGCCGAGGGCGAAGTCGACGAACGCGTCGGGGTCGGCGGTGGGTTCGCCGCCGCGGGTGCCGGCGAGGGTGACGATCCAGCGGCCGCCCTCGACGGGCAGGAGGATGCCACCCCGGCCGGGGGCCTTGGCGGGGTTGGCCTGCACGTTCACCAGCGGGAAGGAGCCGTCGCCGGTCGTGCCCGGGGCGCGGTGGAGACGGGTGGCGTAGGTGACCCCGGCGTCGACCTCGCGTTCGGCCACCTCGGGCAGCCCGAGGTCCGCCAGCCAGCGCGGGGTGCGCGAGCCGCGGCCGGAGGCGTCGACGACCAGGTCGGCTCTCAGGGTGGCTTCCTCGTCGCCGGTGCGGACGCGCACGCCGGTGACGCGCCCGGCGTCGCCCTGCAGGGCGAGCGCGGCGGTGTTCTGGCGCACGGTGATGCGTGCGTCGGCCAGGGCACGGCGGCGCAGGACGTGGTCGAGCAGCTCGCGCGAGCACACCAGGTTGCGGTGGTGCGTGGCCAGAAACCGGCGGAACCAGATCTCGTTGGGGGCCCGGGAGACCATGTCGCCCATGATGTGGACCAGGCGGCCGCCCTCGGCGACGACCTCGTCGACGACACCGGGCAGCAGCTCGTCGAAGGCCTTCACTCCGCCGCTCCACACCAGGTGGGCGTGGCGGGCCTGGGGAACGCCGCGGCGGGGTTCGGGTCCGTCGGGGAGAGTGTCGCGTTCGACGACGGTGACGTCGGCGACGGCGGTGAGCGCGGTCGCGGCGAAGAGGCCTGCGGCGCTCGCGCCGATGACGACTGCGGTAGGCCGGGGGTCAAGTGCTCTGTCAGGCATCGGTGTTGACGTTATCAGCCAGATCTCGTTCTCACCTTTGCCAGGTACGGGAAAGGCCCGGACACCCTGTCTCCACGGTGTCCGGGCCCTGGGGGCGTACCGGGGTCAGCCGCCGTCGAGGCGGGCGCGCAGGAGTCCCTTGCCCAGCTCGGCGCCCTTGCGGCTGTCGGCCTGGGCCTTGCGGAACAGGTCCGCGATCTCGGTGTCCTTCTCGCGTTCCGCGTCCTGGATGTAGGTCTCCAGCCGCAGCGCGTTGCTCAGGCACGCCTCCACGTACCAGATCAGGTTGTAGTCCTTGTCCTGTGTGCCGGTCACGCCGCCGGTCTCCGTTCCACTGGTCATGCGGACCTCCTCCGTCGGTTCGTGGTCTGTCGGGGGGGGGGGGGGGGGGCGGGGCCCCCCCCCCCCCCCCCCGCCGCCCCGGGCCCCCCCGGGCCCCCCCCGGGGGGGGGGTGCACGAGGCCGGCGCGCCGGCGGGGGGCCCCCCCCCCCCCCCCCCCC